>CAYRHS010000181.1:0-5731 GCA_964424125.1 uncultured Burkholderiales bacterium
GTCGGTCTGGTCGCCTTGGTGGCGGCGGCGTGCGGCAACGACAGCGGCGGGTCCGGTGCGAGCGACACGAGCGGGGACATGACGATCCCGACGGGTCCGCCGGTGAGCGGGGAGCCGTTCAACATCGGGGTGATCTACGCGGAGGGCGTGTCGGGGATCGACCTGCCGGATCTGCGCAACGGCGCGGAGGCGGCAGGCGAGTACGTGAACAAGGAGCTGGGGGGCATCGGCGGGCGGCCGGTGGAGATCATGGCCTGCAACGGCAAGGCCGACCCGGCACAGAACGCCGCGTGCGCGCAGCAGTTCGTGGACGACAACGCGATCGGCGTCACGGGCCTGGACCCGACGTGGGGTGACAACGGCTTGCCGATCACCGACGAGGCGGGCATCGCGTTCGTAGGGCTGCCCGTGAGCAACGCCGAGTTCCTCACGCCCACGAGCCACCCGTTCGGAGGCGGGTCACTGACCGCGTTCCCGGCGCTGGCGAAGTACGCGGTCGACGACCTCGACGTCCAGAACGCCGTGGTGCTCTACGCCGATCTCGAGGCCGGTGAGCTCGCGGCCAACGCGCTGCTCGGCGACCCGCTCCGGGCGGACGGCGTGAACGTCGAGCTGATCCCCGAGGCCGTCGGCGCGGCCGACTACACGAGCGCGGTCGTCAAGGCCAACGACGCCAACCCCGACATCATCTTCATCCTCTTCTCGTCGGTGGATTGTGGGCGGATCATCCAAGCCGCGCAGCAGGTCGGGGTCACCGCCCAGCTCGCCGGTTCCGGATCGTGCGCCGATCCCTCCGCGCTCGAGATCGCCGGTGAGGATGCATTGAACGGGTTCTTGTTGAACTCGGACACCCACTACCTGGCGAAGGAGGGCGAGCCCGAGTTCGAGGATGCCGAGATCTTCCGGGATCGGATCGTGCGCTACGCAGATCAGGAACCGACGAGCTTCTCGGCGGCGACGTTCTCGGAGGTGGTGACGCTGGTCGACATCGCCAATCAGGTGGCGGACGCGCAGGGTGTCGACGCGGTGAACGCGCAGACTGTCCTGGCCCAGATCGAGTCGGTGACGGACCAGCCGATCTTCATGGGCGACGTGCTCGACTCGACCAATCCGGTCGAGCTCGCCGGCGTCCAGACGGGTGTCTACGCACGGACCCAGCGGATCTACCAGTTCGAGAACGGCGACTTCATCGACGTCGGCGGCGGCTGGATCGACGGGTTCGCGTGAGCCGGGATCGCTGATCGGCGACGATGAATCGGGGGGACGGTTGATGAAGGTCCGGTCGACATGGTGGCGGATCCTGGCCGTGGTCGGTCTGGTCGCCTTGGTGGCGGCGGCGTGCGGCAACGACAGCGGCGGGTCCGACAACGCGAGCGACACCAGCGAGGACGTCACGATCCCGACGGGTCCGCCGGTCAGCGGGGAGCCGTTCAACATCGGCGTGGTCTTCTCCGCCGGGGTGGCGGGCACGGATCTCCCGGACCTCGAGAACGGAGCACTTGCGGCGGCCGAGTACGTGAACAAGGAGCTTGGTGGGATCGACGGTCGGCCGGTCGAGATCGTCTCCTGCAACGAGCAGACCGATCCCGCCAAGGCTGCCGACTGCGGCCAGCAGTTCGTGGACGCGAACGTGATCGGCGTCGTGGGCCTCGGCCCGACCTGGGGCGACAACGGTCTGCCCGTCACCAACGAGGCGGGCATCCCGTTCGTGGGCTTGCCGATCAGCAACGCGGAGTTCATCACGCCGACGAGCCATCCCTTCGGGGGCGGGTCCCTCAGCGCATTCCCGGCGCTGGCGAAGTACGCGGTCGACGAGCTCGACGTCCAGAAGGCCGTGGTGCTCTACGCCGATCTCGAGGCCGGTGAGCTCGCGGCCAACACGCTGCTCGGCGACCCGCTCAAGGCGGAGGGCGTGGAGGTCGAGCTGATTCCCGAGGCGACCGGCGCGGCCGACTACACGAGCGCGGTCGTGAAGGCCAACGAGGCCGACCCCGACATCATCTTCATCCTCTTCTCGTCGGTGGACTGCGGGCGGATCATCCAGGCCGCCCAGCAGGTCGGCGTCACCGCCCAGCTCGCCGGTTCGGGGGCGTGTGCGGACCCGGCTGCCCTGGAGCTCGCGGGGGAGGACGCGCTGGACGGCTTCCTGCTGAACTCGGAAACGCACTACGTGGCCCAGGAGGGGGAGCCGGAGTTCGAGGATGCCGAGATCTTCCGGGATCGGATCGTGCGTTACGCCGACCAGGATCCCACGAGCTTCGCGGCCGACACCTTCTCCGAGACGGTCACACTGGTCGACATCGCCAATGAGGTGGCCGACGAGCAGGGTGTCGACAACGTGAACGCACAGACGGTCCTCGCCAAGATTGAGTCGGTGACGGACCAGCCGATCTTCATGGGTCCCGTGCTCGACTCATCGAACCCGGTCGAGCTCGCCGGCGTCGAGACGGGCGTCTACAACCCGGCACAACGGATCTACCAGTACACCGGTGGCGAGTTCGTCGACGTCGGCGGGGCCTGGATCAACGGGTTCGCGTGAGCCAGGTCGTCGGGTGAACGGTTACGACTGATGCTGGGCGCGCGATGAGGCCGCACGGGTAGGGAACGCGGTGCAGGACTTCTTCCTCTTCGCCATGCTCGGCCTCGGGGCCGGCGCCGTGTATGCGATCCTCGGTCTCGGCCTCGTGCTCGTCTACCGCGGCTCGGGTGTCGTCAACTTCGCGCACGGTGCGATGGCGATGTTCGCCACGTTCACGTACGTCAGGCTCGTGGACGGTGGCATGCGCGAGACGGTGGCGATGACGCTCACCCTGGCGCTCTCGGGCGTGGGGGGTGTCCTCCTCTACCTGCTGATCTTCCGCCCGCTGCGCGAGGCACCGGCCCTGGCCAAGATCGTGGCGACGCTCGGTCTGCTGTTGGCCTTGCAGTCGCTCGCCGTGATCGTCTTCGGGACCGAGACCCGGCAGGTGAAGAGCCTGCTCCCCACCGAGACGGTGACGATCTTCGACGTCAGCTTCGGTCGTGATCGGCTCTGGCTCTTCGTGGTGACGGTCGTGATCGCGATCGCGCTCTGGGCGCTGTACCGCTTCAGCCGCTTCGGTCTCGCGACGCAGGCCGCGTCGGAGAACGAGAAGGGCGCGATCCTCCTCGGCTACTCGCCCACGCTCATCGGCGCGGCGAACTGGGCGTTGTCCGCGATCCTGGCGGCGATTGCCGGGATCCTCATCGCCCCGATCACCGCGCTCACCGCGACCGGGTTCACGCTGCTGATCATCCCCGCCCTCGCCGCCGCGTTGCTCGGACGGTTCACCTCGTTCGCGCTCACCGCCGCGGCCGGGATCCTGATCGGCGTGGGCCAGTCGGAGATCACCCTCTACTGGAACCAGACCGGCGCCAAGGAGGCGCTGCCCTTCATCGTGATCATCCTGGCGATGGTGGCCACGGGCAAGCTGGTCCCGGCCCGGGGAACGCTGACCGAGGGCCGGAACCCCGTCGCTCCGCTGACACGCCTTCGGCCGGTCGCGATCATCGCCGGTGCGGCCCTCGTTCTGGTGGGGCTGTTCGCCTTCGACCGGTCGTTGCAGTCGGCACTCCTCACCTCGCTGATCCTCGCGGTCGTCGCCCTCTCGCTGGTGGTCGTTACCGGCTACGTCGGCCAGATCTCGCTCGCACAGATGACCTTCGCCGGCGTCGGGGCACTGGCCGTCTCCAAGCTCGCGGACGGTGCGGGCGTGCCCTTTCCTCTCTCCATCCTGCTCGCGGCGCTCGTGGCGGTGCCCGTGGGTGTCGTCATCGGTCTCCCCGCCCTGCGCGTCCGGGGCGTGAACCTCGCCGTGATCACCATCGGTGCGGCGGTAGCCATCGATGCGATGGTGTTCCAGAACGGGGACTACACGGGCGGGATCGACGGGAGTCCGGTCCCGGACCCGACGCTCTTCGGCCTCGAGCTCAACCCGATCGCGCATCCCGAGCGCTACGGCGTGTTCGCGCTCATCGTGCTCGTGCTCATCGGCGGGGCGGTGGCGAATCTCCGCCGGAGTCCGACGGGTCGCCGCTGGCTGGCCGTTCGGCACAACGAGCGCGCCGCGGCCGCGGCAGGGATCAACGTCGCGGCCGCGAAGCTCCAGGCCTTCGCGCTCTCCGCCTTCATCGCCGCGCTCGCGGGCGGGATGCTCGCCTACCTCACCAACCGGGTCGCGTTCGCACAGTTCGGTCCGATCCAGTCGATCTTCGTGGTGACGGTCGCTTACATCGGCGGCATAGCCAGCGTGGCCGGCGCGCTCATCGCCGGGCTGCTGGCGAACGGCGGGTTCGTGTTCACGGCACTGGGGGAGCTCTTCGACGCGGGACGCTACGAAGGCGTCTCGACCGGGCTGCTCCTCATCCTCGTCGCCATCTTCTATCCCGACGGGCTCGCGGTCGGGCTCCACCGCGCCTCGGATTGGGTTCGCGACCGGCTCATCCGCCGGCCCCCGTCACCCCCCGAGGGCGCCGCGGGTGAGCCGATAGCGCCGGCGGCCACGTCGGTCGCCAAGTAGCAGGCTCGTGTCCGAGATCAGCGCGGTCGTCTTCGACCTGGGCGGCGTGCTCACCGTCCCGCCCTTCACCGGGGTATACGCCTACGAGGACGAGGTCGGCCTCCCTCGCGACACGCTGAGCGCGTTCTTCCGTGGGGACCCGGTCATGTCCCGGGTCGAGCGAGGGGAGATCCCGGCCCGCGACTTCTGGAAGTACGTGGGCAAGACGGTCGAGGAGCGTCACGGTATTCGCATCGACCTGCGTCGCTTCGCTCGTCTCGCCGAGACCGCCGGGGCGCTCGAACCCCGCATGATCGACCTGCTCCGCGAACTGCGCGGTCGCTACACGCTCGGGCTGCTGACCAACAACGTGAAGGAGGCGACCGTTTGGCGCGACCAGCTGCCGCACGAGCTCTTCGACGTCGCCATCGACTCGTCGGCCGTGGGACTGCGCAAGCCCGACCCGAGAATCTACGAGCTGCTGCTGGAGCGTCTCGCGCGCCCTGCCGCGGAGGTCGTCTACGTCGACGACTTCGAGGAGAACCTTCCCCCCGCCGCGTCACTCGGTTTGCAAACGGTGCACTTCGAAGACCCGGACCAGTGTCGACGCGCCCTCGAGCAGCACGGCGTGGCCGTCAGTACGTCGTCTCGATGATCTCGAGGCGCTCGATCGTGAACGGCTGGTCCTCGTCGGGGTTGCCGGCGTAGCCCGCCACCTCGGTCCCGCCGTCGTTGTTGTCCTGCCAGCAGCAGCCGTGCAGGCCCGAGGGGTGGAGACGGACGCGTCCGGCGGTCTGGAAGCCGATGGGGATCGCGGGCCGACCTTGCTGCACGCGCGTGACCTGCCGTCCGTCGGCCCAGAGCTCGATCGCCTCACCGTCGGGCGTCCGGTGGATGGCGAACTCGTGGGGAGCGTCGGGGTCGAGCCAGATCGTCCCGGCTACGATGAAGCCCTTCAAGCGGGCGAACATCACCATGACCGGCGCCACGTCGGGGATCGGCTCCTGGTACGGCCAGCGCCGCCGGAGCTTCGCGGCGCGGATCGCGGTCGCGCCGAGGGGCGAGGTCGGCGGGAGCCACATGAAGCCGCCCCCCGAGTAGCGTTCCTCGTCCATTCCGCAACGCTCCATGGTCGGGAAGTCGAGCCCCACCCAGTCCTGGACGATGCAGCCACCCGTCCCGAGCAGGCGGTCGCCGAGGCGGAGCGCTCCCAT
>CAYRHS010000182.1:0-5705 GCA_964424125.1 uncultured Burkholderiales bacterium
AGGGCTCGTTGCTGTCGAAGATGCCGGGCGACGCGTGGCAGCAGCGCGCCAATCTCCGGCTGCTCCTCGGCGAGATGACCGCCCAGCCCGGCAAGAAGCTCCTGTTCATGGGCTCGGAGTTCGGCCAGTGGCACGAGTGGGACCACGACTCGGTCCTCGATTGGCCGTTGCTCGACGACCCTGCCCACGCCGGGATCTCCCGGTGGGTCGGGGACTGCAACCGCCTCTACCGCGAGCACGCCGCGCTCCACGAGCTCGACTGCGACCCGGCCGGTTTCGAGTGGGTGGAGGCGGACGACTCCGAACATTCGGTGCTCGCCTTTCTTCGGCGCGGCCGTGATCCGCAGGACGCGATCCTCGTGGTCGCCAACCACACGCCCGTCCCGTGGACGAACCACCGCATCGGCGTCGATCGCGAGGGGCGCTGGCGAGAGCTCCTGAACAGCGACGCCGAGCTCTACGGCGGGGCCGGGTGGGGGAACTTCGGCGCCATCACCAGCGCCCCGGTCCCGGCGCACGGCCGTGAGTTCTCCCTCGTGCTCACGCTGCCCCCACTTGCCGTCCTCTTCCTCCGCTGGGACGGGCCGCGTGGCGCCTGAATCACGGCCCGGCGCCGAGTACCTGGGCGACTCCTGCACCCGGTTCGTGGTCTGGGCTCCGGAGGCCGCGCGGGTGGAGGTGGCGCTCGACCCGAGCGCCGGCCGGCGGATCCCGCTCGAACCCCGCGCCGGCGGGATCTTCCGCGCAGAGGTCGCCGACGCACCGCCCGGGACGCGCTACGGCTTCAGCCTCGACGGTGCTCCGCCGCTACCCGACCCCGCGTCGCGCGCGCAGCCCGACGGCGTGCACGGCCCGTCGGCGGTCCTCGACACGACGGTCGACTGGACCGACGGGGACTTCGTTGCGCCGACACGGGAAGCAACCGTGCTCTACGAGCTTCACGTCGGGACCTTCACCCCCGAGGGCACCTTCGACGCCGCCCTCGACCGGCTTCCCGCGCTCGCTGACCTCGGGGTCACCACGGTCGAGCTCATGCCGGTCGCCCAGTTCCCGGGACGGCGCAACTGGGGGTACGACGGCGTGTTCCCGTACGCGGTGCAGGCGTCGTACGGAGGCTTCGCGGGTCTCGCGCGCTTCGTCGACGCCTGCCACGGCTACGGGCTCGCCGTCTGCCTCGACGTCGTATACAACCATCTCGGCCCCGAGGGCAACGTGCTGGCTCGCTACGCCCCGTACTTCACCGACCGGTACCGGACGCCGTGGGGCGAGGCGCTCAACTTCGACGGCCCGCAGAGCGACGCGGTGCGAAACTTCTTCATCGAGAACGCCTGCTTCTGGGTCGAGGTGGCGCACGTCGACGCGCTGCGGCTCGACGCGGTGCACGC
This sequence comes from uncultured Burkholderiales bacterium, assembly GCA_964424125.1. Taxonomy (GTDB): domain Bacteria; phylum Actinomycetota; class Acidimicrobiia; order IMCC26256; family JAOSJL01; genus CAYRHS01. Next base: position 1,386 of record CAYRHS010000182.1, read on the forward strand.
GATCACCGACGGGCGCGCCCTTCCGTTCCTGGAGGAGCTCACCAGCGTCGTGCACGCCCGGGCCGCGGACGCGGGCCGATGCGCTCTCGTCATCGCCGAGTCCGACGACGACGACCCCTGCCTCGTCGCCCCCTCCGAGACGTGTGGGGGAGGGCTCGACGCGCAGTGGGCGGACGCCTTTCACCATGCGTTGCACGTCACGCTCACCGGCGAACGACACGGCTACTACCAGGACTTCGACGGGCTTCCCGATCTCGCCCGGGCGCTGGAAGGGGGGTTCGTCCATCGGGGTCGCTGGTCGCCGTTTCGCCGACGCCGCCACGGACGGCCCGGCCCGACCCCGCCGCTCGATCGACTCGTCTGCTACGCGCAGAACCACGACCAGATCGGTAACCGCATGCTCGGCGACCGGCTCGCGACGGTCGTCTCCTTCGAGGCGCTGAAGCTCGCGGCCGCGACCGTGGTGTGCTCGGGCGCGATCCCGCTGATCTTCATGGGTGAGGAGGTGGCTGCCGAGCAGCCGTTCCCCTACTTCGTCGATCACGAAGACGCGGCGCTTCTCGACGCGGTGCGGCGCGGCCGGCAACGCGAGTTCGCGGCCTTCGACTGGCCGGGGGAGCCGCCCGATCCCGTTGCGACCGAGACCTTTGCCCGCGCGGTGCTCGGCGGGCACGTGGGTGGCGCTCGGGGGGAGGCGATGTGGCGCTGGTACCGGGACCTCCTCGGGCTCCGGCGTGAGTTGGTGGCCGACGGGACCCTCGCCGGCCCACCCCGGATCGAGGTCGACGAGGCGGCCCGGACGCTCGTCGTGCGGCGCGACGGTCCCTGCCGGCGAGTGCTGCTCGCAGGTGTCTTCGGGGACGCCGCCGCAACGGTCGGTGACCTGGACGTGGACGTCGTGCTCGACTCGACCGCTCCCGAGTACGGCGGCGCGGGCGCACCAGCAGACGGGCGCCGCGCGCCGTGGTCGGCGCTGGTCGGCGTCAGCGCGAGCTGAGCGTCCGGTCGAGCACGGCGACCGGGAGGTCACCGAGCACCTCGGTGAGACGCCGCCTGCCGCCCGCGTGGGGCCGGTCGGTGAGCACGTCCACCCACTCACCCGGCGGCAGGGACGTCGTGGTGGGCCCCCAGTCACCCGCGAGGCCGACCGGGAACCGGGTGACCAGCACCGCGACCTGGCCACCGCGCACGAAGCCGATGCCGTGGCGCGCCCGTGCGCCCGCGAAGCGCAGTGGCTCGTAGCTCCCGTGGGGCCCGAAGGCCTCCGGCCGTCGACGCCGCAGCCGTAGCGTTCGCGCGATCAGGCGCAGCTTGGGGAGCCCTTCGTCGCTACGGGCGCGGAGCGTGTCGACGTCCAGGTCCTCCTGGTCGGCGAGGGCCCGGCGCCGCCGGGTGAAGTCGACGGGGCGGCGGTTGTCGGGATCGACGAGGTCGGCCCGCCAGAGCTCCGTGCCCTGGTACAGGTCGGGGACGCCTGGACTGGTGAGCTTCAGCGTGGTCGCGGCCAACGAGTTCGAGCGCCCGAACGCGACGAGCGGAGCCACGAACCGGTCCAGATCGGCCACGAACCCCTCGTCCGCGAGCACCCCGCGCGTGAAGGACTCGAGGGCCTCCTCGTAGCGCGGGTCGGGATCGAGCCACGAGGTCCGGCGCTTCGCCTCACGCGCCGCCTTGCGGAGATAGGCCACGACCCGCTCGGTCTGGATCGGCCAGGCGCCGACCAGCGTCTGGTAGAGGAGGTACTCGTCCGCCGCGTCGGGTCCGGGCCGGTCCCCCCGGTGCCCGGCGTTGTGCTCCCGCCAGCGGTCGGCGGCGGCCGCCCAGCGTTCGGGAATCTCGGCCAGGCAGTGCAGCCGGGCCCGTACGTCCTCGCTGCGCTTGCTGTCGTGCGTGCTCGTCGCGAGCATCGATCGGGGGTGGGATCGCAACCGCGCCTCCGCGGCGCGATGGAGCTCGTCGGGCTCGGCCGCGAAGCTGCCCGGCGCCGCGCCGACCTCGTCGAGCGAGACGAGGCGGAGATCGCGGTAGGCCGCGGTGTCCTCCTCACCCTTGGCGGCCACGGGGCCGGTGAGCTGCTGGAAGCGGGCGCGCAGCTCGCCACGCGTGCCCACGGGGGCGTCGACGGAACACGGGATGTCGCCGAGCAGCACGTCGACGAGACGCCCGACCAGCGGAGCGACGGCGGCGTCGCGGCTCACCGCCCGCGCCCGGGCCGACTCGAGCCGTCCGCGATCGGCGCGGGAGGGGGGCTCGTCGTCGACGAGGTAGGTCCGGTAGACGGGGAATGCCACGACCAGCTCGCGCACGGCGCGAGCCAGCTCCTCGTCGTCGGGGTCGGCGCCGAGGGCGGCGGCGGCGAGGTGCCGGACGCGGCCGAGCTCCGCGGGGAACAGCGACGCCAGCGCGTCGCGCCGGGAGTTCTCGACGATCTGCTCGGGATCCACCTCCTGGCCCGTCCATTCCCGGGCGAGGACGGCGAGGGGCTCGGCGCCCCCGGGGTCGACGAGCGCGCGGTCGACCAGCGCCGCGAACTCGTACCCCGTGGTCCCCGCCGTGGACCAGTCCGAGGGCAGCTCCTCGGCGCGGCCGAGGATCTTCTCCACGAGGATCCAGACGCCCGGGCAGGCTCCGGTCAGTCGCGCCAGATAGCCGGCCGGGTCCCGGAGGCCGTCGACGTGGTCGACGCGCAGTCCCGCGACCAGCCCCTCGTCGGCGAGGCGGGTCACGAGCGTGTGCGTGCGCGCGAAGACCTCGGGGTCCTCGATCCGCACGGCCACCAGGTCGGCGATGTCGAAGAAGCGCCGGTAGTTCAGCTCCCGCAACCCCCGCCGCCACTGCTCCAGCCGGTAGTGCTGGCGGTCGAGGAGCTCGAGCGGCGGCGGGTCGCCGACCCCGGTGCCGAGACGTTCGCCGTCGCGCAACGGGAAGACGCGGTCGTGGTAGACGAGCGCGGCTTCGCGCTCGTGCTCGCCGACGACGATCTCGCCGCGTGCGACGACCTCGGCGGCCGGCGCGCCCAGGACGGGGAGGACCACCCGGCCGCCGCCCTCGTCCCAGAAGACGTCGAACACGGAGGCAAAGGCGCCGGACGCTCCGTCCCGCAGGGTCTCCCACCACCAACGGTCGTGGGCCGGGTCGGCCGCCATGTGGTTGGGCACGATGTCCACCAGGAGGGCGAGGCCGTGGCGGCCCGCCTCGGTGGCCAGCGCCCGCAGCGCCACTTCCCCGCCGAGCTCGGCGCGCACCCGCGTCGGGTCGCTGACGTCGTAGCCGTGGCTGCTCCCCGGCACTGCCTCGGTCACGGGGGAGAGGTAGCAGTGGCTGACGCCCAGCGCGGCCAGGTAGTCGCAGAGCGCGGCAACCGCCCGGAGGTCGAGGTCGGCGTCGAGCTGCAGGCGGTAGGTGGCGACCGGCTCAGTCGTCACGGACCAGCACGACGAGCGAATGGGGCCGGACGCGGACCCGCATGCCCGCCTTCCAGCGGCGGGAGCTCCGCGCCGGGGTCGACTCGTGGGTGTCGAGGACCGCGCGCCACCGGTCCCCCCACGGGCCGGAGGGGAGGGTGAAGTCGATCCGCCCCGAGTGGGCGTTGAAGACCACGAGGAACGTGTCGTCGACGATCCGCTCTCCGCGGGGTCCGGGGCTGCGAATGGCGTCGCCGTTGAGGACCACCCCGATGGTCTTGGCGAACGGCGCGTCCCAGTCGGCCTCGCTCATCTGACCACCGTCGGGTCGGACCCAGGCGAGGTCCGCGTCACCCGCGCCGAGGATCGAGCGCCCCTGGAAGAATCGCCGGCGCCGGAACACGGGGTGGTCCCGACGGAGCCCTGTGAGCTGGGTCGTGAACTCGAGGAGCCGCTCGTCGGCGTGCTCCCAGTCGACCCAGGTCAGCTCGCTGTCCTGGCAGTAGGCGTTGTTGTTGCCGCCCTGGCTTCGACCGAGCTCGTCGCCCATGAGCAGCATGGGGACCCCCTGGGAGAGCAGGAGGGTGGCGAGGAAGTTCCGGCGCTGCCGAGCCCGGAGCTCGAGGACCTCGGGGTCGTCGGTCGGTCCCTCGACGCCGCAGTTCCATGAACGGTTGTAGGACTCGCCGTCACGGTTGTCCTCACCGTTGGCCTCGTTGTGCTTCTTGTCGTAGGAGACGAGGTCGGCCAGCGTGAAGCCGTCGTGCGCGGTCACGAAGTTGACGCTCGCGTAGGGGCGGCGCCCCGTCCCCTCGTAGAGGTCGGAGCTCCCCGTGACCCTCGAGGCGAACTCGCCGAGGGCCTGCTCCTCGCCCCGCCAGTAGTCGCGCACCGTGTCGCGGTACTTGCCGTTCCA
>CAYRHS010000183.1:0-5691 GCA_964424125.1 uncultured Burkholderiales bacterium
GCGCGAAGCCGTGGCGCGTCCGACCGCGGGAGACACGCACGCCGATGGCGGCGATCTTCTCGTCACCCACCCAGACACCCGTATAGCCCTCGACGGTGTGCGCCTCGATGCCGAATTGGGCGAGGGTGCACATAAGCACCCGTTCGAGCGCTCGGACGTAGGCGACGACGTCGCGGCTCCCTGCTCGCCACTCCGGCAACGTCAGGATCGGGTAGCCGACGAGCTGACCCGGTCCGTGGTAGGTGACGTCTCCGCCCCGGTCGGTAGAGACGAGCTCGGCGCCCACCGAGGCCGGCGGGCGCAACACGTGTGACGGGTCGGCGCGGGTCCCCAGCGTGTAGACGTGCGGGTGCTCGAGGAGCAGCAGGTAGTCGTCGAGCGCCCGAGCATGCAGGCCCCGCTGGAGCGCCTCGGCCTCGCGGTACGGAACGCGGCCGAGCCCACGGACGCGCAGGCGGTTCATACGAGCTCGGCGTCCCAGTCGCGCGTCTCGAGGATCTCGGCCATCCGGTGGAGGAACGAAGCGGCGTACGCGCCGTCGAAGGCACGGTGATCCCAGGTGAGGGCCAACATGCCGGTGGGGTGCGCGGCGATGGCGTCCTCCCCGTCCGGCCCCTCGACCACCACGGGCCGCTTCTTGATCCCGTCGGTGGAGAGGATGGCGACCTGCGGCTGGTTGATGATCGGCAGCGTCATGAAGCTGCCGAACGGGCCCGCGTTCGTGATCGTGAAGGTGCCGCCCACGACGTCGTCGGGCGCGAGCTGGCGGTTGCGGGCGCGATCGGCGAGGTCACGGATCTCCCGGGCCAACACGCGTAGCCGCTTGCCGTCAGCTTCACGGATCACCGGAGCGACCAGCCCTTGGTGATCCATGTCGACGGCGATCGCGAGGTTCACGTCGTGATGGACGATGAGCGACTCCCCCTCGACGCTGGCGTTGACGCGAGGCCAGTCGTCCACGGCGTCGCAGAACGCGCGGGCGACGAAGGGCAGGTAGGTCAGCGAGAAGCCTTCGCGCTCCGCCCACTCCGAGCGGTGCTCCCGGCGGACCTGGTCGACACGCTCGAAATCGACCTCGACGGACGTGTAGACGTGTGCGCTCGTCTGCAATGAGCGCACCATGTGTTCGGCCGTTCGCCTGCGGATGTTGTCGAAGGGCACCGTCTCGTCGCCTCGGCGCGCTCGTGGCGGGGCGGCCTCGCTCGGACGCCCGGTCGCTGCGACCGGAGCCGTTCGCGTCCCGACGAAGGACTCGACGTCGCGGCGGGTGATCCTCCCGCCTTCGCCCGTGCCCGGGATGTCGGCCGGGTCGAGGCCGCGCTCGTCGATGAGCCGACGCACTACCGGGGACGTGACCATCCCGCCCTTGCGCCCGTCGCCGCTGGGCACGGCCGGAGCTGCCGGTGACGGTGCCGGTGGTGGCGGCGCAGGCTCGCGCGCCGCCGGCGGCTCTGGCACGGGCTGCGGCTCCGGTTCGGTCGTCGGCTCCGGTTCCGCAGCCGCCGGGGCTCCCCCTGCACCTTCGCCCACGACGGCCAGACGGTCACCCACCTGGGCCGTCTCGCCCTCGGGGACGAGGATCTCCTGTACCACCCCGGCGATGGGGGACGGCACCTCGGAGTCGACCTTGTCGGTCGAGACCTCGAAGAGCGGCTCGTCGACGTCGATCCTCTCGCCCGGCTGCTTGAACCACCGGGTGATCGTGCCCTCGGTCACCGTCTCGCCGAGCTGCGGCATCGTGATGTCGGTCCCGTCAGCCATGGAGGCGTCTTCCCGTGAGCGCGAGCGCGCTCTCGCCGAAGAGCTCCGAGAGCGTCGGGTGCGGATGGATGAAGGCGCCGACTTCCTCCGGGAGCGCCTCCCAGTTGACGGCGAGGTACCCCTCGGCGAGCAGCTCCGTCGCCCACGGGCCGGTGATGTGGACCCCGAGGATCGGGCCGTCGCGTTCGGCCACGATCTTCACGAGCCCGTCGACCTCGCCGATGATCTGTGCGCGCGAGTTGGCGCCGAAGCGGTGCTTCGAGACGACGACGTCGTGGCCCGCCGCTCTCGCCGCGTCCTCGGTCGGACCGGAGAAGGCCACCTCGGGGTGGCAGTAGATGCCCCACGGCACCCGGGCGTGGTCGACGGGAGTCACGTCCTCGCCGAGGATCGTCTTGATCGCGACGATGGCCTCGGCGAACGCCACGTGGGCCAGCGCCGGACCGGCGACGAGGTCACCCACTGCGTAGACCCCGTCCACCGCGGTCCGCTGGTACTCGTCGACCTCGACGAAGCCACGGTCGTCGACTCCGACCCCCGACCCGTCGAGGCCGACGTCCTCGGAAAGGGGCCGGCGGCCGACGCTCACCACCACCCGGTCGACCTCGACCTTGTCGGTGCCCTTCGCGTCCTCGAACGCGACGGCCAGCGCTCCGTCCCGCTCGAGCCCCTGGACCCTCACCCCGGTGCGGACCTCGATGCCGCGCTTCTTGAAGGCGCGCGCGAGGGTTCGGACCACGTCGCCGTCGACCCCCGGCAGGATCTGGGGCAGGGCCTCGAGCACCGTCACCTCGCTTCCTGCGTCGACGAGGAACGAGGCGAACTCGCAGCCGATGGCGCCGCCACCGATGATCGCGACCCGACCCGGGACCTCCTCCAGCTCGAGCAGGTGGTCCGACGACAGCACGCGCTCGCCGTCGAAGTCGAACCCCGGGATCGTCCTGGGAACCGAGCCCGTCGCCAGGATCAGCGCGTCCCCCCGGAGCTCGGTGCCGTCCGAGACGCGCACCGACCGCCTCGCGGCGTCCAGGACGGTGCCTCGACCGTCCACCACGGTGACCTTGCGGGATTTCATCGACCCCTCGAGGCCCTTGGTGATGCGCTCCACGACGTCACGCTTGCGCTCCTGGCTCACGCCGAGGTCGAGGCTCGGAGGCCCGGCGTCGACGCCGAAGTCCTTCGCGCCGCCGACGGTGCGCAGGACCTCTGCCGTCTGGAGCAGCTCCTTGGCCGGGACGCAACCGCGGTGCAAGCAGGTACCCCCGACGCGCCGCTCCTCCACGACGGCGACCCGCAAGCCGGCATCGGCTCCGTAGAGCGCGGCGGCGTACCCACCGGGTCCCCCACCGAGGACGACGACGTCGAACTGCTCGGCGATCGTGACCACCTCCCGGTGTGAAGCCTCGCTCGGGAATCCGAACCTCGGTCTACCCCGAATCCTAGGCGTCGAATCGCCCGGCTCAGCGGGCGATGGTCACCTGGAGCGCGAACGCGGCGAGGATCGCCAGACCACAGCAGAGCGCCAGGATCACCAGGATGCGAGTGCTCACGGACCCATCATCGCGGTCCGGGCGAGCGACGACCGAACGCGGCGCGAGCGAGCGCCGCGTCAGCGACCGAGGGCGATCCGGGGATCGACGTCACCGGCGATATCGGCGATATCGGCGAAGAAACGATCGACCCGGCCGACATCGAAGATCACCGGCCGCCCTGCGAGCGCGGACCCGACCGCCTCGAGCCGAGCCGACAGCTCGGGCACGTTCGGGACCGGTCCACGCCCGACGTCGACCACCAGGTCCGACGGCAGGTCGGCGAGCCGCCGCAGCCCCTCTGCCTTGGCCCGGTAGTAGTCGGACGCGACGAAGAGCAGGGTGGGGACACGACGTTCCAGGGCGAAGAGCGCGGCGTGGTAGGAGTGCACGAGCGCGCCCGCGGCCCGGCCGAGTGCGTCGGTGGCCAGTTGCGCCCTGCCGGAGCAGTCGAGCACGCGCCACGGTGCACGGCGGGGTCCGGACCCGTGCGCCAGGCGGGCGAGCGTGACGGCCTCGGGCTCGGGCGGGTAGTCGCACATGGTCACGCCGAGCACGCTCACCTCCCGAGCCGTGGCGAGCGCGTCGGTTGCCGCGGCGAAGGCGTCGAGTGACCGTTCGTCGAGCCCGACATAGCCGGCCGCCCGAGCGTGCACGGCGACGAAGCGCCGGTCGGCGGGCACCGCCGCCCGGCGCAGCGCGGTGTCGACCGCCTCGGGGTCGAGCGCGGGGAGTCCGAGGGCGTCGTCGCCGACCACGCTGACCTGCTCCGCCCCGAGGTCGCCGAGGAACGTGAGCGACACAGGGTCACGGAGCCCGAACCGCGTCGAGGACTCGACCACGAACTCGAGCAGGCGACGGTCGAGCTCGTCATCGACCGGACCGAGGCCCTGGCCCGACCAAGCGACGGGGACACCGGCCGAGCGGGTTGCGGCCACGAGGGCGGCCCGCCGCGCCATGTGGTCGGACCACAACGTGTTGAGGTTCCCACCACCGGCCACGAGCACCAGCGAGTAACGCGACAGGTCGAGCAAGGCCGGCGGCCCCGCCCTCTCGCCTCGGACGTCGGCGAAGCGGGCCAACAGCTCTCGGTCGTCGCACCCGGCCTCGAGCGCGGACCGCTCGAGGGTGCTCGTGATCTCCGGGAGGGTGCCCAACCAGGCGCAGCGTTCGGGACCGGCGCCGGCGTCGTCCCCCACGTCTCCGTCGGTCACGAGGTCGATCTCGGCGAACTCCCGTCGGAGGCGCCGGATCGCGTTGGCCGCCATCGCGTCGTCGCCGACGTTGCGGAAGCCACCCGACGAGACCAAGAGCGCACGTCGCGGCCTCGCCCGCGCCCGCGGCGGTTCCACGGCTTCGTCACGGGCGGCGAGCTCGGGACGCACGGCGATGGCGGCCGGGGTGGCCCACACCACGCCCGTCGCCGGGTGGACGGCCATCGCGGGAACGTCGTCGGGCTCGAGCCCACCGTCGGAGCGATAGGCGCGCTTGAGCCGCTCCATGGCGACGCTCGAGTCCCGCGTCGACGCGATGTAGCTCGTGGCCAGGATGCGGTAGCGGCCGACGACCGTGGGCACGAACGCGATCAGCTCGCCGAGCCGCGCGAGTCGATGCACGAGCTCGTAGTCGTCGTACGCGTGGAGCAGCGGATCGAGCGTCCAGCCGCCGGCGCGGCGGAGCACCTCGACATCGACGAGTGCCATCGAGTCGATGTAGTTGCCCTCCGCCCAGGCCGCCGTCGGCGGCTCGTTCGAGCACGGCACGAACTCCGAGTCGTCGTCGCGCCGCTTCACGACGTTCCCGTAGGTGAACGCCGCGTCGTACTGCCTCGCCACCGAGAGGAGCGCCCGCACACCTGCGGAGAACGCCGTGTTGTCCGCGTCGAGGACGAACGCGTGGGTCGTCGGACACGCCTGGAGCAGCACGTTCCGGGCGCGAGACAGGGCCAGGTTCAGCGGTGACCTGATGACCCGCACGCGTGGGTCCCGAGCCGCCAGGCGCGCGAGGACCTCGGGCGTCTCGTCCGTCGAGTGGTCGTCGAGCACCAGCAGCTCGCCCCCGAGACCAGAGGGGAGTCCGTCGAGCACCGCGAGGCCGCTCTCGATCGACTCCTCGAGGAAATCGGCGTGGTTCCAGGTGATCGTGAAGACGCTGAGACCCGGAACCAGCGGTCCCCGGTGCGCATGCCCGTCCACGAGGCTCTGGGTCACCTCGTCGCGCCGGCGGCCTTCCACGGTCACGCGGACGAGCGACCCCTCCTCGCGCACGCTGGCGTCGAGGGCCTCGAGGCTCTCGACGAGCTCCGCCGAAGCGCCTTCTTCGGGTGGTGGCGCGGCGAGGAGTGCCTCGAGGCGCAGGAGCAAGGCGGCCTGATCGTCCAGGCTCGACCGCAGCGCCTCCT
>CAYRHS010000184.1:0-5640 GCA_964424125.1 uncultured Burkholderiales bacterium
GTCGCGCCCCTCCGCGTCATGCCACATCAGGATCACGTGGTCGCGCTCATGAACGTGCCACTTCCGGATCTGCGTATTCAAGATCGGGCGCTCCGCGAACGGGATCTCGACGTTCCTCCCCTCGAGATTCCATTCCCATCCGTGCCAAGGGCACGACAGGTTCTCGCCCTTGACGCAGCCTCCGTGCCCCATGTGCGCGCCGAGGTGTGGACAATACGCGTCGAAGACGTTGGCGACACCGCCTTCCGTGCGGTACAGGACCAGATCATTACCGAGGAACTCGATCGGACGGACCTCACCGGGGGCGAGCTCTGACGACAGTCCGACGACGAACCAGCTCGTCGGGAACTCTTTGTACGGCCAGCCCTTCATTTCCTTGAAACCGCCCATCTCGCTTCCTCCCTCATGGCCACTCCGGTATTAGCCTCGTCATGGGCGTTCTGCGCTCGGAAACTTCGGTTCTCTCTTCTCCAGGAACGCCTCCGTCCCTTCAACCATGTCGGGCATTCCCTGCGTGCGCGCTTCGTGCGCGTTGCCGAGGGGCATCTTGTAATCCGCCTCTCGAAGTAGAGCGATGTTCACCACCTGCTTCGTCCATGCGATCGCGTGCCGCGCCCCTCCCGAGAGACGGCGAGCGAACGCGTCGGCTTCGTCGAGGAGCTGATCGGATGGGTACACACGGTTGGCCAGCCCGAACTCGTACGCCTTTGTCGCGGGCATCGGATCGCCGGTGAGGAGGAACTCCTTCGCTCGGCTGGGGCCGATCAAGGCGGGCCAGAACAATGCACCGCCATCCCCCGCAACGATGCCGGCTCTGACGTGCGTGTCGGCGATCACGGCGTCCTCCGCCATGAAGACGACGTCCCCCGTCAGCGCCAGCGCCGCCCCGAAGCCGACGGCCGGCCCATTGATTGCCGTAACCACAGGAGGCCTGATCCGCAGGAATTCGTGCACCATGTGGACGCCGTCTTCCATCATCTTGGTACGGAAGCGTTCGTCCGCGAATTCCTTGATGATGCGAATGTCTGCGCCGGCGCAAAAGGCCCGGCCCGCTCCCGTCAGCACCACTGCGCCCACGCCGTCGGGATTGCGGAGCCATCGGGCGACGGCGCTGAGCTCCTGGTACATCTCCATCGACGCGCAGTTGAGGCTCTCCGGGCGGTTGAGGGTGAGGTAGACCACACCATGGTTGTCCGGCCCGTCGACCTTGATGCTTTCGAAATCCTGGTCCTTCACCGTGGTCCTCCAGCGTGGTCCTGCCCGGCCTGGGGCTTGGCTCAGCTGTCGCCGAAATCTGCGTCGATCGACGTCATCTTGTCGATCATGTAGGAGAACTTCTTCATGTGACGGAGCAACACCGTCTGCTTTCCGTCGATCTTGACCTTGCCTGTCGCCATCGCGCTGTTCGGATCAAGTTCCTTCTTGATGAGCCCGCGCCACGCGGCTGGTTTGCCGTTGATGACGAAGTCAGCACCGACCTGCTGAGGATCCTCGACTTCAGAGACTTCGGTGATGCGTCCCGCCTCGAATCGCAGGGAAAAGTTCTTGTTGATCGGCTCCTCGTAGACAAAGACCATCGTGTAGGTGATCGGCTTGGCCATCTCCAACCAGGTCTCGTCCGCGTTCAAGTCATCGGCAACTGCCTGGTAGAAACCGACGGTGCCGAATACGGGCTTTTCGCTCATCGGTCCTCCTGCCTCATGCAAGATTGACGTAGACGTTCTTCGTCCGCGTGAACTCCGCGACCCCGGCCGCGCCGAGCTCGCGGCCGAAGCCGCTCTGCTTGTAGCCGCCGAACGGCGCCGGAGCAGGGAGGAGCGGGAAGGTGTTGACCCCGATGTAACCGGCCTCAAGAGCCGCGGCCACGCGGTGTGCTCGGCGAAGGTCGCTCGTGAAGACGAAGCCGGCGAGCCCATAGATGGTGTTGTTCGCGATCTCGAGCGCCTCGCGCTCCGTGTCGAAGGGGATGATCGACAGGACCGGTCCGAAGATCTCTTCCTGTGCCAGAGCGCTCATCGGGTCCACGTCCGCGAATACGGTGGGCTCCACGAAGTAGCCCGCGGCGAGGGTGCCGTCGATCCGCCGTCCGCCGGTCACGAGGCGGCCCTCGCCCTCGCGCCTCGCCCGCTCGACAACGCCGAGCACCCGCTCGCAACTCGCTTGGCTGATGAGCGGCCCCATGAGCGTGGCGGGATCGAACGGGTCACCGACCTCGACCGCCTCCGCAAGGCCGACGATCTCGTGGACGACCTCGTCGTAGATGTTCCGCTCCACGAGCAGACGCGTGGGCGCCATGCATGCCTGGCCGCTCTGCATCACAAGGCCGGTCCGCACCGCCGTGGCGATTGCCTCGTCGAGGTCGGCGTCCGAGAACACCAGAGCCGCGGACTTGCCGCCCAGCTCGAGACTCATGGGGGACAGTCGCTGCGATGCCGTGTTCATGATCGCACGCCCCGTCGCCGTGCCACCCGTGAAGGAGATCTGGTCGGTGCCGGGATGGGCCACGAGTGCCTGTCCGCACGAGACGTCGCCGGTGATGATGTTGACCACCCCAGGCGGGAACCCGGCCTCGAGGCACAGCTCGCCGAAACGCAACGCGGTGAACGGCGCGAGCTCGGAGGGCTTAAGTACGACCGTGTTGCCCGCAGCGAGCGCGGCCGGGATCTTCATCGCGATCAGTCCGAGGGGGCCGTTGAACGGAACCATCGCGGCTACGACACCGAACGGCTCGTGGAGGACGTAGTCGAGTGCCTTCCCGGGGTAGGTGGGCGCGGTCTCGCCAGCGATCTTCTCGCACCAGCCGGCGAAGTAGCGGAAGTACTCGGCGGGAAAAGTGGAGCAGGCCACCGTCGCGAAGGCGCTCGGTGTGCCGTTTTCGAGGATGCCTGTCGTGGCGAGCTCCTCGCGGTTCTCCTCGAGGAGCGCCGCGATCTTCCAGAGCAGGTCCCGCCGGTCGCTGGCGGGAAGCGCTCGCCACTCCCGTTCGGCGCCCCGGGCGGCTGCAACCGCGGCGTCGACCTCGGCGGGTCCCGCGAGCACTACCTCCGCCTGCCATGTGCCCGTCGCCGGGTTCACGTGCTCGAGGATTCCGGCGGCCGTGCTATGGACTCGATCGGCACCGATGATCAAGTCGCTCGCCGGGAGCCGGGGATCGGTCACAAGGCCCTCTCGCGCCGCTCCACCGAATCCCGGAGCCGCGTACCGGGGGCAAAGCGCGCCGGCAGCGAAGAGATCCCCCGGGTGATGCCCGAGTAGCGACGGACGTCCTCGTGCACGACCTCGAAGTCCGGGAGACGCTGAAGCACCTCCTCGAGCAGAACCCGAAGCTCGAGACGGGCGAGGTGAGCGCCGAGGCACCGGTGCGGGCCGGTCCCGAAGACGAAGTGCCGATTCGGGAACCGGTCGAAGTCGATGCGCTCCGGGTCGGGGAACTCTTCAGGATCGTGATTGGCGGCGATCCAGCACAGCGACACCTTCTCGCCCGGCTCGATCGTCTCGCCCCGAATCTCAACCTGGGCGGTGGCAGTCCGCGCCAGGCTCGGCAGCGGCGTGGAGAACCGGAGGAGCTCCTCGATCGCCCCCGGGATCCGCGTCGGGTCGTCGACAAGACGGGCCCGCAGCTCTGGGTGCTTCGAGAGCAGTTCGAGCACGTTGGCCCCCGCGTTTGCGGTGGTGTCGAGTCCCGCCATGACGAGCGTGGTCATCATGCACAGGTACTCCCCCTCCGAGATCGGCTCGCCGTCGATCACCAGCTGCGCCACGAGGGACGGAATGTCGTCGCGGGGCGCTTCTGACCGGTCGTCATAGAGCGCCGCGATGAGCTCCATCGCATCGCCGATGGCCTCGAGGTCGGTCGGGTTCTGGATCAGGCGGATCGTCCACTCGCGGACCGTCGCCACGACCTCGTCAGGGAGAGACAGCAGATGAGCGATCGCGATTCCGGGGAGGGGCATGGTCAGCTGTGTGGCGAGGTCTGCGAAGCCTTCGGCGACGAAGTCATCGATGAGCTCGCCCACGACACGCCGGAGGGCCGGCTCCATCTGCGAGACGGCCGCGGGGCTGAACTTGTCGAGCAGCGGCCCGCGTATCTGCAGGTGGCGCGGTGGATCGACCTCGATCGGAGGAAGCGCCATGGGAAAGGCGTGAGCAGGGATGCTGACGCCCTGGGCCGACGAGAATCGTTGCGGATCCCGCGCGATGGCACCAACGTCTTCATACGTGAAGGCCGCCCAGTAGCCACCGTGAGCGTCGGTGTGAGCGACGGGGCACCGGGCCCGGAGCTCAGCGAGCGCTTCGAACGGCGATTCCATTTCGGCAATCGCCAGATGGTCGTAGTCCACTCGGTTCATGGGGTTCCGTCCTCGAGCGTGATCGCCGCTTCGGGGCAACTCGCCGCGGCGCGAGCAGCGCGTCTCTGGTCTGCTTCGGACGCACAGCAGCCGTCGCCCACCACACGAGCGAACCCGGACTCGTCGAGCTCGATGAGGCCAGGCGCGACGACGCTGCAGCGCGCGTGGCCCTGACAGCGTTCGCGGGCGATCAGCAGCACGACTACCTTCTCGCTAGCCTCTCCTGCGGTCGGCGACGTGGCACTCATGAGGGCTCCATCACTTGACGGATGTGCGATCCATCGCGCAGGGCGGACACTCCGTCGTTGACCTCGTCGAGCCGTAGCCGCCGAGTGATGAGCGCTTCGAGGTCCAACCGGCCCGCTTTCCACAAGTCGAGGATTCGGCCGAAGTCACGGCGGGCGTCGGCCGATCCGTACACGCTTCCCTTCAACGTGCGCTCGAAGAAGAACAGCTCGAAAGCAGAGAACTCGAGCATGTCGTCCATGGCTCCGGCGCCGACTACGACGACCGACCCGCCACGCCGGACGCTGTCGTAGGCGTCACGGATGGTGCCGGAGCGTCCGACCGCCTCGAACGCGAAGTCGAACCCGAGCCCGTCGTGGATCTGGTCGCCGAGGGTCGTCGCGTCCTCGGGCGTCGCCGCTTTGGTGGCCCCGAGCGACAGTGCGAGCGCCAGCTTCTCCCGGTTCTCGTCGACCGCCAGGATCTCGGACGCGCCGCAGATCCGCGCAGCCTGGATCACGCTCATGCCCACACCGCCACATCCCAAGACCGTGACCGTGGAGCCCGCTTCGATCTTCGCGGAGTTGACGACTGCCCCGACACCTGTGGTGACACCGCACCCGACGATCGCCGCGACGTCGAAAGGGATCTCGGAAGAGATCCGGACGACCTGCTGGTAGGGAACGATCACCTCCTCGACCCATGCCGCGATCCCCCCGAGGGTGAAGATCGGCTCCCCGTCTCGCTCGTAGCGCGGCGGTGGGTCAAACGGGTTCACCACCGCGTCGCAGAGGTTCGGCTGGCCCCTGAGGCATAGGTAGCACCGACCACACGGGGGCACGAGCATGAGAATGACGTGGTCGCCAACCTCGAGGTCGTCGACGTCCGTGCCGGTCTCGAGGACGACGCCGGACGCCTCGTGGCCGAGGACAGCCGGGGTCGGCGCTGGAAGGACGCCGTCGATCGCAGAGACGTCCGAATGGCAGATCCCGGTCGCACGGATACCGACGCGCACCTCACCGCGACCGGGCCCGGCCACGAACTCCAAGTCGTCGACCACATCGAG
>CAYRHS010000185.1:0-5611 GCA_964424125.1 uncultured Burkholderiales bacterium
GAGGACCAGCGGTGCCGGTACCCGGCGCCGCCCGCGCCGGGGCCCGAGCGGCCGGGAGCGGGAGACACTGAGGTGAGGACCAGCAGTGCCGCTATCCTGCGCCCCCGAGCCGACGCGGAGGTGTCGATGGAGTTCCCCGAGGAGCTGCGCTACAGCACCGAGCACGAGTGGGTGCGGGTGGACGGTGACCGCGCCCAGGTCGGGATCACCGACTACGCGCAGGACGCGCTCGGCGACGTCGTGTTCGTCGAGCTCCCCGACGTTGGTCTCGAGGTCGTCGCCTCGGCGGCGTGCTGCGAGATCGAGTCGACGAAGTCGGTCTCGGAGATCTACGCGCCCGCCTCCGGGCGGGTGGCGGCTGTCAACCAGGCGCTCGACGATCAACCCGAGCTCGTCAACGCCGACCCCTACGGCGAGGGATGGATCTTCGAGCTCGAGCTCCTGGACCCGGGGGAGCTCGAGGGCCTCCTCGACGCCGCCCGGTACCGCGCGCTGACCGAGGAGTGACCCGGATCGAGGGTTACGGACCCTCATCCTCAGGTCGAAGTCCAGGTTTTCGGCCGGGGCGATTGCCGCATTTCCGGGGGGTCAGTAGCCTGGGCCCATGATGCTCTGCGCGCGCTGCGGGCACGAAAACCCACCGGATGCGAATTTCTGCTCGTCTTGTGGTGCGCCGCTGCCCGCGGCCACCGAGGACACCACGGTCGACCTCCCCGCCGTCGACGAGGAGACCGCCGAGGAGCCGGGCCCGTCGGTCGACGAGCTCCCGGAGGGAACCGGGATGCTCGTGGTGAGCCGGGGTCCGAACGCGGGGAGCAGCTACCTGCTCGACACCGAGGTGACGACCGCCGGACGTCATCCCGACTCGAACATCTTCCTCGACGACATCACCGTCTCCCGACGCCACGCTCGGTTCGTGAAGCGGGACGACGGCTACCTCGTCGAGGACGTCGGCTCGCTGAACGGGACGTACGTGAACCGGGAGCGAGTCGAGGAGGCGCCGCTTCACAACGGTGACGAGGTCCAGATCGGCCGCTTCCGACTGGCCTTCCTCATCGGCGGCGCCTGAGATGGCCGACCACCTCTCGATCGGGGAGGTCCTGTCGCTGCTTCGCCAGGAGTTCCCCGACGTCACGATCTCGAAGATCCGGTTCCTCGAGAGCCAGGGCCTGATCGACCCGGAGCGCACACCGTCCGGCTACCGGAAGTTCTACGAGGCCGACATCGAGCAGCTCCGGTGGGTGTTGCGCCAGCAGCGCGACCACTACTTGCCGTTGAAGGTGATCAAGGCGCGCCTGGACGAGCTCGGGACGGAGAGCTCCGCCGCCTTCGACGAGGACGGCGAAAGCGAAGCTGACGGGGAGGCCACCGGTCGGCGGGCTCCCGAGGCCGTCCCGCTCCCGCTCCTCGACCAGGGATCGGGGAAGAAGGACGTCCCGGCCGCGGCCGTGTCGGCACCGACCGCGGGCTCGTCGCTGACCCGAGGCGATCTCGCGCGTGCGACCGGCCTCGACGAGAGCGTCATCGTCGAGCTCGAGTCCTTCGGGTTGCTCCGTCCGTTCACGGACGACAGTGAGCATCCCCGTTTCGACGAGGACGCGCTCGTCGTGGCTCGGACCGCGGCGGCCTTCGCCGCGCACGGTGTGGAGCCGCGCCATCTGCGGATGTACAGGTCTTTCGCTGATCGGGAAGCAACGCTGTTCGAACAGGTCCTGTTGCCGTTGCTCCGCCAGCGCAATCCCGACGCGCGCGCGGAGGCGCGCCGGGGCATGGCCGAGCTCGCGAGCCTCGGTCGCGAGCTGCGGCTCGCGCTGCTCCGGACGTCGTTGCGCGAGTCACTCGGCTGAACGTGAGCGTCGAGCTCTTGCTCACGCGCGCGGCGCTCGAGGATCACGTTCGTCGTCTCGGAGCCGAGATCGCATCCGACCATCCCGAAGGTGTGGTCCTCGTCGGGGTGCTGAAGGGAGCGCTGCTCTTCCTGGCGGACCTGGTCCGCGCCATCCAGAGCGTCCCGGTCGCCGTCGACTTCCTGGCCATCAGTCGTTACCAGCCGGACTCCGGGCGGGTGCGGCTGCTCCAGGACCTCGACCTGGACGTGGCGGGCCGGGACGTCGTCCTCGTGGAGGACATTGTGGACACGGGGTTGACGCTCTCGTACCTGCTCGGCCATCTGCGCGATCGCCGCCCACGCCGTGTGGACGTGTGCGCCCTGCTCGACCGCTCGGTGCGCCGGATCGTCCCGCTCGATGTGCGCTACCGCGGCATCGAGATCGGGGACGTCTTCGTCCTCGGGTACGGGCTTCACCGCAGGGACCTGTACCGGAACCTGCCCGAGGTCGTCGTGGTCGATCGCGACGAGGTCCTGCGCCGGCCGGACACGTACGTCGAGGAGCTCTACGGGACTCTGGACGGCGGCCGGGATCCGCAGGCGCGATGCTAGGCTCGCCGCGCGTCAGGGGGTGGACGTGATCCGTCTGTCGCTCGTCGGAGTACGAGTCGAGGTACCGACGAACCAGCCGATCGTCCTGCTCCGCGAGGAGGAGGGTGCTCGGCATCTGCCGATCTTCATCGGGCCGCCGGAGGCCACGGCGATCGTCTATGCCCTGCAGGGCATGGAGACCCCGCGCCCGATGACGCACGACCTCTTCACGACGGTCCTCGCCGACCTGGACGTCGAGCTGGAGCGGGTCGTGATCACCGACCTCCAGGACGGGACGTTCTTCGCCGAGCTGGAGCTGCGGCGCGACGGCACGAGCTTTCGGGTCTCCTCGCGGCCCTCGGACGCGATCGCGCTCGCGGTGCGCCAGGAGGAGACCGTGCCGATCTTCGCCGAGGAGGCCGTGCTCGAAGAAGCTGGCGTCGAGTTCGAGCCCGAGGACGAAGAGAGCCAGGTCGAGGAGTTCCGCGAGTTCCTCGACCAGGTCTCCCCGGAGGACTTCGCCCAGTAGTGGGAACCCGCGAGCGAGTGCGGCTGGGCCTGGCCGTCCTGCTGGTCGTCGCCGCGACGGGAACGCTCTGGTATTGGGTCGCCGAGGGCTGGTCGTTCGTCGACTCGCTCTACATGACGGTCGTGACCGTCTCGACGGTCGGTTTCGGGGAGGTCCGTCCGCTCGACGGCAGCGGGCGCGCGTTCACGATCGTCCTCATCGTGCTCGGTGTGGGAGCGGTCCTCTACTCACTGGCCGGGTTGTGGGCCGAGCTCCTCGAGAGCCAGCTGTTCCAAGTAGGAAGGCGACGAATGCAACAGCGGATCGCGAAGCTGGAGAGCCACGTCGTCCTGTGCGGCTACGGCCGGGTCGGCCGGACGATCGCCCGCATGATGGCCGAGGAGTGTGACGTCGTGGTGATCGACCAGGAGGTCGCGCGGTGCGACGCTGCCATCAAGGCCGGGTTTCCCGCCGTGTACGGGGACGCTACCGACGACGACGTCCTCCGCGGGGCGAGCTTGCCCCGCGCCGAGATCCTCATCGTCAGTCTCCACTCCGACGGTGACGCGATCTCGGTCGTCCTCTCCGCTCGGAGCCTGAATCCCGACCTCCGGATCGTGGCGCGCGCGAACGCGGCTCACAACGAGGAGAAGCTGCGTCGCGCGGGCGTCGACCACGTGGTCAACCCGCTCGAGATCGGGGCGAAACGACTGGCGGCCTTCGCGCGCCAGCCCGCCGTGGCCGACTTCGTCGACGTCGTGATGCGAGGCGGATCGCTGGAGTACAGCCTCGAGGAGCTGCTCGTGCCCGAGGGGTCGCCCGTCGACGGGGTCGCGCTCTCCAAGGCCCGGATCCGGGAGGCCTCGGGCGGGGCGCTGATCCTGGCCCTGCGGGACCCGAACGGAGCCTTCAACTCCAATCCGCCGCCGAGCGAGCCCTTGCGGGCGGGAGCGACCGTGATCGCCATCGGCACCGCCGAGCAGCTCTCGGCCCTGGAGGACTTCGTGGCCGGCAAGGCGGCCCCGGCGGACCGTTGACGCTCCGGCGCCACACGGGTACGTTGAGACGAACTACACGGCTGTGACTCGCGGGCGATCGCCTCGGCCGCCGCGGGTGGGACAGCGACGGGGGAGGGGCCCATGGGTGGGGCCGGCGACCGGAAGCGGGAAGGGGTAGCCACGAGCGAGGCGCCCGAGGAAGAAGGATTTCGCGGCCCGCAGGTGTGCAAGCTGGTGGGCATCACGTACCGCCAGCTCGACTACTGGGCCCGCACCGACCTGATCCGGCCCTCGCTGGCCGACGCGGCCGGCTCGGGGACCCAGCGTCGCTACTCCTATCGGGACCTCGTGGCGCTCAAGGTGGTGAAGAGCCTGCTCGACGCGGGTGTGTCCCTGCGCAGCGTCCGCAAGGCGATCGACTACTTTCGGGACGAGCTCGGCAAGGATCTGGCCGCGGCCAGCCTCGTCATCGACGGGAGCCACTCGGTGATCGCCCGTAGCGGTGACGACCTCGTGGACCTCGTTCGCCGCGGGCAGGGCGTGCTCAACATCGTTCGCCTCGGGTCGATGGTCGAGGAGCTGGACGCCCAGATCCTCGAGCTCGCCGCCGAGGAGCGGGCCGGGAGCCCGCCCGCGACGGGTGAGCGTGCGTCGCGGCACGTCGCGCAGGGGGGCTGACGATCGCCCAGGAGTCGCTCCCGCACGAGCAGGTCCGGTTCGCTCACAACTCCGAGCGGCAGTTCGCCAAGCTGCTCGACTTCTATGCGATCG
Organism: uncultured Burkholderiales bacterium; assembly: GCA_964424125.1. GTDB lineage: Bacteria > Actinomycetota > Acidimicrobiia > IMCC26256 > JAOSJL01 > CAYRHS01. The sequence continues at coordinate 4,697 of CAYRHS010000185.1, forward strand.
CGTGGGAGTACGAGCCTCGGACCTTCACGCTCGAGCGAAACCGTCGCGGTGAGCCTGTGCAGGCGTTCACCCCTGACTTCTACCTTCCGGCCCACGACCTCTTCATCGAGGTCACGACACTCAACCAGAAGTTGGTGACGAAGAAGAACCGGAAGGCCCGGCGACTGCGGGAGCTCCACCCCGACTTGCGCATCAAGGTGCTGTACCAGCGGGACTACCTGCACCTGCTCGTGAAGTACGGACTCGAGCCGCCGTCACAGCTCGAGGGTGATCCCCGGCTGGCCGAGATGGCACCGCCGCTGCAGTTGACGGTCTCCGACGACGAGCCCACGGCACCCGGCGACGTCGAGAGCGCGTGAGCACCGCCCTGCGGCACACGCCGCTCGAAGCCGCGGTGCGCGCCTGCGGCGCCAAGCTCGTCCCGTTCGCCGGCTGGGAGATGCCGCTCGCGTACGAGGGCGTGCTGGAGGAGCACCGGGCCTGTCGCGAAGACGTCGTCGTCTTCGACGTGTCGCATCTCGGTTCGCTCCACGTGTCCGGTGCTGGTGCCCACGACGTGCTCCAGTGGGCGCTCACCAACGACCTCGATCGGATCGCGCCCGGCCGAGCGCAGTACACGCACGCGCTCGATCCTCAGGACGCGCACGTCGTGGACGACGTCATCGTCTGGTGGCTCGCCGACGAGGAGTTCCTCGTGCTCCCGAACGCGGCCAACACGCAGCCGCTGGAGGTCGCGCTCGCCGAGGCAGCCGCGCGTGTCGGGTGGCACGGTCAGGTCGCCGACGTCACGGGCGAACGAGCGCTGCTGGCCGTCCAGGGCCCACGCGCGCGCGAGGCACTCCGGGATGTTCTCCCTGCGGCCGCGAGGGTGGGACGGTTCCGCGTCGAGCGGGCAGAGTGGGAGGGCGTGGAGGT
>CAYRHS010000186.1:0-5611 GCA_964424125.1 uncultured Burkholderiales bacterium
TGGCGCTGCGGCGCGAGGAGGCGCGGCCGATCGTTGAGATCCTCGACCGCACGCCGCCGATCCCCGAGAACTGCCAGTGGGCGCTGTTCCTGCGCAACCACGACGAGCTGACGCTCGAGATGGTGACGGACGACGAGCGGGACTACATGTACGCCGAGTACGCGAACGATCCGCGGATGAAGCTCAACCTCGGCATCCGCCGCCGACTGTCACCGTTGCTCGACGGCGGACGGGACGAGGTCGAGCTCATGCACGCGATCCTCTTCTCACTACCGGGCTCTCCCGTCCTCTACTACGGCGACGAGATCGGGATGGGCGACAACGTCTACCTGGGTGACCGGGACGGCGTGCGCACGCCGATGCAATGGAGCTCCGACCGCAACGCGGGCTTCTCCCGGAGCAATCCCCAGCGGTTGTACCTCCCCGTCATCATCGACCCCGAGTATCACTACGAGAACCTGAACGTCGACGCCCAGGCGGGCAACGCGAGCTCGCTGCTGCGTTGGATGCGACAGCTCATCACGCTGCGGCGGCGGTTCCCCGTCTTCGGTCGGGGTGAGCTGACGTTGCTCCACCCGGAGAACCCGAAGATTCTCGCCTTCGTGCGCGAGGACGAGGACACCGCGGTGCTGGTCGTCGCCAATCTCTCTCGCGCTGCTCAGTTCGCCGAGCTCGAGCTCAATCGCTTCGCGGGCATGACGCCGGTCGAGCTCTTCGGCAACACCGAGTTCCCGCCCGTCGGTGAGCTCCCGTACCTCGTCACTCTCGGGCCCCACTCGTTCCACTGGTTTGCACTGGAGCGGCGAGCGACCGAGGCCCCCGTCCACAGCCCTCCCCGCGCCGATCTCCCGGCCCTTCGCCATTCGGGACGTTGGCAGACTCTCTTCGAGGGGAGGAGCCGCCGCCGGATCGCGCAGGTCCTTCCGCAGTGGCTCGAAGGGAGACGGTGGTTCGCGGGGAAGGGCCGCGCCATCGCCGACGTCGAGATCGTCGACGTGTTGCCGTTGACGTCGGCGCGCGGTGGCGAGGCCGCGTTCCTCGTGCTCGCGCGGGTGGACTTCCGGGAAGGTGAGCCCGCGATCTACGCGCTGCCCCTCGCGGTGACGACCGGCGACCGGGCGCGACATCTGCTCCGCGATCTCGCCCACGGCGTGGTGGCCCGGCTGGATCGGGCCGGGGACGCGCAACCCGCCGCGCTCAGCGAGGCGATCTGGGAGCCCGGGGTCTGCCGCGGGATGCTCGAGAGCTTCCGGCACCGAAGGCCGCGCAAGGGCAGCCGGGGGGAGCTCGCGACCTGGACACAGCGGACCGTCCACCGAGGCGCCCCCGACGAACCCGAGCCCCAGCTGCTGCGCGCCGAGCAGAGCAACAGCTCGATCGTGTACGGCCATCGCTTCATCCTGAAGCTGTTCCGCCGACTCGAGCCGGGTCCGAACCCCGAGCTCGAGATCGGGCGGTTCCTCCGGGACCAGGAGTTTCCCCACGTACCTGCTCTCGTCGGCGCGATGGAGTACCGGGTGAGCCGGCGGGAACCGACGACCGTCGCCGTCCTCCAAGAGCTCGTGCCCAACGAAGGGGATCTCTGGACCGTGATCCTCGACACGCTCGAGCGTTTCTACGAGGACGTGGCCGGCGTCGAGGTCCCCTCCGGCGCGTTCGAATCCGCGGAGGAGCACGTCCTGGACCTGATCGAACGGGAGCCACCCGAAGAGCTCGTGGCTCGGGCGACCTCTTCGTTGCAGCGAGCCGCCTTGTTGGGTGAGCGGACCGCAGGACTGCACCGAGTCCTCGGGGCCGACACCGAGGCTCCGACCTTCGGACGCCAGCCGATCACCGCGCTCTACCGCCGTTCCCTGTTCCAGTCGATGCGGAGCCTCACCATGCGGACGTCCGGCTTGCTCCGCAAGCGGCTGGGCTCCCTTCCCGAGGACACCCGGGAGCTCGCGTCGAACATCCTCGAGCGTCGGGAAGAGATCACCGAGCGCTTCGACGAGCTCCGTCGGTCCGACATCGACGGGATGCGCATCCGCATCCACGGCGACTTCCACCTCGGGCAGGTCCTCTTCACCGGCCGAGACTTCGTCATCCTCGATTTCGAGGGGGAACCGCTCCGTTCGATCGGGGAACGGCGCCTGCGGCGCTCGCCGTTGCGAGACGTCGCCGGGATGTTGCGCTCGTACGACTACGTCGCCCAAGCCGCGCTCGCCCGGGCACGCGAGCGCGGCGTCGTTCCCGATTCGACCGACCCCGGCGGCGAAGCGTGGGCGCGCCTGTGGAACGCGTGGGTCGCGGCCGCGTTCCTGCGCGCGTACCTCGGCGGGGTCGAGGACGCCGGGCTCCTGCCGACGGACCGGGCGCATCGAAGACTCCTCCTCGACGCGCTCGTGCTCGAGAAGTCAGTGTACGAGCTCGCGTACGAGCTCGAGCAGCGTCCGGAATGGGTGCGACTGCCGCTCCTGGGCCTCCTTCGCCAGCTCGACGTCCGGCGATGAGACCCGAGCGAGCGCTTCTCGGTCTGGCCCGGCTCCACGGGGTGCAGGTGCGACATCGCGGTGTCGACCGCAGGTTCCACACGGCCGCTCCGGACACCGTGGTCGCGGTCCTGGGCGCGCTCGGCGTCGGTGTCGAGCGCCTCGAGGACGCGCCGGCGCTGCTGCGCACGACACGCTCGGAGCGCCGGGCTCGAGTGCTCCCCGGCTGCACGGTTACGTGGACCGATCGCGGAACCCCGGACACGATTCCGATGCGGGTGCCCGTGAGCGCGGAGGGCAGGGTCGAGGTCGTGGTCGAGCTGGAGGACGGCGGCGAGCTGTCGCGCCGAGCGGAGCTCACCGACACCCGCGCCGATCGCGCCACCGATGCCGACGAGTCGGTCGTGGATCGGCGCGTGCCGGTCCCCGACGGAGTGCCGGCCGGCGTACACCGTGTGCACGTGCGGGGCGCGGGTCGGCGCGGCGAGGCGGCGCTCATCGCCGCGCCCCGTCGCGGTCCCGATCCCCGCGGGGTCCGGGACTGGGGGATCTTCGCCCCCGTCCACGCGCTCGCCGGACCCCGACGGCCCGGGCCGGGAACCCTCGCCGACCTCGCGGAGCTCGCGCGCCGCGGGGGCGACCACGGGGCGACGCTGTTGGCCACGCTGCCGCTGCTCGCCACCTTTCTCGACGGGCCCGTCGAGCCGAGTCCGTACGCGCCCGTGAGCCGGTTCGCGTGGAACGAGTGCTACTTGGATCTCGACGCGCTCCCGGTCGGGGACGGTGATCGCGGCCGGGCCGATCGTCCGGCGGTGCCCGGCGCGGTCGCGTCCGGCCTCGTCGACTGGGAGGGGGCGTGGGGCCGGGTCGACCACGCCCTCGGCGATGCAGCCGACCGGCTCGGCGACCGGGGCCGGGGCGAGGTCGAGGCCTTCGGACGCTCCTGTCCGCTCGTGGCCGAGTACGCGTGCTTCCGCGCCACGCGCGAGCGCCACGGCGCCGACTGGCGTCGGTGGCCGGCTCGCGCCCCCGACGACCGGGACCCTCGCCGGGAGCTACGCCACCTCTTCGGTCAGTTCGCGATGCACGCCCAGCTCCGGGCGCTGCGCGACGACCTCGCCGATCGGGGCCAGACGATCGCCCTCGACCTCCCGCTCGGCTCGCATCCCGACGGCTTCGACACGTACCGGTTCCCCGAGTCCTTCGCGGCGGGAGCCTCCGCGGGAGCGCCGCCGGACGATTTCTTCGCCGGGGGACAGGTCTGGGGATTCCCGCCGTTGCACCCGGAGCGGACCCGGCAGGACGGTCACCAGCTCCTCCGGCACTGCCTGCGCGCCCATCTCCGCTACGCGGGGCTCCTACGTCTCGACCACGTGATGGCGCTCCATCGGCTCTACTGGGTCCCCGAGGGTGCCTCGGGCCGGGAAGGGGCCTACGTGCGGTACCCGACCGAGGAGCTGTACGCCCTCGTGGTCCTCGAGGCCTCGCGGGCCGGAGCCGAGATCGCGGGGGAGGATCTCGGGACCGTGCCGGAGGTCGTCCCACGCGCCATGCGTCGCCATGCGTTCGCGCGGCTCTACGTCGCACAGGCGGAACTCGACATGGACACCGAGGCCCTCGCGCCACCACACCGGTCCGTGGCATCGGTCAACACGCACGACATGCCTCCCTTCGCCGCCTGGTGGGAAGGGTGCGATCGGACACGACGATCCCGGGTCCTGGAGCTCCTGGGACCAGCCTGTCCGCCGGACGGCGCAGACGATCCTGCTCGTGTGTTGGGCGCGATCCTCGGGGTGCTCGGCGAGAGTCGCGCGCGCCACGTGCTCGTGACGCTCGAGGACCTCTGGCTGGAGCAACGGCCCCAGAACGTCCCCGGTACGGGGTCCGAGCGGGGCAACTGGTCTGCTCGGCTGGAACGGGACCTCGCCGCGATCTCCGAGGACCCGCACGTGAGCATGCTGCTCAACGGGCTCGAGCGATCCCGAAGGAGGCTGTGAACCGTGGTGCGACGTTCCTATCCCGTCGTCGGTGACCGGGACGACCACTTCTTCAACGAAGGGACCCACCAGCGCCTCGGCGAGGTCCTCGGCGCGCAGCTCGCGACCCACGACGGGCGAGACGGCACCGCGTTCGCGGTGTGGGCACCGGCGGCGCGGGCAGTGACGGTGATGGGTGATTTCGACGGCTGGCGCGGCGAGGACCATCCGATGGTGTCTCGGGGAGACTCCGGCATCTGGCAGGCGTTCGTTCCCGACGTCGAGGTCGGGACCCGCTACAAGTACCGGATCCACACCGCCGACGGCCGACTCCTCGAGAAGGCCGATCCGGTGGCGTTGCGCACCGAGGTTTCCCCGTCCACCGCTTCGATCGTCTGCGACCTGGACTACGAGTGGGGCGACGGGGCCTGGATGGCCGAACGCGAGCGGCGCAACGCGCTCGACGCCCCCATCTCCGTCTACGAGGTACACCTCGGGTCGTGGCGGCGGCCTGCCGACGACCCGGCCCGGTACCTCACCTACCAGGAGTCGGCCCGGTTGCTCGCCGAGCACTGCCACACGCACGGCTTCACGCATGTGGAGCTGCTCCCGGTCATGGAGCACCCCTTCTACGGGTCGTGGGGCTATCAGACGACGGGGTACTTCGCGCCCACGAGCCGCTATGGCGCTCCCCAGGGGCTCATGGAGCTGGTCGACGTGCTGCACCAGGCCGGCATCGGCGTCCTCCTCGACTGGGTCCCCTCGCATTTCGCCAGCGACGACTTCGGGCTCGCCCGTTTCGACGGGACCCACTGCTACGAGCACGCCGATCCCAAGCAGGGCTACCACCCGGACTGGGGGAGCTGCGTGTTCAACTACGGGCGGCACGAGGTCCGGAGCTTCCTGCTCTCGAACGCGAGCTTCTGGCTCGACCGCTACCACGTCGACGGCCTGCGGGTGGATGCAGTGGCCTCGATGCTCTACCTGGACTATTCGCGCGTCGAGGGCGAGTGGGTACCGAACCGCTACGGCGGCCGCGAGAACCTCGAGGCGCTGGACTTCCTGCGCATGCTCAACAAGACGGTCTACGAGCGCTTCCCCGGCGCGCAGACGTTCGCCGAGGAGTCGACGGCCTGGCCGATGGTGTCACGGCCCACCTACCTC
>CAYRHS010000187.1:0-3697 GCA_964424125.1 uncultured Burkholderiales bacterium
CGTGTTGCTCGTGGTGTTGGTCACCCAGCTGACCACCGCCACGCTGGTCGGTGTGCTCGTCGAGCGGTCCTTCGGCGCGCTCGGGGTGCTCGTCGGCATCGCGATCCAGATCGTCGCCTTCTTCGTGCTCGGCGAGGTCGCGCCCAAGACCTACGCGGTGCAGCACACCGACCGGGCCGCGCTGCGCGTCTCGGGCTTGCTCTGGGCGCTGACCCGGTTCCCGCCGCTGCGCTTGCTGTCGCGGGCCCTGATCGGGTGCGCCAACGTGCTGCTCCCGGGCAAGGGACTCCGGGAGGGACCCTTCACGTCGGAGGAAGAGATCCTCACCATGGCCGACGTGGCCGCCGAGGAGCAGGTGATCGAGCGGGAGGAACGCCGGCTCATCCACTCGATCTTCGAGTTCGGGGACACGCTCGTCCGGGAAGTCATGGTCCCGCGGACGGACATGGTGGCCGTCGAGCAGGACGACACGCTCGAGGAGGCGCTGCGGGTGGCGATCCAGCACGGCTTCTCGCGACTCCCCGCGTACGACACGAGCCACGACAACATCGTCGGCCTCGTCTATCTGAAGGATCTCGTGGCGGCGCGAGCGCGAGGTACCGGAGGGACGGTCGGTTCGATCGTGCGCCGCGCGGTCTTCGTGCCCGAGCAGAAGCGCGTCGCGGAGCTACTCCGGGAGATGCAGACCGACCAATTCCACATGGCGATCGTGCTCGACGAGTACGGCGGCACCGCGGGCATCGTGACCCTCGAGGACCTGCTGGAGGAGATCGTGGGTGAGATCGCCGACGAGTACGACGTCGAGGCCCCACGTGTCGAACGACTGTCCGAAGGAACGCTGCGGGTCGCGGGGGCGACGCCCATCGACGAGGTCAACGAGGCGCTCGGCGTCGAGTTGCCGAGCGACGAATGGGACACGGTCGGGGGGCTGGTGCTCACCCTGCTCGGGCACGTGCCCGTCGCCGGTGAGGTCGTGACGTTCGAGGGGTTGGAGTTCGCGGTGGAGCGCGTCCAACGGCGGCGGATCGTGTGCGTCCTGATCCGCTCCGGCGCGCCGTCGCCGGCTGGAGACGGGGTGGCGCCGGCTTCGAAGCGCCGCGCCGAGGTGGATCCCCACCCCGCGGAGTGAACGCTCCCGCCGCGGTCCCGACGTTCCGCTCGGGATTCGTGAGCATCGTGGGCCGCCCGAACGTCGGGAAGTCGACGTTGTGCAACCGGCTCGTCGGCACAAAGGTGGCCATCACGTCGTCGAAGCCCCAGACGACCCGCCACCGGATCCTCGGGGTCCGGACGACGGACACGAGCCAGCTCGTGCTCGTCGACACGCCGGGGTTGCACCGGCCCCGGACCCTGCTCGGGGAGCGCTGCAACCGGCAGTCGCTCGCGGCGCTCGCCGAGGTCGACGCCGCCTGTCTCGTCGTCGAGGCCGACGCGCGGGTCGGACCCGGCGATCGGTTCGTCGCGAGCGCGATCGCCGAGGCCGGCTCGCCGGTCGTGGTCGTGGTCAACAAGACCGACCGGGCCGGTGCCGAGCAGATCGCGGAACAGCTGGCGACGGTCGCTGGGCTGGTGCCCGATGCGGCGGCGTTCGTCCCGGCCTCCGCTCGGACCGGGGACGGTGTCTCGACGCTGGCCCGCGAGCTCGAGCGGCTCCTCCCGGAGGGGCCGCACTACTTCCCCGAGGGCACGGTCACCGATCAACCCGAAGCGGTCCTCCTCGCCGAGCTGCTGAGGGAGCAGCTGCTCGTCGGGACGCGCGACGAGCTTCCACACTCGATCACGGTCGTCGTGGACGAGATCGACGAGCGGGGCGACCTCCTGGTCGTGCGGGCGATCGTGTACGTCGAGCGCCCCTCGCAACGCGGCATCGTGATCGGCCGTGGCGGGGAAGGACTCCGGCGGGCCGGGTCGGCGGCGCGCCGTCAGATGGAGGCGCTGCTCGGCATGCAGGTGCACCTGGAGACCGTCGTCCGCGTGGAGCCGGACTGGCAGCGCCGCGCGCACGCGCTCGATCGGCTGGGCTTCACGCACTGACCTCGGGTCGAAGGCCCCGGACCCGCATGATCCCGCCGTTTTCTCCGGACCCGGTTTGCCCCTCCGCTCGACGGTCCCGATAGAGTCGCCCGACGATGGGAGGACGGACGGGGCGACGAGGCGGGCGGGCGGTCGCGCTCGCGGCAATCACCGGTGCATTCCTCACCGCGTGCAGCAACAACAACGGCCAGAACTCGCTCGATCCGGCGGGCGAGAGCTCGCGCACCATCCTCAACCTCTTCACCCCGGTCTTCTGGATCGCGGTCGCGATCGGCGTCGGCGTCGTCGCGGCCATCCTGTTCGCCGTCTTCCGGTACCGCGAGCGCACCGGCGACGAACAGCCGCGCCAGGTGCACGGGAGCACACCGCTCGAGATCGGGTGGACGATCGCCCCCGCGGTGATCCTCGCCGTGATCGCGGTTCCGACCCTCATCACGATCTTCAATCTCTCCGAGCGTCCGTCGGGTCCCGACGTCCTCCAGGTCACCGTCACCGGCAAGCAGTGGTGGTGGCAGTTCGAGTACCCGGAGCAGGACCAGCTCTCGGGTCCGGCGGTGGCCACCGCCAACGAGCTCCATCTCCCCGTCGACACCGACGTCGAGCTGCATCTCCAGGCGTGCGACGCGGGACCCGCCGAGGGCACGTGCAACGTGATCCACTCGTTCTGGGTCCCCGAGCTCGCGGGCAAGACCGACGTCATCCCGGGACGCAACAACTTCGTCAAGATCAACGCCGAGCGAACCGGCACCTTCCTCGGCCAGTGCGCCGAGTACTGCGGGCTGTCGCACGCCAACATGCGGATCCGGGTGATCGTCCAGACGCGCGAGGAGTTCGACGCCTGGCTCGCCCAGCAGCAACAACCCGGCCCCGAGCTCAACACCACCGAGGTCGATGCCCAGGGCAACGAGACCCAGGTCCCGATCGGGCCCCCGGACGCCGCGCCGACGCTGATCCAGACGACGTTCGGTTGCACGAACTGCCACTCGATCGGCGATTCGAGCGCGTCGAGCTTCGGGCCCAACCTCGCCCACCTGGCCTCGCGGGACTACTTCGCGGGCGCCACGTACGAGCTGACCCGTGAGAACCTCGTCGACTGGGTGATGGACGCGCCGGGGATGGTGCCCATGGACTCGGAGCTCGGATGCCCGTCACCGGACCTGACGTGCGTCGGGATGCCTTCGTTCACGAAGGGCCTGCCGGGGGGCACGGCACCCATGACCCGCCAGCAGGCCGAGACGATCGCCGACTTCCTGCTCGAGGAGAGGAAGTGACCGCCGTGGACCGAGAGGGGGAGTGAGCCGATGACCACCGTCGCCGAGCCGCCGCAGCCGGTCGAGGCGCCGCCCGCTCCGAGCGCGTCGACGCTCGAGCGGATGCTGCAGCGCCCGACGGCCACCAGGGGCTTCTGGAGCTGGTGGACGACCGTCGACCACAAGAAGATCGGGCTCCTCTACGGCGTCCTCGCGATCCTTTTCTTCGTCGTCGGGGGCATCGAGGCGCTGCTGATTCGGGTCCAGCTGTTCCAGCCGAACGGCAGCGTGCTGACCTCCGGCCAGTACAACCAACTGTTCACCATGCACGGCACGACGATGGTGTTCCTGGTCGGCATGCCGATCGCGATCGCGTTCGGGAACTACTTCATCCCGCTCATGATCGGCGCCCG
>CAYRHS010000187.1:3707-5532 GCA_964424125.1 uncultured Burkholderiales bacterium
CTCTTGTTCAACGCTCAGGGCGGCCAAATATCGCCCGAAACCTACACGATGCTATTCACCATGCACGCTACGGTGATGATCTTTCTGGTGATCATCCCAATGCTAGCCGGGGCGTTCGGGAACTACTTCATCCCGCTCATGATCGGCGCCCGCGACGTCGCCTTCCCACGGCTGAACATGTTCGGCTTCTGGGTGTTCATCCTGGGCGGGGCCTTCATCTACTCGAGCTTCTTCCTCGGTGGCGCGCCCGACGGCGGCTGGTTCGGATACACGCCGCTCACGAGCGCGCCCATCAGCGCCGGCTTCCTACCCGGTCGCGGTCCCGACTTCTGGACCGTCGGGCTCGTGTTGCTCGGCATCGGGACGACCACGTCAGCGGTCAACTTCATCGTCACCATCCTCAACATGCGCGCGCCCGGGATGACGCTCATGCGCATGCCGGTCTTCGTGTGGATGATGCTCGTGACCGCGTTCCTCGCCGTCTTCGCGATGCCGGTCGTGACTGCGGCGCTGATCCAGGTCTTCATGGACCGCAACTTCGCTTCGAACTTCTTCGTCACGACCAACGGCGGCGACCCGCTCCTGTATCAGCACCTCTTCTGGCTCTTCGGTCACCCCGAGGTGTACATCCTGATCCTGCCGGGAATGGGGATCATCTCCGAGGTGCTGCCCGTCTTCTCGCGCAAGCCGCTCTTCGGCTACGCGGTCGTCGTCTTCTCCGGGATCGCGATCGGGTTCATGGGCTGGGGCGTGTGGGCCCACCACATGTTCGCGACGGGTATCGGCCCCGTGGCGCTCTCGGCGTTCGCGCTCTCGACGATGTTCATCGCCGTGCCGACCGGCGTGAAGATCTTCAACTGGCTGGGGACCATGATCGGTGGGGCGCTGCGCCTGAGGGTGGCCATGCTGTTCGCGATCGGCTTCATCGCGCAGTTCACCATCGGAGGCCTCTCCGGTGTCATGCACTCGATCGTCCCGGCCGACACGCAGCAGACCGACACGTACTTCGTGGTCGCCCACTTCCACTACGTGCTCTTCGGCGGGCTGATCTTCGCGGTGTTCGCCGGCATCTACTACTGGTTCCCGAAGATCTTCGGCCGGATGATGAACGAGACGCTGGGCAAGTGGAACTTCTGGCTCCTCGTCATCGGCTTCAATCTGACCTTCTTCCCGATGCACATTCTCGGGCTCCAGGGCCTGCCCCGCCGCACCTACCAGTACGCCGACGGCCTCGGGTGGCAGACGATGAACCAGCTCGCGACGATCGGCGGCTTCATCACCGCGATCTCGGTCGCGACCTTCGCCGTCAACGCGATCTGGAGCTGGCGCCGGGGGCAGATCGCGGGGCCCGACCCCTGGGACGGGCGCACGCTCGAGTGGTCGATCTCCTCGCCGCCGCCCGAGTACAACTTCCTCGAGGTCCCGCAGGTGCACTCACGTGACGACTTCTGGCACCAGAAGTACACCGAGGACGACGAGGGCCGGATGATCCCGCTGCCCCGAGGAGCATCCGACGACGAGGAACCGCCGAGCGCAGGCGCGGTCGCGACCGAGCGCGCCGCCGACGTCGAGGAGGCCGGAGAGGCCGAGGAAGTCTCGGAGCCGAGCGGCGAGGAACACCACGGCGTCCACATGCCGTCGCCGTCGTACTTCCCGCTCGTCGTGGCGTTGGGGCTGCCACTCGTCGGCTACGGCCTCGTGTTCCGGTATTGGTGGCTCTCCATCATCGGCCTCGTCGTCCTCGTGTCCGGCGTGGTGGCGTGGGCGATCGAGCCGGGGGCGGAGTAGCCATGGCACTCGACCGCGCCGCCCTCGAGCGGGCCCA
>CAYRHS010000188.1:0-5449 GCA_964424125.1 uncultured Burkholderiales bacterium
CATCGCCACACCGATGTCCGCGGCACGCAGCGCGGGCGCGTCGTTCACCCCGTCGCCCGTCATGGCGACGATGTCGCCCTTCGACTTCCACGCCTGGACGATGTCGAGCTTCTGCTCCGGGCTGGTACGGGCATAGGCGGCCACGTGCTGAACGTGGCGCGCGAGTCCTTCGGTGCCTTCCTGCGCGAGCCGCGCGCCCGTCATGACCTCCTCGCCGTCGACGATGCCGAGCCGTCGGCCGATCGCTCCTGCCGTTGCCGGGTGGTCCCCGGTGATCATCACCGGTGTGATCCCCGCCTCCCGGCAGGCGAGCACCGCGTCGTGGGACTCGGATCGCAGCGGATCGGCCATGGCGACGAGCCCGTACACGGTCAGGTCGTGGTCTGCGTCGCCGGCGTTCGCCGCAGAGGCGAGCAGGCGCCCACCCACGGCCAGGACGCGGTACCCGGCCGCGGAGAAGCGGTCGGCCTGCTCGAGGAGCAACGCGTGTGTCTCGTCGGTCAGGGGCTCGTCCCCGTCCGGGGTGGCGAGATACCCGGCGACCTCGACCAGCGACTCCACCGCGCCCTTCGCGGCGGCGACAACGCCCTCGCCGTCACGCGCCCGGTGCAGGGTCGCCATCCGCTTGCGATCGGAGTCGAAAGGGATTTCGGCCACCCGCGGCCAGCGATGGATCAGGTCGTGCTCTTCCACGCCTGCCTTCGCGGCGAGGGCGAGCAGCGCTCCCTCGGTCGGATCCCCCGCCACGTCCCAGTCACCGCCGGTCTCCGTCGGGGCGACCAGGTGCGCGTCGTTGCACAGCGCCGCCGCCTCGGTGAGCCGGCGGAAGGGACCGTCGTCCCCGTCGATCGCTCCCGGCTCGACCTCGGTGAGCGCGCCGCCCGGTTCGAAGCCCCGGCCGGTTACCTCCACCTCTCCGGCGACGGTCCAGACGCGCTCCACGAGCATCTTGCTCTCGGTGAGCGTGCCGGTCTTGTCGGTGCAGATCACCGTGACCGACCCGAGCGTCTCGACGGCGGGCAACTTCCGGACGAGCGCGTGCTTCTTCACCATCCGCTGTGCACCCAGCGCCAGGGCGATCGTCACCACCGCGGGAAGCGCCTCGGGGATCGCGGCGACGGCGAGGCTGACGGCCGTGAGGAACATCAGTGAGACGTCCTCGCCCCGGAGCACGCCCGAGACGAAGACGATCGCGCACACGCCCACCGATCCGAGGGCGAGCCACCGCCCGAGCCCCGCGAGGCGTCGTTGGAGCGGCGTGGCCGGGGCTCGGTGCGCTTGCAGGAGCCCCGCCACCTCGCCGAGCGCGGTCGCCATCCCCGTGGACACGACGACGGCGTGAGCCCGTCCGTACACGACCGCGGTCCCCTTGAAGACCATGTTCACCCGGTCGACCACGAGCTCGCCCGCGTCCTTCTCCAGGATCTCGATGTCCTTGTCCACGGGCACCGACTCCCCGGTGAGTGGTGCTTCGTTCACCCTGAGGTTGGGAGCTTCGAGGAGCCGTGCATCGGCCGGCACGATGTCCCCCGCCTGGAGCACCAGCACGTCGCCCGGGACAATCGCACGAGCATCGACGGTCGCCTGTTGCCCGTCGCGTACTACTCGGGCCGAGGGCGCGGCCATGTTGCGCAACGCCTCCATGGCGCGTTCGGCACGTGACTCCTGCACGTATCCGATGATCGCGTTCAGGACGACGATCGCCGAGATCACGATGGCGTCGGTCAGTTCGTCGATCAGCACGGTCACGACGACGGCCCCGAGGAGGACGACGATCATCGTGTTGGTGAACTGCGTCAGGACGATCTTCCACGGGGCCCGACCGGGCTCCTGCTCGAGCTCGTTCGGCCCGAGCTCCTCCAGCCGACGGTCGGCTTCGGCCGCGCTCAGCCCCACGGCGGGCTCGACGTCGAGCGCGGCGGTGGTCTCCTCGCCGGATCGGGCCCACCACGCCTCGCTTGGGGAGACGGACGCCAGCGCCATCGGCACGAGGGTAACGGGCAGCGCGCTTCGCCCTCGCCCCCGCTGACTAACCTCGACGAACCTGATGGGACCGCGTCGTCGGCGTGCTTGCTTCCGAACCCGAGCGCTCGCCGGCGTCGTGGGACCGGCTGCGTTCACCGCCGCCTGGGTGGTCGGCACGCTCCGCCAGCACGGTCGCGACGGCTACACGGTCCACGCCGAGCAGATCAGCGGGCTGGCGGCTCCGGACGCGCGCCGGCCGGCTCTCATGACCGCCGGGTTCCTCACTTACGGGGCCTGCGCGCTCGTCTACGCGTCCGCACTCGAGGACGCCCTCGGAGGACGGGGCCGTGCGGGCTGGGGCCCGGGGCTCGTGCGCCTCGCCGGGCTGGGCGTGCTGGGCGCCGGGCTGCTCCGTCGCGACCAGATGCTGCTGCTCGACCTCGACGGCGGTGAGCACCAGTCGCGCCGCAACGATCTCCACGACGCCGCGAGCGCGGTGGCGTTCACGTCGATGTTCTTCGCGCCCATCGGGCTGGCGCGGCGGCTGCGCGCCGACGAGCGGACGCGGGCAATCGCCGCGGCCTCGCTGGCCGCGACGGGAACGTCCGCGGCCGTGCTCGTGGTCTTCCAGGCCAAGCTCGTTCCGCGTGTCAACGGGATCCTGCAACGGATCGCGGTGACGCTGCCGATGATCCCGTCAGCCGCGCTGGCGTGGCGGCTCGCCCGCCAGAGCGATCGCCTGCTCAGCCCCTGACGCCGCGGGGGGCAGGTCCGCGGTCTCGCGGACGAGGCCGACGAGGGCGGCGCGGTCCTCCTCCAGCGACGGCAGGGTCCAGCGCCGTTCCCGGACCGCCTGCCAGCTGCGCCAGGCGCGTACGACCGTCGCGACGTGCTCGAACGTGAACACCGCGACCAGCCCGAACACGGGCGCGACGACGAAGGAGAGCACGAGCTCGCCCCAGGAGGGCCACTCGGCGAAGAAGCTCCACGTCACCCAGGCGAGCGGGAACACGATGATCGCGGTGAGGAGCCGCACCGTCCCCTTCGTGACCGGCGTCGCCACCCGTCGCCCGGCGGCGACGACGATCCAGTAGGGGACGATGTTGACCAGGAGGCCCAGCAACGCGAACGGCAGCACGAGGAGAGCCCAGATCGTGACGACGACTGCGCGCGCGAGGATCCGCGTCGGGCGGAGGCGGGCGACGAGCTCGTCGTCGCGGAGCTGCGCGAGGCCCAGGTCGAGCCGGTAGCGGCCGAGCACCTGCTCGATCTCGGCGCGGGCTCGAGGCTTGCGCTGGGCCAGCGTCTGGGCCAGCTCCTCGCGCCGCACCAGCGGTACCCGCGTGCCCGGCCGTGCGTCCTCGCGGCGCAGCGCCACCTCGGCCGCGAGGCTCAACACCCCGTGTTCCCGCGCGCTCTCGTACTCGGGGGCGACAGCACGAAGGCGCGCCGCGATCTCGTCGGTCAAGCGGCGGACCGCGGGCCGGTCGTCCTCGCTCACCGGGATGTCCTCGGGCACGAACTGCCGGAGCTCGTGGTCGAGGTCGATGGGCTCGCCGACCCGGACCGCGGCCCGCGAGCGCAGGGCGATCTTGTCGTCGAAGACCAGCCCCACCGGGACGATCATGAGGCCGTCGACGCCGGCGGCCTTCGCCCCCAGAGCGATCCGGGCCGCTCCGGTGCGGACCTCGTCGAGCGAGGGGCGGTCGTGGGTCGTGCCCTCGGGGAAGATCGCGACGACCGCGCCGCGGCCGAGGACCTCGTGGCAGGTGCGGAACGTCGAGACGTTGCCGGCGGTGTCGGGGTCGTCCTGGCTCCGGTGCACAGGGATGATCCCGGCTAGCGCCAGGAAGGGCCGCGCCGGCCAGACCTTCCAGAGCGTGGACTTGGCCAGGAAGCGGGGCATGCGATGCAGTCCGCGGACCAGGAGCACGGGGTCGACGAAACCGTTGAAGTGGTTGGCGACGATCAGCAGCGGCCGGTGTCGGGGGAGGCGCTCGAGCCCCTCGATCTCGATGCTGCGGAAGAGCAGGCGCAGGGCGAGGTTGGCGACGACGGCCAGCACACGGTCGAGCCCCCGTCGGATCATCACGGCAGCGTACGGCGCGCCGAGGGGTCGCGACCTCAGCCCGGGCGCAGCACGACGGCCTGGTCGGGCACGAGGACGGTCTCGAAGGCCGAGCCGGCTTCCGGACGGTCGCTCGAGAGGTCGACGGCGTAGCTGCCCTCGAGCGCGACGTCTTGTTGCTCCGAGGTGAAGTTCACGAGCACCACCCGGCGCTCGTCACCTGCGACGCGCTCGAAACCGAGCACCCCCTCCGGTGTGTCGAGCATCTGTTGCGCTCCGCGGCGCAGCGCGACCGAGTCGCGCCGTCGTTCGAGCAGGCGCCGGTAGAGGTGGAGGATCGACGTGGGGTCGTCGCGCTCGCTGGCAACGTTGCGTGTGGCGACGTCGGGCGGCCACGGGAGCCAGTTGTCGCTCCGTCGCCACCCGTGCGTGGCGCTCGCGTCCCACGGCAGGGGCGCCCGGCAGCCGTCACGGAAGCCCGCAGGATCGAGCACCTGGCCCGCCGCGATCTCGGCGTCCTCCAGCCCCAGCTCCTCACCCGCGTAGAGGAACGGGGTTCCCCGCAACGTCAGGAGCAGCACCGCCGCGGCGCGGGTGGCGGCCGCGTTGCCGAGCCGGCTCGCGGTGCGCGGGATGTCGTGGTTCGAGAGCACCCACGTGGGCCAGGCCCCGCGAGGATCGAGTTCCGCCGCGACCTCCTCGATCTCGTCCCGCCATGTCTCCGCGTCCCAGGGCGCCCACTGTGGTCGGAAGTTGAAGTTCAGGTGGAGCTCGTCGTCGTGGCCGTAGAACGTGGCGACGGTCGGGGTGTCGAGGATGTAGACCTCACCGAGCCCGAGGCGCCGTCGCTCACGGTCGTACCCGTCGAGCAGGACCCGGATGCGCCGCACCAGCTCGTGCGTGAACGCATCGTCGGTCGGGTCGTCCGCACCCGATCCGATCCGGTCCGGGTCCTTGCCGATTCGGTAGATCACGTCCATGCGGAACCCGTCGACGCCGCGGTCGAGCCAGAAGCGAAGCGTGTCGTGCATGGCCGCCTCGACCTCGGGGTTCGACCAGTTCAGGTCGGGCTGCTGCGGCGTGTAGAGGTGCAGGTACCAGGCGTCGGTGGTCGGGTCCCAGGTCCAGGCGGGACCGGGCGGAAACGTCGCCTGCCAGGGGGTCGGGGGCCGGTCGGGCTCGCCTTCCACCCAGAGGTACCAGTCCCGCTTCGGGTTGTCCCGCGACGAGCGGGATTCGACGAACCACGGGTGCCGGTCGCTGGTGTGGTTGGGAACCCAGTCGACCAGCACGCGCAGCCCGCGCTCGTGTGCCGCGGCCAGCAGCCGGTCGAAGTCGGCGAGAGTGCCGAAGAGCGGGTCGACGTCGCAGTAGTCGGCGACGTCGTAGCCGAAGTCCCGCATCGGAGAGCGGAAG
>CAYRHS010000189.1:0-5426 GCA_964424125.1 uncultured Burkholderiales bacterium
GAGCCTGCGCGAGCACTACGCACTCACGCTCCGGTGCTGGGTCCGCAACCTCACCGAACGATGGGACGATGCCGTCGCCGAGGCTGGCGTCGGCCGCGCTCGAGTCTGGCTGCTCTACATGGCCGCCTCTGCCCTGAACTTCGAGGGCAACCGCACGCAGGTGCACCAGGCGCTCGCGACCCGCACCACCGCCGACGGCACCTCGGGGCTCCCGCTCCGACCCGATTTCCGGCTCGAGCAGACCTGAGCGCGTCGCTCAGGCGCCGGCGCTCTGCTCGAGCAGCTCTTCGTCCAGCGCCATCTCCTCGGCCGCGGCCTCGTCGGCGAGCTGCTGCGACAGCTTCAGCTCGAGCGCCGCGAGTGCGAGTGCACCCGGGATCAGCGTCAGGCGCGTCCGACGCGGCACCCCGCGTCCGAGGAGCGTGACGAGCGCGTCCCCGGCATCGGTCACCGCGCTCATCCCCAGCCAGTGCTCCGGGTTGCTGCGATCCTTCACGGCCAGCACGGTGCCCACACCGAGGATGAAGTCGCGCAGCCCGGTCGTGCGCGCGAAGAGCTTGGCGCCGGGCTTCCGTGCGTGATCTCCCATCCAGAGGCGGCCGAGGAGCCCCGGCGCGATCACGAGCCCGAGGCCCAGGCCGAGGCGAATGCGAGAGAGCACGAGTGCGACCTGACGGGCATCGACACGATCGGGATCCATGACCGTCATCGTGCCATCTTCGGCCGGAGTGGCGCGTCCGAGGTCGGTGGCTGGAGCCACTCCGCCCAACCCGTCCCGACCGCCTCGCTGGTGGGGTCGGTGAACCGGCAGAGCGCGCGCAGGTAGCGCGCGAGGCGCCCGTCCGGGGACCGGACGGGAATCGGGGCCACGTGCAGGACTTCCACGTCGACCTCGCCCCCGCCATCAGCGCCGCCGAAGCTGTGACGCGCCGCGGTCGGGAACGCGCGCCCGTCGAGGTGCGTCTCGACGTGGAAGTCGCGGATTCGGACCGGGTCCCTTCGGTCGCTCCAACGGTACCCCGCGGTGAAGGCCCCGCCTCCGACGTCGAGGAGCGTCAGGGCGCGGTTGCTCCCCAAGCGGTAGGCAGCCCAGTGCCAGGACGTCGCCCACCAGTCCCGCGGGCCCCAGGAATGGTCGCGCTCCCCACGCCCGACGAGGCGCAGACGCCGATCGCCGACCGCGAGCTCGCCGTGCAAGGTCCCTGGATGCTCGTAGTGCCGGACGCTCCCGTCGTCGGTCGCGATCAGGTCGGCGGGCGGCGCGTCCGCTTCCCACTCGAGGTCGAGGCCGACGGGCAACCGCTCGCCCCGTTCGTCACCCAACGCGTCGAGCGGGTCGTCGAGACGGACCCCGAAGGCTTCGAGGCCGATCCCCCAGTGCTCGAAGGGTGCCTCGCAGGTGAGCTCGGCCCAGAGACCGCCGGCGCGGACCTCGAGCGCTCGCCCCTGGGGGATCGCGACGTCGTGATCACGCACGACAACCAGCCCGAGCTCGTCGCCGACCAGCGCCGCCCAGAACCACGCGGTGCGCTGGCCGGGGTAGAAGGCGAGCTGCACAAAGCCCCCGAGCGCGGACGGCCGATCGGGGTCGCCGACGAAGTCGAAGTGCCAGGACTCGGCCCACCACGGCTCGGGGCCCGGATCGTGTCGGCGTTCGTCGGCCGCGCGGTGCTCGGTCGTCATCGCGGCGGGCGAGCTCGTCCTCGGAACTCGTGCATCAGACCGATCGTACGATCGGTCACCACGGGGCAACCACGTTGGGTGTCTTACTACCGCTCTACGCGCGCGATGGCCGATCGCACCCAACGTGCGGGCGCATCGGGCACCGAGCCGCCTGGGTTGCCCGGAAAGCCGCATGAAGGTGGGAGAATAGGCCCAAAGGACTATTGCAACGAGATGCCACTCTCCGTACTCTTTGTGAAGAGACTGTTCGGGCGAAGAGCACGTCTCAGGGCGAACCACCCGGGTTGCGCAGCCGGGCGGGCTGGAGGCACGAGTCATGGACGCGAAACGCACGCCACGTCGTTTCCTGCCGCGGGCGGCCGTCGTTCTTCTCGCCGCCACGAGCCTCGTCACCTTCGGCTTGATCGCGCCCGCGGGTGCCCAGCAGCCGAACCCGAACCCCGCGGAGGCGATCGCCTAGCAGTTCGCCCAGCAGTTGGGGCAGGAGGTGACCGACGCGCAGGCGTGGCTCGAGGGCCTCGGGCCCGAGGCCGAGGCGCGGCTCAACCAGATCAAGGATCAGCTGCTCGCCGGGAACGTGGAGGGCGCCAAGGCCCAGGCCGAGGCGCTCAAGGCCGACGCCGAATGCGCGGCGTTCGAGTGGGCGTTCAAGTTCGGCCGGGTCGACGACGCCATCAGCTACGACTTCGCCAACGGCGTCGCGAACGCCTCCATCGACATCCCGTGTCGCCTGCGTGAGGCGGTGCCGGTTACGTTCGTCTCCTGGAACCTCCAGTTCGGTGCCCTGTGGGGAACCTCGCCGCAGGGCCGGACCGATATGACCGACACAGTCTGGGTCCAGGACCCGGGCACGTACACCTTCCAGGTCGATCTTCCCCGACCCACGACCAACCCCGAGGACGTGAAGGCGGCGCTGCGCCAGGTGGGTCTCGGCGTGCTCGCGGACGGTGACGTCGGCAGTCCCGGCGACCTGGTTCCCGACGAGGCGGCAGATGCCAGTGGTGGCGGCAGCCTGCTCGACGCCTTCGACATCGACGCGATCCTCGCCGCGCTGACTCCCGACCAGATCAGCGGGCTGCTCGACTTCATCTGCCCGTTCCAGGTCGACCTGGTGGCGTCCGAGGCGAGCACCGTGCCCGAGAACCTCGGCGGGCAGGGGAGCTCCAACGTCGCCGACAGCAAGGCCGTGAGCCTGCAGACGCTCATCGACGGCGGCGTGGGCCAGTTCCCCGTGAAGAACGGGAACCTGACCACGTTCGCCGATCTCGCCCCCCAGAGCGTGTCCCAGCCCTTGTCCGACACGGCGGACCGCGCCCTGGTCGACCTGCCCCCGGCCCCACCGCTCAGCGCGGCCGCGGACGAGGGTGACGGCGACACCGGCGGCGGCGGGATCAGCGACCTGCTCGGCGGCCTCGACTTCTCGGTCCTCTGCGTCGACACCTCCCCCGCGCAGGTGGCTGGGGAACAGGCGACGCCCGAGAGCGGTGTCTCGGTGCTCGACGCCGGCGTCGGCGGTGCGGGCACGGGCACGGGCACGCTGCCCCGCACCGGCAGCGACACGACACCGGGTCTCGTGGCCACGGGCATCGGGCTCATCCTCGCCGGTTGGTTGGTCCTGGCGGCCAACGCGTTCCTCCGGGTTCGGGAGCGGACCCTCCAATCCCGGGCGCGCTAGCCGAGCGACAGCGCAGATCGCTCGACGACCGACCGGCCCACGGGCCGGCCGGCTCGCGTTCGGGCCCGGTTGGGGCGCGTTCCCCGGTTCCCCGGGTGTGCTCAGGTTCCGGCGAACTGGCGGACGTCGGCCTGCTTGGTCTTCACCGCGACCGCGGCCTCGTTGAGCGCGTGACGCTCCGCGTCCGTGAGCGGGAGCTCGACGATCGCCTGCACCCCGCCCCGTCCGAGCTTGGCGACCACGCCGAGGTAGACGTCGTTGATCCCGTACTGGCCTTCCAGCCAGGCGCACGCAGGCATCTCCTCGCCCGTATCGCGGGCGACTGCCTCCACCATCTTGGCGGCCGCGCTGCTCGGTGCGTAGTACGCCGATCCCGTCTTGAGGTACGCCACGATCTCGGCACCGCCGTCGCGTGTCTTCTGGACGATCTCGTCGATGGCTGCCGGCTCGAGCAGCTCGGTCAAGGGCTTGCCGTCGACGCGAACCTGGCTGGGCACCGGGACCATCGTGTCGCCGTGGCTGCCGAGGGTCACCGCCTCGACTGCGTTCGGCGAGACGTTCAGACGCTCGGCCACGAAGTGCTTGAAGCGCGCCGTGTCGAGCATGCCGGCCTGGCCCATGACACGCGCGTGTGGGAAACCGGAGACGAGCGACGTCAGCATCGTCATCTCGTCGAGCGGGTTCGACACTACGATGATCACTGCCTCGGGCGACCCGGCAACCAACTGCTCGGTGACCTCGCGCACGATTCCCGCGTTGACCTCGAGCAGGTCCATGCGGCTCATCCCCGGCTTTCGGGGGAGACCGGCGGTGATGACGCAGATGTCCGACCCTGCGGTCTCGCCGTACTCGTTCGTCCCGACCACGGTGGTGTCGAAACCCTCGATCGAACGGCTCTGCATCATGTCGAGCGCCAGCCCCTGCGGCTTGCCCTCGATGATGTCCACCATGACGACCTCGTCCGCGTAGCCGGCTTCGGCGATGCGCTGGACGAGCGTGGAGCCGTAGAACCCGGCGCCGACAACAGTGACCTTCATGGTCGGAAACCTAACGTTTCGGCGTCGGCAACGAGGAATAGTCCCCCGCAGGCGACGCCGGAACGCTCCTCGGGTCAGCCGGCGAGGGTGCCGAGCAGCACGTGACGGGCCTCCGAGAGCTCGGCGATGCGCTCCGCCGCTCCGGCATCGGTCGCTCCGTGGTCGGGGTGCGCCTCGCGCAGGAGACGCCGGAACCGACGCTGCACGTCGGCGCGGGCGACCTCGACCGTGGGTCGCATGCCGAGGACCTCCATGGCCCAACGCAGCTCGGTCGGCACGCCCCGCCACGCATCCTCGCCGGCGCCATTGGCTGCGACGCCGGCCCGGTACACACCCGGCTCGGCCGGCCGGCTGCCGGGCAGTCCGTGGAGGAGACGCCGGATCACGAGGCCATCGGGCGGACTCCATCCGTGGCGGACCACGTCACCGATCGCGTGCAGTGCCGTCGACCGCTGGGGCTGCGGCATCGCGGCCGCGGCCATGACCGCCCCGATCACCTGAGGATCGGGCCGGCCGTGCACGTCGAGCTCGAGCAACGTGCAGCCGTGCTCGACCATCAGGCGGTGCCGTGACCGATCGAGACCGTGCACGTCGGTCTGCAAGCGGTAGCGAAGCGCGATGCGCGGTACCCCGAGGCCGTGGCGTGCCGCGCTCAGCAGCGCCGGCAGCGCCCCCTGCTGCTCGTCGTCGAGTTGGGGGGTGAACTCGGCGGCAACGGCCCGCAGGAGCACCAGCCCGGACGCAGCCCCGTACGTGGGGAGGTAGTTGTTATCGAGTGCCACCCGCCGGGTGGGCATGTGCCGCCGGGTGTGGCGGATGTCCAGCTCGGCCAGCAGGGATGCGTTCACGATGGTCGCTGAGCGCGCGTCATGAACGCATCTTCGCGGGTCAGAGGCGCTCGACGATCGCGGCCGCGAACTCGGACGTCTTGACCTTGGTCGCGCCCTCGGTGAGGCGGGCGAAGTCGTAGGTGACGATCTTCTCCGCGATGGTTGCCTCCAGCCCCCGCACGATCGCGTCGGCCGCCTCCT
>CAYRHS010000190.1:0-5406 GCA_964424125.1 uncultured Burkholderiales bacterium
CGTTGGGGATCACCGACACCACCGGGCCGAAGATCTCCTCCTGGGCGATGCGCATCGAGTTGTCGACGCCGACGAAGACGGTGGGCTCCACGTACCAGCCCCGGTCGAGCCCCTCGGGTCGACCGCCGCCGATCGCGACCTTGGCTCCCTCGTCGCGGCCGATGTCGATGTAGCCCTCGACCCGGTCGCGCTGCCGGCGGGCCACGAGCGGCCCGATCGTCGTCGCCGGGTCGAGCGGGTCACCCACGACCTGCCCCTGAACCGTGTCGACGAGCGCGTCCACGACCTCGTCGTAGCGATCACGGGAGGCAAGGATGCGTGTCTGGGCGACGCACGCCTGACCGTTGTTCATCATCGCCGCGACGAGTAGTGGTGCCATCACTTCGTCGAGGTCGGCGTCGTCGAGGATGATGGCTGCGGACTTGCCGCCGAGCTCGAGCGTCACGCGCTTCAGGCGCTCGCCGCACAGCCCGGCGACGTGGCGCCCGGATGCGGTGCTCCCCGTGAAGGTCACCTTGTCGATGCCGGGGTGGGTCACCAGGTGCTCGCCGGTCTCGCGCCCGGCGGGGACGATGTTCACGACTCCCTCGGGTACACCAGCCTCGGCGACGACGTCGGCGAGGAGCTGGGCGTCGAGCGGCGTCTCGGGTGAAGGCTTCAACACGATGGTCGAGCCCGAGGCGAGCGCGGGCGCGAGCTTCAGGATCGTGATGAACAGCGGCACGTTCCACGGGATGATCCCGGCGACGACGCCGACGGGCTCGTGGCGGACGACCGCCGGCCCGAGCGCCCCCTGACGGCGCTCCTCGAACGCGAACTCACGGGTGAGGCCGGTGTAGTAGTCGAGGACCATCGACGCCGAGAGGACCTGG
Organism: uncultured Burkholderiales bacterium; assembly: GCA_964424125.1. Lineage (GTDB taxonomy): Bacteria > Actinomycetota > Acidimicrobiia > IMCC26256 > JAOSJL01 > CAYRHS01. The sequence continues at coordinate 873 of CAYRHS010000190.1, forward strand.
CCCATGAGGCCCCAGGTGATCGGTGAGCCGTTCTCGGACGAGATCGTCCGGGCGAAGTCCTCGGTGCGGGCCTGAATGCCCTCGTTGATGCGCGCGAGCACGTCGGCGCGCTCGGCCGCCGAGGTCTGCGGCCAGGGGCCGTGGTCGAACGCCGCTCGCGCTGCAGCGACGGTGGCGTCCATGTCGGCCGGCGTCGCGTCGGGAACGGTGGCGATGACCTCCTCGCTGTGGGGGGAGATCACGTCGATCGTGTCGGTTCCTGCCGGGTCGACCCAGCGACCGCCGATGAAGAACTGGTTGCGAACGTCCACCTTGGCTCCTTGTCCTGCTCCGGGCGACTTCTCGCTGGCAGGCAGGGTATCCGGGGCCGTCGATCCTCGCGGCCACGGAGCGTGACATCGAAAAGGCGCGCCGCAAAGATGCAGGGCGGCGCGCTCGCTGTCGATGAGAATAGGTCCGTTCATCGTTGGGGAGGCCCGATGCGGACCGCACGCATCGCCCCGTTCGTCGCCACGCTCTGCGCGGCCGCGCTGCTCGCGATGGGTTGCGGCAACGACGGTGGTGAGCACACGTCGGAAACGTCGACCCAGGCGACGGCCGAGCTCACCGGCGATCCGGTCGTCGTCTACACGATCGGCGAGTTCTCCGCGGGTATCGCCGCGCCCGAGATCCCGGAGGGCCTCGAGGCGGGGCTCGAGGCGATCAACCGCGCGGGCGGGCTCCCCGGTGAACGTCCCGTCCAGCTCGAAGTGTGCGACACCGAGGACGACCCCAACACGGCGGCGGGCTGTGCGCGCGCTGCGGTCGACGCGGGCGCGGTCGCCGTGCTCGGTTCGTTCACGCTGCACGGCAGCGAGGTGCTCCCGATCCTGGAGGACGCTCAAATCCCCTCCCTCGGCCTTGTGCCCCTCACTGCGGTCGACTTCGTCTCGCCGGCCGCCTATCCGGTCGACGGTGGCCTGGTGACCGGCGCGGGTGGGGTGGCATACGCGCTGGCCGACGAGGGCCACCGACGAATCGCGATCGCGCGCTCCGACCTCCCCGAAGCGGCCGCGCTCGTCGACTTCGCGCAGATGGCACTCGACAACTTCGGCCTCGAGCTCGTGGCCGACGTTCCCGTGCCGATGAACTCCCCGGACATGGCGCCGTACATCGCCGCCGTCCGGGAAGCGGACGCGGATGGGGTGATCGTGGGCATGGACGGCGCCGACGCCGACAACTTCGCCATCGCCTGGCGCCAGGCCGAGCCCGACGCCGGCCTCGGAATGCTCGTCACCGATCTCACGGCGCTCTTCGACGCGCTCGGCAACATCAGTGACATCGTCACTGCGGGCGCTTACCTCGAGGACCCCGAGCTGGAGGCGATCGCCACCTACCGCAAGAACCTCGAAGCCGTCGGCGTCAGTGAGCCGGGAGACTTCCGCGACGACGTCTACGTCTCGACGCTCGTGTTCGACCAGGTCGCCCGCAGCGTCTCCGGCGAGCTGACCGCGCCGTCGTTGTGGGCCGCGTTGAACGAGGCCACCGACATCCGGACCGGGTTCACGCCTCCCGTGTCGTTCACCCCGGAGTCGGGTGGCGTGGCGGGGCTGCCCCGGATCTTCAATCCCTGCGTGGCCATTTACCACGGCAACGAGACGGACGGGAAGTTCATCGATCCGTTCGCGGGCGAGGCCTGCCCCGGGGTGTGATGCTGGTCCGGTGAGTCGTAGACACTTCGACACCGAGCGCCGCCCACTGTTCGTCCCACGCGGGGGCCGCGATTACGCGGCGGCGCAGGTCTTCGAGGCGGTGTTCACCGAGCGGCAGTGTGACCGCGTCGTCGAGCTCGGCCGGGCGCTCGGCGCCGAGGAGGCGCGCGTCGGCAGCTCGGAGGCCGAGTACGCGGCGGACGAGGCGACGCGCCTGGCGGCGACGGCGTGGATCGGCGTCGACGACGACACGATGTGGATCTTCGACAAGCTCGCCCGGGTCGCCGAACGAGCCAACGGCGTCTACGGGTTCGACCTCACCGGGTTCACGGAGGACATCCAGTTCACGCGCTACGAGACCCGGGGCGCCTTCTACGGCTGGCACCAGGACGGCCTCGAGGGTGACGTCGCGGTGCGCAAGCTGTCCCTGGTCGCGCAGCTCTCCGACCCGCGTGACTACGACGGCGCCGAGCTCGAGCTGTTCGCGATCGGCGAGGAATGGGACCGCCGCTCCGCAGCCGACTTCGCGAGGCGGGCGCGGCAGCAGGGGAGCGTGGTCGCGTTCCCGGCCTTCGAGTTCCATCGCGTCACGCCGCTGCGGCGAGGGCGGCGCGACTCGCTCGTCTCCTGGATCGGCGGCCCCCCGTTCCGCTAGGGGCGGAGCTGGACGATTCCGCGGAATCGTCAGCTGCGGTCGAAGTCCTGTTCCTCGACGAGCCGATCCAAGTAGCCGCGCAGGCGCGCCCTTCGCTCCGGGCTGAGCCGCTCGATCTTGGCCGCGACGTTCTCGGCCGACTCGTCGGTGCGGAGCAGGAAGGTGTCGTCCTCCGCGCGGCGGGCTCGTCCCGCGAGGGCGAAGACCTCCTTGGGCTTGAGGCCCACCGCCCGCGCGGCCGCGGCCAGGTTCTCGTCGCGTGGATTCGGCTCGAGGACGACATCACCCGTCACGAACCGCTTCCCCGACTCGAGCTGGCGCCACAGCCCCTCCGAGAACCCCGCTCGCTGGGCAGCCTCGCGCTTGCTCAGCCGCAACGAGCGCCGGGCCGCGCCGAGGAGCCGTCCGACGGCTCCCCAGTCGGGCTCCTCCTCGGCCATGCGCCTGATCTTGGCTGCTCGTGCGTTCATTGTCGACGTTGAGACGCTGATGTCGTGCTATCCGTATGCTGTCAGCTAACAGCGTTTGAACCGGATGATACGCATGATGTTACATAGTACGCAACTTCTGCGTTGTCGACGGCTCAGTCGGACTTGGACTTGCCCTTGGCCTTCTGGGCCTGCTTCCAGGCGCGGACGCGCTCGAGCGATTCCGCGGAATCGATATCGGCCACTGATCGAGGCGTGTCGTCGCCGAACGGCGCCGCCGCGTCCTCCCAACCGATCGGGGCCCGACCGAGACGCTTGCCCAGGATCGCCACGAGGATCTTGGCCTTCTCCTCGCCGTAGCCGGGCAGCGCCCGGACGCGTCGGAAGAGGTCGGTGCCGTCGGACGCGCCGGTCCAGATCGCAGCCGCGTCGCCGTCGTACTCGTCGACGACGTACTGGCACAGCGCATGCGTCCGCTTGGCCATCGATCCCGGGTAGCGGTGCAACGCGGGCTTCTGGCGGAAGAGCGCCTCGACTTCGTCAGGATCCATTGCTGCGATCGCCGTTGCGTCGAGCGTTCCTCCGAGCCGCGCGCTGAGCGTGTGTGGACCCTTGAAGGCCCACTCCATCGGCACCTGCTGGTCGAGGAGCATCCCGATGAGCAGGGCGAGCGGATCCGTTTCCAGGAGCTGATCGGCTTCGGGATCCCCGGTGACGGGGATGGCCGCGGTCGTCATGCCGATCAGCGTAGGCAACCGTGGCGGCTCGGACCGCAGGCCCTCCGGTGGCCGTAGGCTCATGGCAAGCGAGGGGGCACGGAGGACCACGGCGATGGCCGACGAACGACCACACGGCGACGGCGACGGCCGAGACCACGCCCTGCCTCCCGCGCGCCAGTTGCGGTTCAGCGACTCGGTACGGGAGAGCAGCCGCCTCGCGATCGGCACGATGCTGCTCGCCGGTCGCGGCCTGTCCCAGATGGTGCGGCGGTTCGGACCGGGCGATCCCGACGGGGCGGGAGCCCCGACCCCGCCCGACACCGATCTCGCGGCGGCGCCGATCTCCGCTCTCAGCGCGGCGCGCACGATCATGGTGGGCGCGATCTTCGAGAGCCAGCGGGTCGTACTGGCCGGCGCCGACGCGTTGGCCGCTCGGGTGGGCCCGGCGGCGGCGGCGCTATGGGACGCTCCGGTCGCGACCGGGTTGCGCCGGCCGCTGGAGCAGATGTTGGCCGGCTGGTACCTGCGGGGCGCGGTCGAGGAAGCGCGCAGCCGCGACTATGCGGCGACGACGCTCCTCGGTGTCACCGGCGTCAGCATGGACTTCGTCGTCGGCAACCTCGATGTCGACAAGATCGTCCAGGGCCTCGCCCTCGACGAGCTCATCCTCCAGTCCACGGGCGGCATCACCGGGGAGGCGATCGACGCCGTGCGCGCCCAGGCGGTCGGGGCCGATTCGCTCATCGGACGTGTCTCTTCCAGAGTCTTCCGTCGTACGGAGCGGTCCGGTCCGGAGTCGACGCCAACCGTCGGCGGCGCTGGGAGCGACACCGGCAAGAGATGACCCAGCCACTGACGTCGCCCGCACCGGACGGGCTCCGGGGAGCACACGCCAACGTCGCCAGCCGCGGCGCGGCGGTGGTCGTCGACTCGATCGCGATCGTCGTCCTCTACTACGCGGGAATCGGGCTGGTGACGCTGGTCTGGGCGCTGATCCACCTCGAGCGGCTCTGGGCGGAGAACCGCTTTACCGTCGAGGGA
>CAYRHS010000191.1:0-5371 GCA_964424125.1 uncultured Burkholderiales bacterium
GCTGCGTCCCTCGGGCCGGGTCCGGGTGAGGGGTCCGGGAGACGGCCGTGGTGCACAATGGGCCCGTGCCCATGCGGACCGACTGCAAGCACTACGAGAGCCGGACCTACACCTCGGGGGAGGTCGTCCGGAAATGTCGCCTCGACCTCGCGCCCGAGGCACCCTGGCGCTGCCCGGAAGACTGTCCGGCGTTCGTGAAGCGGCGGGTCGACGCGGGATGGCAGTACGGCAGCCTCGCGGACACGATGGCACGCAACACCGACGAGCCGCCCGGCCTCGACCAAGACGCCGCTGCGATCCTCGACGAGGCCGAGGACATCGTCAACGCCGCCGGCCCCGAGATCCTCTCCGAGGTGAGCACGCCCAAGAAGCGTCGCCTCCGGCTCCCCGGCCGGGGCAAGAAGGGGAAGCGCAAGAAGCGCCGGAAGCGCTGAGCAGGCTGTCCGATTTCCGACGGCTCTGCGAGCCTTCCGGGAGATCGTGACCTCTCGGACCGAGGCTGCCCGTGATCGGGCCGCCGATGGCGGACCTGCTCAAGATCCGGGCGCTCTGGCGCCGATGCTCAGAATGAGAGTCTCGGCACCGGCGCGGGGGAGTGCGCGATGGGACCGGTTCGACGTGCGCGGCGATCACCGGTCGTGAGCCTGGTGCTCGTCGCCGCGCTCGCGGTCGTGCTGGCCGGCGGCTCGGTCGCCGAGGCCGGAGGCCGCGGGCGGCCGACCCCACCGGATGACGGTACGGACGACACGGTCATCGTGTGCGTCAGCCAGTTCAGCGCCCGGATGCGCGTCGTCACCTCGGAGCACCATTGTCGATGGTGGGAGCGCGCGATCCGCCTGTCTCCGGGCGAACCGGGTCCCGAAGGGCCCGCGGGCCCACCCGGACCGCAAGGCGAGCCCGGACCGGCCGGCGAGCAGGGTCCGCAGGGGGAACCCGGATCGGCCGGTGAGCAGGGGCCGCAAGGCGAGCCCGGCAACCTCGCGCTCGCGGGGCAGCGGTGCCCCGCGGGCGAGTTCGTCGTGGGCTTCGACGACTCCGGCGACCTCGTGTGCGGCGACCCGTTCGAGATCGGCGCCGACTGCGATGCGCCCGGACCCTTCACCGACCTCCGTGGTTGCGACCTCTCGGGACGGATCCTCGAACAGGTCGATCTCCACGGCGCCGACCTGCGCGGGGCCGATCTCTCCGGCTCGATCCTCGAACGCGCCGACCTGCGCGGCGCCACGCTGGTGGGTGCCGACCTAACGTTCACCGTGCTGAGCGGGGCCGACCTCTCCTGCCTCGACGCGACGCAGTGCACGGACCTGAGCGACGCGACACTCTCCGGCGCGTTGCTCACGTGCTTCGCGACCGGGGATTCGGAACAGTGCGCCGACCTCACCGGAGCCACGCTCGCCCACGCGATGCTCGCCGGTGCCGACGCCGAAGGGGCGATCTTCGTCGACGCATCGCTCGTCGGCGCCGATCTCGGGTGCGCATCGCTACCGCTCGGGGTGGCGTGCACCGACCTCACCGATGCCGACCTCACCGGCGCCGACCTGACCGACGCGGTGCTCGTCGGCACGATCTGGGGCAACACGACCTGCCCCGACGTGACGAACACCGACACCAACGGCGACGGCACCTGCGTCGACCACTCGGCCTGACCGGCCACGGTCGACCACTCCGCTCGGGCATCCGGGGCTGCGTCGCGTCGAGGGACCCGGCGAGGCCGGGTCCCTCCGAATCGTTGGCTTCCGCCGACGACATCGAGGTGGCGGGGGAGGCTCCCAACGGCGCCGAGGCCGTCGAGCTCGCGATCCCGGGAACGGCCTGACGTGGTCCTCATGGACATTCGCATGCCGGAGATGGACGGCCTGGAGGCCACATGTCGCATCATCGCCGACGAGCGCACGTCGGCCGCTCGCGTGCTGATCCTCACGACGTTCGACCTCGACGAGTACGTCTTCGAAGGCGCTGCGGGCCGGCGCGAGCCGGTTCCTCCTCAAGGACACGCTGCCCCGACGAGCTGCTCACGGCGCGAGAGGCAGAGGTCTTGCAGGCCGTCGCCCGCGGTCTGTCCAACGCGGAGATCGCCGAGACGCTGTTCATGTCGCACGCGACGGCGAAGACCCACGTGAGCCGACTGCTCACCAAGCTCGATGCCCGCGACCGCGCGCAGCTCGTGGTGCTCGCCTACGAAGCGGGTGTGGTGACCCCCGGGGTGGCGTAGGGCGTCACGGGATCTCGAGGTCGAGGAGCTCCGAATCGGCGGGCACCCACATCGGGAGGACGTCCAGTGGAACGTCGACCTCGATCGTGGTCGGTCCCTCGACCACCGTGTCGTGGTCCCAGAAATCGACCCACTCGCCGGGCGGGATCCACACCGAGCGCTCGCGCGACCCGCTCTCCCACACCGGGGCGACGAGCAGGTCGTCGCCGAGCATCCACTCGTCCCAGCGGTCCCGTGCGTCGGCCGCGTCGGGCCACACGAACACCAGGGGACGGACCATCGGCATGCCCGTGTCGACGGCCTCCTCCGCGGTCGCGACCAGGTAGTCGTTCATCTCGTGACGCAGCACGACGTAGCGCCGGTAGATGTCGAGCAGCTCGTCGTCGCTCGCGGTCCTCGGTTCGTCCCACGGTGCCCGGCCCTGGCCGTGGAAGCGCATCAGCGGGCTGGCGAAGCCGACCTCGACCCAGCGGGCGTACACCTCGGGGTCAATCCAGCCGTTGTAGCCCCCGATGTCGTGGGTCCAGAAGGGCATGCCCATGAACGCCGCTCGCTGCATGCTGATGAGGACCGAGCGGAGCCCGAGGTCGGTCGAGGGGGACTGCTCCTCGGTGAGCGTGACCTCGGGGATGGCGGGGCCCTCCCGTCCGTGGGTGTCGCCGCCCCAGCGCATGACGAAGGCCTGCGACCCCGTGTAGCCGGGACGGGCGAGCAGCCAGCCGTCGTCGGGTCGCGCCTCGTCGATCACCTCCCGGAAGACGCGGGCGAACTCCACCGGGTACCAGTTGTGGATCTGGCGGCCGTTGCGCCCGTCGGCCCAGACGTCGTCGACGGTGCTGGAGACGTCGGCCTCGTCGCCCCGGTCCAGCATGAACCCGTCCACGTGGCTGCCCTCGGGACCGGCGAGGAACTCGAGGAAGTCCTGCTGCAGCCATTCCACGGCGGCCGGGTTCGTGAGGTCGACCGACACGCCGACCGCGGCCGATGCAGCTTCCCGGTCGCTGTTCGGGGCGAGGTAGCCGAGCTCCTCGGCCTCGTCGCCCCGCGGCCCGAGGGCCCACGGCGCCGCCCAGACCTGGTTGTGCCAGCCGCGTGCTTCGAGCAGCTCCAGCATCGCCTCGGCATCGGGGAAGCGCGCGGGGTCGAAGACCAGCTCGCCGTAGCCGGCCTCGCCCACCGCCCAGGGCCGATCGAAGTGGTAGATCCCGGCGGGGAGGTCGTACTGCTCGTAGGCGGCCAGGTCGCGAGCCACGGTCGCGTTCATCTCCACGCCGTCGACCTCGACGGGTTCGCCGACCGGGAGCTCGTCGCGGCCCCGCCAGTGCAAGAAGACCTGATCGGGTGGCAGTGGGGGGCGGCCGGTGAGGTCGTAGTAGGAGTCGACGATGGCCGCGTGCTCGGGACCGGTGAAGAGGTGGTAGCCGGCGGTGTCGGTGTCCGGATCCCACTCGAACTCGAAGTCGAGCACTCCCGGGTCGGTCGCTCCGACGTCGTAGACCCCGGGCGTGAACCCGTCGACCAAGAGGCCGTACCCGTAGGACGATTGGTGGAACGGTACGTACCCCGACATCGTCGGCTCGACCCACATCGTCATGATCTCGCCCTTGCGATCGAGCGAACCGACCTCCTCGGGGAACACCTCGGACGCGAGCACGTCGTCGACGATGCGCTCGGTGAGCCCGTAGATCAGCTCGTCGTCGGGGGAGCGCAGCCGGTCGCCCCAAGCGGTGACGTGTGCGGGAGAGTCCGGCCGGAGGGTGACGGCGATGGTGTCGTCACGGCCGTCGGCGGCGAGCCCAACGGTGCCACGCGATCCGTCCTCGAAGGTGGCGGCGAAGGACACGTCGCTCGGTCCCGTCGTCTCCAGGGTCGCGTCGGCGATCCCGATCCGTTCTCCGCCGCGCACGAGGAAGAGCCCGTCGCCCTGGGCGAAGAAGGGCTGGTCCGTGTCCCGACGGGAGGCCGAGAACGCGAACGGGTCGAGCTCCACGTCGAGGACCGCCGCTCCCGTGTCGACCGTGACCGCTCCGTCGCTCTCGGTCGTCTGCCATCTGGGCGTCGGCTCCGTCGTCGGGGCGCTCGATTCGTTCGACGAGCAGCCGACGACCGCGAACGCGAAGGCCACGACGAGGGCGAAGCCGTTGCCGAGACGCTTCCCACGCACCGGGCTCATCCGCGGGCACCTTCGCGCGGGACGCCCGCGCGAAGGAACTTCGCCCGAGGTCAGCGGTCCGGCGAACGGTCCGTATCAGTCCTCGTAGCCGTTGACCCAGCCGTCGACGTCGACGATCTCGCCGTCCTTCACGACCGTGACCCGGGAGTCCGGCGAGTACACGTGGGTCGGCGTGCCCGCCAGCTCGACCGCGTTCGATGCCGAGAGCTCCGAGCCCATGTAGACGTGCTGGCCCTCGATCGACGCGAGCGTCTCCAGCAGCTTCGCCCCGGTGAGCTGGTCGGCGCCGATCTGGTTGCCGATGTCCCAGAGGGTCATTACCTGGGAGAAGGTGGCGCTGGCCTGGCTCGTGGGCTCGAAGTCCTGGTAGCGCGCCAGGCGATCGCGGAAGGTCTGGGCCTCCTCGTCGTCGGGCACGGCCCAGGTGGTGTCGCCGCCCAGGTACACGCCCTCCGCCGCGTCGCCGGCTTCCGCGAGCACCTGCTCGTCGGCGCACGAACCGGGTGCCGCGAGCGTGCCCTGGACGCCGATCTGTTGGGCCGCCTCGAAGATCCGGGCGCAGTCCTCGGCCGCGAAGAGGACGAAGATGGCGTCGGGATCGCCGTCGTTGGCCTTCACGAGCGCGCTGGTGAAGTCGGCCGCGCCCACGGATTCGGGCACGAGGGTGACGTCCTCGACGCCTCGCTCCTTGAGGAAGTCAGCGAGGAGGGCGTTGGCCGCGAGCTCACCGGCCGAGAGGTCGGCGTAGAGGATCGAAGCCGACTCGATGCCGAGCTCGTCCACGGCGTACTTGGCCAACGCGGGAAACTGTGTCGCCGAGGCGCCGAGGAACGGGTAGCTGCTCTCGCCGATGAACTCGTTGAAGCCGACGGGGAGCGTCACCGTCGGGATCTGTGCTTCCGTGGTGACGGCCATGCCGTTGTCGCCCCACAGGGGGTTCAGCCCGGCCACGGCGATCCGCGGGGCCGGAATGCCGAACCACTCCC
>CAYRHS010000192.1:0-5354 GCA_964424125.1 uncultured Burkholderiales bacterium
TGCGGCGGGTCGAGGCGATCGTGCGCGAGGAGATGGACGCAGCCGGGGCGCAGGAAGTGCTCCTGCCGATCGTGCAGCCGATGGAGCTCTGGGACCGGACGGGCCGCAGCGCGGCCTACGGGCCGTTGATGTTCCGCCTCCACGATCGCAAGGACACCGCGTTCGCGCTCGCGCCGACCGCCGAAGAGGTCGTGACCTCGGCCGTCGCCGCGGAGTACTCGAGCTACCGCGACCTCCCCGTGAACCTCTACCAGATCAACTGGAAGTACCGCGACGAGCTGCGCCCTCGCTTCGGCCTGCTTCGGACGCGCGAGTTCCTGATGAAGGACGCCTACAGCTTCGACGCCGACCTCGAAGGGCTCCGCGCTTCCTACCGATCCATGTACGACGCCTACCACCGCGTCTTCGAGCGCTGTGGACTCACGTTCCGGCCGGTGGAGGCGCAGGCAGGGGAGATCGGCGGTGACGTGAACCACGAGTTCATGGCGGTGGCCGCAGTCGGCGAGGACGCCTTCGTGTGGTGCAAGGACTGCGACTACGCGGCCAACGTCGAGGCGGCGAAGCGGGCCCCGGCCACCGGTCGGGACCCCCCGGCCCGTACGGCGGAGGACGTTCCCGCCATGGAGCCCGTCGAGACGCCGGGCATGCCGGGGATCGACGCCGTCGCCGCGCACCTCGAGGTGGACGCCGGAGCGCTCCTGAAGTGCATGGCCTTCGACGTCGACGGTCAGGTCGGGTTGGCGCTGGTGCCGGGCGACCGTGACCTCAACGAGCACGCGCTGGCTGCCGCGCTCGCGCCGCGACCGGTCCGGCTCTTCACCGAGGCCGACTTCGAGGCCCATCCCGAGCTCCCCGTCGGCTACGTCGGACCCCACAACGAGGCCGCGACGATCGTCGTCGCCGATCCCGCGGTCCGCGGCCGCTCCGAGTGGGTCACCGGCGCCGACCGAGCCGATCATCACGTCCGCCACGCCGTGCTCGGCCGCGACTTCGACGTGGAGCTGTGGGCCGACGTCGCCACGGTCGCCACCGGCGACCCGTGTCCCCGTTGTGGTGCACCCCTCTCGGTGGACCGGGGGATCGAGGTCGGTCACACTTTCCAGATCGGCACGAAGTACTCCGAGCCGCTCGACGCGCGCTACCTCGACGAGTCGGGGACGCAGCACCCCATGCTGATGGGCTGCTACGGGATCGGCCTCTCTCGCATCGTGGCCGCGGTCGTCGAGGAGCACCACGACGCCGACGGGATCTCGTGGCCGGCCGCGCTCGCGCCGTACGCCGTCGAGCTCGTCGCGCTCCCCGGGAAGGGCGAGGGCGGGCCCGACGTGGTCGCGGCCGCGGACCGGCTCTACGACGAGCTGCGTTCGGCTGGCGTCGATGTCCTCTACGACGACCGCGACGCCCGGCCGGGCGTGAAGTTCGCCGACGCCGACCTGCTCGGCATTCCGATCCAGCTCACCATGGGTGCGAAGAGCCTCGGTCGGGGAGTGGTCGAACGCAAGGAGCGAGCCACGGGAGCGCGCGACGAGCTCTCGCTCGACGGGGTGGTCGCCGCGGTGGTCGCGTCCACCCCCTGACGTGTACCTTCCCGTCATGCCGCCGGTCGAGCCGATGCTCGCCAAGCTCGCCCGCGGGCTCCCGGCCGGCGACGGTTGGTGGTACGAGCCCAAGTGGGACGGCTTCCGCGGCGTCGTCTTCCGCGACGGCGACGAGGTCCTCCTCCAGAGCCGCAACCTGCGGCCCCTCGAGCGCTACTTCCCCGAGCTGCCGCCGCAGCTCCGGGAGCAGCTCCCGCCGCGCTGCGTCGTGGACGGCGAGATCGTCATCGCCACCGACGAGGGTCTCGACTTCGACCGCCTGTCGCTGCGGATCCATCCCGCGGCCTCGCGCATCCGAATGCTCGCCGAGCAGATGCCGGCCTCGTTCGTGGCGTTCGATCTCCTCGCGCTCGGCGACGACGATCTCCGTTCTCGGCCGTTCGCCGAGCGACGTGCGTTGCTCGAGCAGATGCTGGACGCGCGGCGGCCGCCGTTGTTCCTGACGCCGGCCACGACGGATCGGGAGGTGGCGGCGGACTGGTTCCGGCGCTTCGAGGGCGCGGGTCTCGACGGCGTCGTGGCCAAACGCGCCGAAGGCCCGTACAAGCCGGGGGAACGGGCGATGACGAAGATCAAGCACGAACGCACCGCCGACTGCGTCGTGGCCGGCTACCGGTTGCACAAGGACGGCAACGGCGTCGGGTCGCTCCTGCTCGGTCTGTACGACGCCGACGGCACGCTGCACCACGTGGGTGTCGCGGCGTCCATGAAGACGGATCTGCGCGCACGGCTGCTGGAGGAGATCCGGCCCTACGAACGGGACGCGCTCGAGGGGCACCCGTGGCGTGACTGGGCCGACGCGGTGTCCGAGGCGGCGGAGGCGGGGACGCGCATGCCGGGCGGGCCGAGCCGGTGGAACGCGCAGAAGGATCTGAGCTGGGAGCCGCTCCGCCCGGAGCTGGTCGCCGAGGTCACTTACGAGCATCTGCAGGGGAACCGGTTTCGTCACAACGCCCGGTTCCGGCGCTGGCGACCCGACCGGAACCCGGCATCGTGCACGTACGCGCAGCTCGAGGCGACGCCACCCCTCGAGCTCGAGCGCGTCTTCGCGGCCCGTTCGGGATCGGGCGCGACGCGCTCGGTGGACTAGTCGTCCGGGACGAGCTCGGGCGCCGCTTCGAGGATCCGACGAGCCTCGGCGAGGTCGTCGTCGAAGACCTGGACGGCGGAGCCGTCCACGAAGCTGAGGTTCGGGTACCAACCGTCGGCGTCGCCGCCCACCACGACGGACGTGATCCCGTGCCCGGCCAGGAGCGCGTGGATCACGTCGGCATCCGCCCGGGGCACGCGGACGAGCGTCACGATCCGTCCCTCGCGACGCGGCGCTCGACCCACGGCCCTGACGCTATCGGGTCTCGGGGGGCCCGGGACGTCGGTCAGTCCGAAGCGAGCCAGGACACGACCTCCCCTTGGAGATGCTCCTTGTCCTCGTCGGGCAGGAACGAAGCGTCGATCCCGGCTCGGGCCAGCGCCGCGAGCTCTGTGTCGTCCAGGCCGAAGACCGAGCGCGCGAGCTCGTACTCACCCAGGAGCGAGGTCCCGAACATCGGAGGATCGTCCGAGTTGAGGGTGACGCGGAGGCCTTCATCGAGCAGCAAGCGCAGCGGGTGCTCGTCCAGCGAGGTGACGACCGCCGTGAAGACGTTCGACGTGGGGCAGACCTCGAGCGCCACCGATCGCTCACGGAGCAGGTCGACGAGCTCGGGATCCTCGAGCGCGCGGATGCCGCGGCCGCGGCGCGAAAGACCTCGACGAGCGAAAGCGTCGCCTCCGCGTACCGCGCGCCCTGGTGCGAGATGTCCTCGCAGAACTCGTACGCCATCCGGCGGAAGTCGTCGGGTGCCCGGAGGCAGCGCACGACCGCCTGGTAGGCCGTGATGAAGTCGGCGAAGTCGTCGAAGCGCCACCGACCCGAGCGGAGCTGGGGTGGTGGCTCGATGCCGTGCTCGGCGGCGAGCTCGAGGACGGTCGCGGGGCGCAGGGACCCCTCGAGATGGACGTGGAGCTCGGCCTTCGGGAGCGCTCGCAGGTCGCGGCTCACGGCCGGAGGTCCTTTCGGGCCCGGGTCGGCTGCACCCGCTTCGCCTCGCCGGGCATCTTCGGGAAGTTCGGGGGCCAGGGCTCGTCGCCGAGGCCGTCGCGCTCGTCCCGGGCGGCGAGCCCGAGCAGTTCGTCGAGCCGGTAGGCCGCGTCGTCGATGGTCGCCGCGGGATCGCCGATCCGCCGGTAGCGCTCCGGGACGGTGGCGATCGTCAGGTCCCGGGGCTCGACGTCGACGACCTCGTCCCAGGTGAGCGGGGCCGAGACGCGACCGTCGGCGGTGTCGCGCACCGAGTAGGCCGAGGCCACCGTCCGATCACGGGCGTTCTGGTTGTAGTCCACGAACACGCGCTCCCCACGCTCCTCCTTCCACCACCGGGTCGTCGCTTGGTCGGGCATGCGGCGCGCCACCTCGCGTCCGAGCGCCAGGGCAGCTCGGCGTACCTGCAGGAAGTCCCATCGGGGCGAGATCCGCACGTTCACGTGGACGCCCCGCGATCCCGAGGTCTTCGGGAAGCCGGCCAGGCCGTGCTCGACCAGCACCTCGCGCACGGCGAGCGCCACGCGGCGCACGGTCGCGAAGGGAACGCCGGGTTGCGGGTCGAGGTCGACGCGTAGCTCGTCGGGGTGGTCGACGTCCGCGGCCCGCACGGCCCAGGGGTTCAGGTCCAGGCAGCCGAGGTTGACCGCCCAGATGATGTGGGCGACGTCGGTCGGGCACAGCTCCTGGGCGCTGCGGCCCGAGGGGAACGTCACGGTCACGGTGCGAAGCCATTCGGGCCGGGAGCGTGGCACCCGCTTCTGGTAGAAGGGCTCGGTGCCCGCGCCGTCGGGGAAGCGTTTGAGCACGGTCGGCCGCTCGTAGACGCCGCGCAGGGCACCGTCGCCGACCGCCACGTAGTAACGCGCGAGGTCGAGCTTCGTCTCGCCCCGCTCGGGGAAGAAGACCTTGTCGGGGTTCGACAGCCGCACCGCGCGCCCCGCGACCGTGATCTCGGTGGACTGGCCGGTCACGGCTCCGGACGGTAGTCGGACCGTCGGCGAATTCGGGAGAGCCGCGGTATACTTCACCGTTCAGTCCGACCGAGGTCCGGGCCGCCGACCCCCATGGGGGCGGCGGCCGCGGCCAGATGGACGTGGGCTTCGGGGCCCACGTTTTTTCGTGTGCAGAAGGAGGTGAGACGGGCGAGATGGGCGACCAGCGACTCCACGAGGTCCGCGCTGCCATCCAGCCCGTGCTCGCCGGCTTGAGCCTTCGTTGCTACGACGTCGAACGTACGGGGACCGGTCGCGGCGCGGGGTTGCGGATCCTGGTCGAGCGGGCAGGCCCCGAGGACGGGGGCGTGGACCTCGAGCTCCTCACCGATGCCACCCGCGCCATCGACGTCGTCCTCGATGACCTCGAACCGCCGCGCTCGTCCTACGAGCTCGAGGTCAGTAGCCCCGGTCTGGAGCGGCCGCTGCGCACACCCGAGCACTTCGCGGGTGCCCGCGGCCGCGAGGTGACGGTGAAGACCTTCTCCAACGTCGAGGGCGAACGTCGGCACCGGGGAGTGCTCGTCGCGTCGGACGCGGCCGGATGCACGATTCGGATCGACGGCCGGGACCGGGAGCTCCCCTACGAGGGGATCGCCAGCGCGCGCACCGTCTTCGAATGGGGCTCCGGATCCGGCTCGGCCACTGCTCGTGAGGAGGCGACTCGGTCATGAACGCCGA
>CAYRHS010000193.1:0-5318 GCA_964424125.1 uncultured Burkholderiales bacterium
CACTGCCATGTTCACGCCCAGGAACAGCCACTGGCCGGAGCTCGCCGGGTGCCGCGCCGTCTCCGTGGTGGCCCGGAGCGGTTGCGCGAGGTCCTCCTGTCCCTGGAGGCGTCCGTAGACGAGGAGGGCTGCCGTCACCGCCGCGAGCTGGAGTATCGCCAGCACGGCCGCGACCGGCAGGTTCAGGAACTGGGTCGTCTGGCGAAAGATCTCGACCTCGATCGTGGCGTGCTGCGGTCCGCCGAGGAGCAGGATCACGCCGAAGGAGGTGAAGGTGAACAGGAACACGATCGCCGCCGCCGCCGCGATCGCCGGCCGCAGCAGGGGGAGGGTCACCGATCGAAACGTCTGCCATCGGCTCGCTCCGAGCATGCGAGCCGCGTCCTCGACCCGCGGGTCGAGATGTCCCCACAGGCCGCCGACGGTGCGCACCACGACGGCGTAGTTGAAGAACACGTGGGCGAGAAAGATCGCCCACACCGTTCCCGAGAGCTCGACGCCGAGCGTGCCGCCCGGACCGACGAGGGCCAGGAACGCGGATCCGACGACGACCGTCGGCAGCACGAACGCGACCGTGGTCGCCGCACGGAGCAGCGCCCGCCCGGGGAACGAGAAGCGCGCGAGCACGTAGGCACCCGGTAGGCCGACCACGACGGTGAGCAGCGTCGAGACGACCGCCTGCCAGAGCGTGAACCACGCAACCTCGCGCAGCGCGGGGTCCCGCACGACCGTCTCGAACGCCGCCCAGGCGCCACCACGCGCGGGCCGGAAGCTCTCGGCGAGGATCGACGCGAGCGGGTAGACGAAGAACGCGCCCAGGAACAGCAGTGGGGGGCCGACGAGCGCCGCGCCCAGCGCGACGCGACGCAGACGACGCCCGGTCCCCACGGCCGCGGAGGACGCCATCAGCGCACCACCGTCTCCGTCCACTCGTCGATCCAACGGTCGCGGTCGGCGCCGATCTGCTCCGGCGTCAGTTCGATCGGGTCGGTGGGCAGCGTGGTGTTCTCGACGAAGACGTCCGGGAGCTGAGCGTCCTCCCGCACCGGGAACACGAACATGTTCAGCGGGATGTCCTCCTGGAACTGCTTCGAGAGCATGAAGTCGATCAGCTCCTGCGCCGCCTCCTCGTGCTCGGTGCCGTCCAGGATGCCGGCGTACTCGATCTGGCGGAAGCAGCTGTCGGCCATCACGCCCGTCGGCGCCCCGGGCAGCTCCTCTTCGGCGAAGAAGACCTCGGCCGCGGGACTCGACGCATACGACACGACCAGCGGCCGGTCACCGTCGGAGGCGGCCGAGAAGCTCCCGTAGTAGGCGTTCTCCCAGTCCTCGGCGACCTCGACATCGTTCGCCCGCAGGTCGGCCCAGTAGTCCCGCCAACCGTCCTCGCCGAACGTCCCGATGGTCGCGAGCACGAAGGCGAGCCCGGGCGACGAGCTCGCCGGGTTCTCGACCACGAGCTGGCCCGCGTACGCGGGATCGGTGAGGTCCTCGAGCGTCTCGGGTGCCGCCAGCCCCGACTCGTCGAACGCGGCCTTGTCGTAGTTGATGCACACGTCCCCCAGGTCGATCGGGGTGACCCGGTGCTCGTCGTCGATCGCGACGTCGTCAGTCACCACGTCGAGCTGTGGAGACTCGTAGGGCACGAACAGATCCTCGTCGAAGGCCCGGGTGAGGAAGGTGTTGTCGATCCCGTAGAGCACGTCACCGAGCGGCTCGCCCTTGGTGAGGATCGACTGGTTGACCACAGCACCAGCGTCCCCGGCCATGAGCACGTCGACCTTGATCCCGGTCTCGTCGGTGAACGCCTGGAGCGTGCCCTCCGAGACCGCGAACGAGTCGTGGGTCAGGAGTGTGATCGTCACGCCCTCCTGCTGCGCTCCGGTGTCCGCCCCGTCGGCGGAGTCGTCGTTGCCGCAGGCCGCTCCGACCAACGCGATCAGGGCGAGCGCGGCGAGGAAGCGGCGCATTGCGTTCGGGCTGTTCATGGCTGCTCCCTGGTCGAGGCCTCGGAATCGGGGAGGACCGCGAGCAACGTGCCGGCCTCCAGCTCGACCGTCGCGGGCGAATCGGTGACCACGTTGCTGACGCCTCGGGTCGTGCCGGGTTCGAGGTCTTCGTCGGCGAGCGGGTAGCGCAGACCCGTGGTACGGACGCGCCGGGCGGGACCGCCGACGGGCAACAGCGACACGAGTGTCCCCGGCGCGGCATCGATCCGCGCCCGCTCCCGGATCACCAGGACCCGCAGCGGCCCCGAGAGCAGCTCGATCTCGACCCCGGCGAAACGCGGCGAGGCGAGCACGAGGACGTTGCCGAGAAGGTGGTCCAGACGACCCCCGAGCCCGCCGACGACCACGATCCGGCGAGCGCCGAGGCGCACCGCGGCGTCGAGCGCCAGCTCGACGTCGGTCGCGTTCTTGTCGACGGGGTGCTGCTCGACGGCGGTGCCTCTCGCGCGTGCGTCCTCGAGCGCGTCCGGGTCCACTGAGTCGAGGTCGCCCACCACGAGCTCGACCCGTAATCCGAGCGCGATCGCGATCGCGAGGCCCGAGTCGGCCGCGATGACGGTCGCGTCCCCGGGGAGCTCGGCCGCCACGGCGCCGTCGACGGGCGCGCCGCCCGTACAGACGATTGCGGTCTCTGGTCGCTCCACGTGGGTCCCTCCGCCGGCATTACCCGGTTCAGGTTCGGCGGGTCGGTGGCGAATCCGGCCACCCTCTCAGCCCGGCACTCCCGAGCTCCCCGGTGGGTTCGCACCCACGCTAACCGTTTTCAGCTCACCAGTTCCCAACGATTCCTGGCCTGCGACGCCGAAACGGGAGCTGACGCGTCCGCCGCTCGCTCAGACCGGATCGTGAATCTCCTCGGAGACCAGTTCGGTCGTCGGCGCCGAGGCCACCTGCCCGTCTCGGCCCAGTTCCCGAACCGCGGGAACAGGGTGGGGATCGCCGAAGAGGCGCCGGTCGGCGAGATCGGCCTCGCGTCCCGTGGCGTCGACCGCCCACCACGATGCCTCGAGCGCGATCCCGTTCGGGTCGGTGAAGTAGACGGAGCGCACGAAACCGTGGTCGACGACCTCGGTGACCTCGCAGCCGTGCGCGAGCAAACGCATCCGCAACGTCTCGAGCCCGTGCTCGTCGGGAACGTCGAAGCTCAGATGGTCGAACTGGATCGGGAAGGAAGGGGGCGGGGCCCCGGCGGGCTTCGCGAATCGCCGCATGCCGGCGATCTCGAAGAACGCGATCGTGTTCCCCGGCCCGATCTCGAAGAAGTAGTGGCGCATCGGACCCGCCATCGTCGTGGCGACAAGACGCATACCGAGCACGCCGACGTAGAAACGGACGGTGGCATCCATGTCGGGCGTCACGAGCGCCAGATGGTTGACGCCCCGCCAGCGGATCGGGGTCCTCGCTGCATCCTCCATCTCCCCACCTCCCACTCGACCAGGGGCTCGTGCGCGCGACCACCAGGCTCGCGCCGATCGACCGCGGCGTGCGTTCGGGCGGCAGGCGCGAGGCCGTGAACCGCCGTGCGCGGGCGGATAGCGTGCGGGCGCCGCCCGCGAGGAGGGAACCCCCCATGAAGCCCACCCAGCAGCTCCACGAAGCCGGCCAGAGCCTGTGGCTCGACAACATCACGCGTGCGCTGCTGGAAAGCGGCACGTTGCACCGCTACATCGACGAGTTCTCGATCACCGGGCTCACCTCCAACCCCACGATCTACGACCACGCGATCAAGTCCAGCGACGACTACGACGACGACATCCGCCAAAAGCTGGCCGAAGGGAAATCGCCCGAGGAGATCTTCTTCGATGTCGCCCTCGATGACCTGACCCGCGCCGCCGACCTGTTCGCGCCGATCAACGAGCGCACCGACGGCGTCGACGGCTATGTCTCGCTGGAGGTCTCACCGAAGCTCGCGTACGACGCCGACAGCACGATCACCGAGGCCAAGCGCCTGCACGAGCGGGCCGGTCGGAGCAACCTCTTCATCAAGATCCCCGGCACCCGCGAGGGACTCCCCGCCATCGAACAAGCGATCTTCTCCGGCGTCCCGGTCAACGTGACCCTGCTCTTCTCCCGCGAGCACTACCTGGCTGCGGCCGACGCCTACCTGAAGGGGGTCGAGCGCCGGGTGGAGGCGGGCCTCGACCCGCAGGTCCCGTCCGTCGCCTCGGTGTTCATCAGCCGCTGGGACAAGGCGGTGATGGGCAAGGTCCCCGATCACCTCCGCGACAGGCTCGGGATCGCCGTTGCCGAGCGCACGTACCAGGCGTACCGAGAGCTGCTGGACTCCGACCGTTTCCAGCGGCTCGAGAACGCCGGTGCGTTGGCGCAGCGGCTGCTGTGGGCGAGCACGGGCACGAAGGACCCGGACGCGTCGGACGTCCTCTACATCACGAGGCTCGCGTCACCGCATACCGTGAATACGATGCCGGAGAAGACGCTGCACGCCTTCGCCGACCACGGTGAGATCGGCGACATGCTGCCCCCCGACGGCGGCGACGCGGAGGCGACGCTCGCGCTCTTCGACGGTGCCGGTGTCGACTACGACGCGCTCCAGGCGCAGCTCCAGACCGACGGCGCGCAGGCGTTCGTCGACTCGTGGAACGAGCTCATGAGCTGCATCGACACAAAGGCGACCGCCCTCGCGTCCTGAGCGTCTCCACGTCTCGGATCGGTCAGACCTGGCCCTTGCCGGCGCCCTTCTCGACGTGGCCGCCGAACTCGTAGCGCATCGCCGAGAGGAGCTTGTCGGCCAGGTCGGCCTCACCCCGTGAGGTGAACCGCTCGTAGAGCGACGTCGTGAGCACGGGTGCCGGTGCGCCGGTCTCGATCGCCGCCATGCTCGTCCAGCGTCCCTCGCCCGAGTCCGACACCCGGCCGGTGAAGTCGCTGAGGTCGGGACTGTGCTGGAGCGCGATCGCGGTGAGGTCCAGCAGCCAGGACGCGATGACCGTGCCCCGGCGCCACGCCTCGGCCACGCCCGGGAGATCGATGTCGTACTGGTAGTCCTCGGGGTTGCGCAGCGGGGTCGTCTCGGCGTCGACGTCGCGCTGCTGCTTCCCCGCGTTCGCGTGGGCGAGGATGTTCAGCCCCTCGGCGTACGCGGCCATGATCCCGTACTCGACGCCGTTGTGGACCATCTTCACGAAGTGCCCCGCGCCGTGCGGGCCGCAGTGGATGTAGCCCTTCTCCTCCCGGGAGTACTCGCCCGTGCGTCCCGCGGTCCGCTCGACGTCGCCCGGTCCGGGGGCGATGGAGGCGAAGATGGGGTCGAGGTGGTCGACGATCTCGGTCTCGCCGCCGATCATGTGG
>CAYRHS010000194.1:0-4991 GCA_964424125.1 uncultured Burkholderiales bacterium
TGGTTATTCCGGTGGGGGGCTAGGACAGCGGGCCGGTGTCGGTGACGCCGGGCTGGTCGACGGTGACGTTCTTGTCGCCACCGCCGTTGTCCTGCGAGGAGCCGCTACTCGTCGACTCGGAGTTGCCACACGCCGTAGCCAGAATCGCGAGCGCGGCGACGGCCGTCAGCACTCTGCGCATCGAATCCCCCCCGCATGCGAAAAACCGCCCTTGTCGCCGGGGCTGACTCTAGCGTCAGGTTTCGCGGAGCGACCAGCGCCCTGTTGCGGACGCTCGGCGCCGTCAGGGCCGACCGGCCGCCGACGGGCACGGACCCGCATACGATTCCTGCTCGATGCGGATCGGCCGACATCCTTTCAGCGCGGGTGTACTCGCGGTCGCGATCGTGGTGGCGGCGTGCTCGAGCGGGAACGCCGAGTCCGCGGGTGGTCCGGACAGGGCGAGCGAGGCCGCCGATGCCATCTTCGCCGACCGGGGCCCCTTCGACGTCGGCGTGATCACGCTGGAGCTGCCGGATCGCGCGGTCGAGGTCTGGTATCCGGCGGACCCCGACGGTCTGGAGGGCGCGGAACCGGCGGTCTTCTACATCCGCGACAACGTCCCGGAGAGCTTCCAGGCGTTCCTGCCCGCGGACGTGAACCCGCCCTACGAGTCGAACGCCTTCCGTGACGTCGCTCCGAGTCCCGACGGCCCGTTCCCGCTCGTGCTCTTCAGCCACGGGTTCGGCGGGTTCCCCACGACCTCCACCGAGCTGACCGACCACTGGGCGTCCTGGGGCTTCGTCGTCGCGGCGCCCGACCACGTGGAACGGGGACTCGAATCGCAGCTCGGCCAGGACGTTGGCAGCGACAAGACCGACCCCGAGGTCCTGCGCGAGGTCGTCGACCTTCTGACCGCGGAGAACGAACACCGCGGCTCGTTCCTCGAGGACGTGGTGTCGACCGAGGAGATCGCGGTCACGGGGCACTCCGCCGGCGGCGCCGCCGCGATCGCGTTCGGAGGTGAGCCCGATGTCGTCACGTACATCCCGCTCGCCGGCGCCGTCGGCGGCAGCGAGCACACCGAGCCGGTGCTCGAGGTCCCCGACACGCCCTCACTGTTCATCGCCGGCACCATCGACACCGTGGTCGACCCGGAACGCACACGAGACGCGTTCGACCGCTCCGACGGGCCGAAGCGCCTCGTCACGATCGACGGCGTGGGCCACAACAACGCGTTCACCGACGTGTGCGAGATCGGCGACGCGGAGGGCGGCGTCGTCGGGCTCGCGCGTGAAGCCGGCGTGCCGATCCCCGAGGAGCTGCTCCTCCTGGGAGCCGACGGCTGCCAACCCGGGGCCCTGGACTCGTCCGAGGCCTGGCCCGTGGTCAACCACTTCGTCGTCGCCCAGCTCCGCGAAGCGTTCGGCCTCGAAGCGCCCGGAACCGGGTTCGAGGACGGCATCGAGGGCGCATTCGGCGACGTTCGCCTGACGCTCGAACAGGAC
The DNA here is from genome assembly GCA_964424125.1 of uncultured Burkholderiales bacterium. Classification (GTDB taxonomy): domain Bacteria; phylum Actinomycetota; class Acidimicrobiia; order IMCC26256; family JAOSJL01; genus CAYRHS01. The sequence continues at coordinate 1,488 of CAYRHS010000194.1, forward strand.
GGCTGAGTCCCTGGCGTGCTCGCGGGCCGTCGGCCCGCGAGAATGAGTAGGTGGTGCCCTGGATCTTCCTGGCCGTTTGCATCGTCGGTGCGCTCTTCACCTTCAACGCGTACCTGCCCACGCGCCGGATCATGCCCGCGGTCGTCCCCAGCTTCCTCGCGAGCTGGATCACGATAGAGATGGCGGGGTTCCACATTGCCTGGCAGGCGGTGGCCACGGTGGTCTTCGCGTTCCTCGGCGCCTTCGACGCCTGGCCCGGCTGGCTGGGGCTCGGCATCACCCTCGTGTCGTGGGCGGGCCTCGTGACGCTCGTCGTTCGTGCGCAGCGCACCGAAGCGATCATGGAACGAGCGCTACAGAACGCGCTCGGCGCCGACTACTGCGACCGGATCCGGCCCGAGCTCAGGGTCCACCTGACCGACAAGTTGCGCTGGCGTCACCTGCTGCTCCCGTTGCTGTTCCGGGAGGCCGAGGTCGAGAAGATCCGCGACCTCTCCTACGGACCGGCGGGGCGCAGGAACCAGCTCGACGTCTACCGGCCCGTCGGCGGGCCCGACGCGCCCGCGCCCGTCCTGCTCCAGGTCCACGGTGGCGGGTGGACCCTCGGCAGTAAGCGCGAGCAAGGGCTCCCGCTCATGTACTACCTCGCTTCACGCGGTTGGGTGTGTGTGAGCGTGAACTACCGCCTCAGCCCACGAGCGGCGTTCCCCGAGCACCTCATCGACCTGAAGCGCGCCGTGGCGTGGATCCGAGAGTCGATCGCCGAGTACGGGGGTGATCCCGACTTCGTGGTCGCGACCGGCGGCTCGGCCGGGGGCCATCTCTCCGCTCTCGTGACGCTCACCGGCAACGAGCCACGGTTCCAACCGGGTTTCGAGGATGTCGACACGAGCATCCGAGCCGGTGTGCCCTTCTACGGCCTCTACGACGTGCGCGACTACGCCGATCCGAAGTGGGGGAAGGCCTTCGACCGGTATTTCTCACCTCTCGTCATGAAGGCGACACGCGAGGAGGACCCCCAGCGCTACGTCGACTTCTCCCCCGCTTCCTGGATCGGACCCGACTCCCCGCCGATGCTCATCATCCACGGCGACAAGGACGTCCTGCTCCCGGTGGTCGAGACGCGTCGCTTCGTCGAGCGCATCCGCGCGACGTCCCGGAATCCCGTGGCCTACGCCGAGCTCCACGGTGGTCAGCACGCGTTCGACCTCTTCTGGTCGGTGCGGACGGGCCACGTCGTCGCCGGGATCACCCGCTTCCTCATGTACGAGTACTCGCGCTACCTGGACGAGCGCTCGGTCAGCGCGCCCGCGAGCACCGAGGCCGGCTAGCTCAAGACCTGCGTCGTCCCCACCAGCGCGCCCAACGCGAGCAGGTCCGGCTCGAACGACCCGCGCAGCTCCGCGAACCGAGCCGCCGCCGCCTCTCGATCGGAGACGAGCGGGACGTCCTGCTCCGAGAGCCGGGTCCAGAGCTCGTCGAAGCGGGGGGGCAGGCCGATCACCGGCGCGGCCTCCCGGTGGATGCGATGGAACGCCACGAGGCGAGTCAGACAGTCGGCGCCCGCGTCCACACACGCTCCCGCGTCGGTCTCCTGCCCCCCGTCGACCGCCGCCTCAATGAACGCAGCGCCCTCCAGCACGGCACGCGCCGCGAGCAGCCAGCTCCGGGACGGGTCCGGCGAGTGGAACCACACGAGCACCCCCGTCGAGGTGTGCGACTCGGCCACGTCGGCGAACCACTCCTCGAAGCGCGCCCACACTGGGGCGAGACCCCGCCCTGACCGGCCACGGGTGCTACGGAGCAACGCGACGGCGTCGGGCGGCGAGCCCGCCCGCACGCACAGCAACGCGACGCCGGCCTCTCGCCGCGCGTAGGCACCGTAGATCGTGGGCAGGAACGAGATGAGGAGCGCCACGAGCCCGAGGCCGACCGCGGCCTCGGTGAACGCGAGCGCGACCGAAGGGAGATCGGCCGGGCCCGTGAAGCCGAGTGTGAACAGCGACGACCCGCTCGTCACGAACCCGGAGCGCAGCGTCTCGTTCTCGACCGCCCGGAACATGGCCATGTAGCCGACGAGAACGAGGCTCAGCCACACGACCGGGAGGACGAGGAGGATCAGCGGCGCGAAGAGTCCCCGGAGGCGGTCGTGCGCGACGCCCCGGAGCAGCGGCCGGAACACCCGGAGCACGACGCGCGTCAGCCAGTCGGTACGCCCTGTGGGGACGGCGAACGTGGCGATCGCCGAATACCCGACCCGCAGCACGATCGCCAGCCCCACGGCGAAGAGCGCGATGCGCGCGAGGGTTCCCAATTCAGTCCTCCGGCCCCGGCCGTCGGCGCAGTTCCTTGACGCGGCTCCGCCGTCGCTTCTCGTCGACACGCGCCCGCTTGGCCGCGACCGTGGGGCGGGTCGGCCGGCGGCGACGCTTCGTCCGCAGCGCACCCGCCAGGCGGTCGCGGAGCCGCCCCCGAGCCAGCTCTCGGTTGCGCGCTTGCGACCTCGTGTCCGAAGCCCGCGCGGTGACCTGCGGACCGAAGCGCGCGAGGAGCCGGGCTCGCTGGCGCGGACCGAGCGAGGCCGACGACTCCACGTCGAAGATGACTTCGACGCTCGTGTCGGAGGTGTTGGCGTGCTGGCCGCCCGGTCCACCCGAGCGGCTGGCGCGGACGCGCAGCTCTCGCTCGGGAATCACGAGCGTGCGGGTCACCCGGAGCCCCTCGCCCACGCTCCGGACCGTAAAGGATCGACGGGTCCGGGTCGCGCACCCCTCGTCCGGTCAGTCCAGGAGGCGCCGCCGCACCCAGGTCCTCTTCCGGGGCCTCTGCCCCGCGTGCGCAGGCGTGCCGACGGCGCCTGGACCTCTCGGGCGACTACCGGGGCGGCATCTCCTCGCTCACGCGGTAGCCGTGCTCCGCGAGCCTCCGGACGACCGGGCCCGTCCGTGACCGCTGGAACGGGCCGAGGAGCACGTAGGTGTCGCGGATCCTCCGACGCGGTCCGGCGAGGAGGAGCGCGCCGGATCGTTTGCCTCCCGCGACGACGGTGGCCGAGGACCGCGGGACGAGACGGCGAGGCCGGAGGCCGAAGCGGACCTCTACCTCGTCGGCGAAGACCCGGATGCGCCACGGAAACAACACGAGCATCCACACCGACAACAGGAGCCACGCCCCGAGGAACAGGTTCACGATCCCACCGCGAACGAGACCGACCATGCCCACGAACATGCAGAGCACCGGGAAGCCCAGTCCCGCCCAGTAGTGGTGCTGTCGGAAGACCACCGGCCGCTCGGGTGATTCGGGTCGACGGGCACCGTTCGACACGGGCGCGGTCCTCCGTCACGGCGGGCACGCGAGACTCACGGACCGTGCGACGGTACTCGGCAAGGCCTGCAGCCCGCGTCGCCGCCGTCGCGGCGCTCGCGCTGCTGACGCTCGTCGGCGCAGCTTGCGGAGACGACTCGGCCGGCGACTCCGCCGAGTCGAGTACCGCCGGCGACCAGC
>CAYRHS010000194.1:5001-5220 GCA_964424125.1 uncultured Burkholderiales bacterium
AGTACCCGGATGTCGTCGCCGTCGAGGCACACGACGAGGGCGACGGGACGTTCACCTTCGACGTCACGGTGTCGAGCCCCTACGACTCACCCGAGCGCTACGCGGACGCGTGGCGCGTGGTCGGGCCCGACGGAACCGAGCACGGGGTCCGCGTGCTCACCCACGACCACGCGAACGAGCAACCGTTTACCCGATCCGACACCTTTGCTGTCCGCGACG
>CAYRHS010000195.1:0-5203 GCA_964424125.1 uncultured Burkholderiales bacterium
CATAGACGACACTGGCCTTCCCGCTCAGCAGTGGCGCCAGCAGCTTCGGCCAATCGCCAGGGTCGTACTCGAGATCGGCGTCCTGGATCAGTACGAGGTCACCGGTGGCCTCGGCCAGTCCGGTGCGGATCGCCGCACCCTTCCCCCGGTTGCGCGGATGCCGGACAATCCTGAGGGTGTCGTCCGCGAACCGAGAGAGCGCATCGCGAGTGCCGTCGGTGCTGCCGTCGTCCACGACCACGATCTCGAGCCCGACCGGGAGCTCGACCTGGCGCATCCGGCGGAGGATCTCGCCAACGGTGTCGCGCTCGTTGTACGCGGGGACGATCACCGACAGCTTCCGGAGGCCCGTCGGCCCCGGCCGGTTCTGCGCCTCGCTCACCCTCGTTCCTCGCGGGTCAGCTCTCGATTCGCTCCAGCCCCGTGAGCGCTCCCGTCCGCGGGTGAGTCGAGAACGGGAGGCGCATCCCGACCCGGTTTCGGATGCGCACCCCCTTGAAGCTCTGGACCATCCGGAAGCCGTAGTACTTCGTCGCGACCGTCATGCTCGGGATGTTGTCTCGGTCGATCTGCGTGTAGGCACGCGCCGTAGCCGGATCCACACAAAGGATGCCGATCGCCGTTCCGAGCGCGTCGACGACGCCGGCATGTCGATAGGACGGGTCGACCCAGATGTCGTAGAAGTAGGCCTCATCCGGCCGGAGGTGCATCGACGTTCCGGAATACGGGTCGCGGTGCGAGACCTTCGTGCACCACCACCAGCCCGCCACCGCATCGTCGGCGTGCGTGTCCAGGGCCAACAGGGCGAGATCGCCCCGTCCGAGACAGCGACGCGCGTACTTCCGCCGCTGGGGCGGGAACCGCTCCACGAGCGGATCCGCCGGGTCCTCCATGTACTTCACCACGATGCCTTCTCGCGGCTCGCGCGGCGCCACGAAGGGTTCCGTGACGTCACGGACGAGGAGATCGCAGTCCACGAGGTGGACGAGATTCCGGAACCGCGCTCGCGCCCCCTGCTCGGGCTTCTTCCCTTCCCGCCCCGGCTTGTCGGATTCGGCCACTTCCACCTCCTGAGCCGCTCGCTCGGTGGTGAGACTAGCCCCCTCATGGGACTCCCGGTGTCGGTCCCGGATCGTTCGTTCACCTTCGACGTCCGATAGCGCCGCGGATCGACCGAGCACGGAGGTAGAGGCGCGCGCGCGCCCCGCGCCCGAAGAGCAGCCGGCGAAGGACGCGCACGCCGGTCGACCAGTCCCGCTTGTAGGGCTCGTCCCCCCGCAAGAAGTCGTACTCGTGCGTCTCACTTGCGCACGCGCGCTCGATCGCGCACGCGTGGAGGACGGTCCCTGCGCCACGCCATTCGTGCTCGGTCCGCCTACCGCTCTGGTAGAAGCTCTCCCGGCCGGCGACGCGGAAGTTGACGAGGATGGCGATGGGGCCTTCGTCGCCGCGAAGCTCGTGGAACACCACCTCGCGACACCGAGCTGCTCCCCGTGCTGCGTCAGCAAAGAGGTCGAAGGACTCGAGAAAGGGCGTGGAGCTCGCCCACCGCGACTCGTGCAGACGTCGCAGGTCTTCCAATGCCTCTTCGACGTCGGCGAGCGACTCCCGGCGCGAGTAGGCGACGCCGGCCCGCTCGAGCCGGCGTCGGGTCCGGTCCACGGTGTTCCGCAGCTTCGACGAGCGAGCGCGGAGATAGGTGTCCCAGTCGGTCAGAGCGGCGTACGGCGCGACGTCGAACGCTTCGTCCCGGGCGTTCGGAAGGGAACGCGCAAGGAGAGAGTCGGGGTCCAGACTTCGGAGGTCGAGAAGACGCGCGCCGGGACGAGAAGCCCATCGACGAAAGGCTTCGGCAACCTCGCCGCTCGCGTCCGGGGCGGAGATCATGTCGAGATGGTCGGGTGACAGTGGGCCGTCTCCGGCGAACCGCAGTCGCTCGATGCCACTTCGGGAATCGCGCTGGAGCGCGACTCCACCGACGACCTCTTCCCCGTTGCGAACGAGCACGTATTCGCCATCGGGCGCCAGCGCGTCGAGCCACCACGACCGCAGGAACGGGGACGGGTTCGCCGTCCGGTCGACGAGCCGGTCCCAGGCGGGCGCGTCGCGGCCCAGGCTCGTCCGGACCTCGACCCCCAGGGACATCACGGGTTGACGCTAACGGAACCTGACCGAGGGGACCCTCACCGGCCGGAGTCTCTGTCGAACGCCGGTAGGCTCGAGGCCGTGCCCGCCGAAGAGCGACGCGAGCGCGCGTCCCGCTCGGCCGCGATCGAGCGCGGCGAGGAGAACCTCACCGTCCCTCCGACCGCCGATCAGCTGGCTCCCTACGAAGAGCCCGGGCTCAGTACGCAGACGGTGAAGAGCTTCGGCTGGGCAGCCGTCTCGTTCGGCGGGAACCGGTTCGTCGTCTTCGCGGCCACGTTGGTCCTGGCCCGGTTGCTGACGCCCGAAGACTTCGGCGTCGTCGCCGCGGCCATCGCGCTCCTCACGTACTTCGAGGTCGGGCTCGACGTCGGAGCGGGCGCGGCGCTCATCCACGACCAGGAACACGGCATCACGCACCGGGTCCAGGTCGCCTTCACGCTCAACCTGATGGTCGCGACCGCGCTCACGGTCGCCGTCGCGGCGCTCGCCCCCGTCATCGCGGATCTCTTCGGCGTCGGGGGCGACGCGGACGTGTTCCGCGCCATGTCGCTCTTGCTGCTTCTCCGCGGTGCGGGACAAGTCCCCGACGCTGTCTTTCGCCGCGACCTCGCGTTCAAGCGGCGTACCGTCGTCGAGATCGTCCGAGCCGCTGTTCGCTTCCTGGTCTCGGTGACCCTCGCCTTCGCGGGATTCGGTGTCTGGTCACTGGTGTGGGGGCTCCTCGCGGGCGCTGCGACCGGTTCTGCTCTGTCATGGGCCATGCTCGGATTCTTCCCGGACCTGTCGTGGAACCGGAGGGAGGCTCGCTATCTCCTCTCCTTCGGTGCGACGACGACCGGCGCCCGGATCCTCACCGCGCTGGGCACGAACGCCGACTACCTGGCGGTGGGAACGCGCCTCGGAGCGACCGCCCTCGGCTTCTACTCCATCGCGTACCGGATCCCGGAGCTGATCGCGGGGAACGTGTTCCACATGATCTCGTCGGTGGCCTATCCCGCGTACTCCAAGGCGCAAGCTCGAAGCAACGAGGTCCTCCAGGACGGCATGCTGCGCGCGCTCGGGCTGACCACGCTCTTCGGCTTCGCCGCGGGAACGGCCTTGGCCGTCGCCTCTCGTGATCTGATCATCGTCGCGTTCGGCGCGAAATGGGCGCCGAGCATCACCCCGATGGCGCTCATCGCGATCGCTGCCGGGATCTCGTCGATCGGGTTCGCTTCCGGGGACGTGTTTCCCGCGATCGGCCGTCCCCGAGTGTTGCTCAACATGAACCTGGTCTTCATGCCGCTCCTCGTGGTGGCGGTGTTCGTAGCGGCGGGGTGGGGCATCGTGGCGGTGGCGGTCGCTCACCTCGTCTTCAACCTCGCCTACGTCTGGGCGCGGCTCTGGCTCGCAGAACGCCACATCGGTGTGACCATTCTCCAGAGCATCGGCGCGATGCGCCCGGGCTTCGTCGCGTCGGCCGGCATCGTCGCCGCCGCACTCCCGGTCCGCCTCGCCACCGACGCCGGCGCGGCGAGCCTCGTCCTCGTGGGCGGCGCGGGCGCACTAGGCGCCTTCCTCGCGCTCTGGATCGCCGCTCGGGACACTTTCGGGGTCCTCGGTGGGCTGTTCCGGCGGTTGGTTCGCAGTCCCGGACCGTGATCGGCGGTCAGTTTGCGGGGATTTTGTCGCTTTTGTTCAGGGCCTAGGAAAGGCGGCGGGAAATCGCTCAAGTTCCGAGGCGGGGATGCCGATATTTGTGTTCCGGACTTTCCTAGCCTCCGGGCGTCTGCTACTCTGTGTGGTGGAAGCCCACATTGCGGAGGCTCGTTGATGGAACGTCGATCTCGTCTGGCAACCCTTTTCCGGGTGCTCGTGGTGCTCGGTCTCGTGGCTGCGTTCAGTCTGCCTGTGGCTGCAATGGCGCAGGAGGATTCGACGACGGCGACCACCGTGGTGCCCGAGGAACCATTCGACCCGGGTTCGAGCGTGGGCGGTACGCAGGCGGTCGCACCTGCACCCGCCGCAGCGGTAGCCGGCGCGCAGGAAACCTCTTCCGGCAGCGAACTGCCGTTCACCGGCTCGAGTCTCACGCTCGTGCTGCTCGCGGTCGGTCTGGCCGTTCTGGTGGCGGGCGTGGCGCTCACGCGGGCGGCGCGTGTGCGGGCTCAGCAGCAGCGCTGACCTGACCCGACACTCCCTCTGCTCGCGCTGACGACCCGTGCGGTGAGCCATGATGCCGCGCGGGTCGTAGCCGGCACGCTGCTACCTTCGCCGCGGTGAGCTGGAAGCAACGGTTGCGCGCCCGGATGAACCGGGTCCTGGTGCGACGGCGTCTCCAGCTCGAAGCGCTGCCTTACGATTGGGTCGACCCCGACGGTCTCGGCGACGACGTGTTCACGACGCCGCTCTCGTGTCTGGGGATCGATTTCCGTGCCAGAGCCCAACGCGCTCTGCTCGAAGAGATCGTGACCCCGTTCAGGGAGGAGGCGGCGAGCTGGCCGCACCTGCCCGTCGCGAGCGATCCCGACGCCTACTTCCTCGGGAATCGGTACTTCGGACCGGTGGACGCCGAGGTCTACTACGGCCTTCTTCGTTCGGAGTCGCCGAGCCGAGTGCTCGAGGTCGGAGGCGGCAACTCGACCCGTCTCGCACGGCTGGCGATCGACGACGGTGACACGGGCACGAGCCTCACGAGCATCGACCCCGATCCCCGTGCTCCGGTTGCCCGAGTCGCCGACGAGCATCTCGTCGCACCGGTGCAAGACGTGGCGCTCGCCCGCTTCGAGGAGCTCGAAGCGGGCGACATGCTCTTCATCGACAGCTCCCACAAGGTGGTGACCGGTGGCGACCTCCCGTTCCTCTTCTTCGAGGTGCTGCCACGCCTGGCGACGAACGTGCTCGTCCACGTCCACGACATCCACCTGCCGATGCCCTATCCGCGGCTCTGGATCATCGAGCAGCGCCGTGGATACAACGAGGAGTACTTGCTGGGCGCGTACCTGAGCGACAACCCCGGCTGGGAGATCGTGTGGTCGTCGCAGTGGATGCTGCAGAACGATCCGGCCGGTACGCG
>CAYRHS010000196.1:0-439 GCA_964424125.1 uncultured Burkholderiales bacterium
CAGACGCGCGGCAAGACCAAGACCGCTCGCCGGGTCATCGAGCTCGACGAGACGACGATCAGCGTGCTCGAGGGGTGGCGGGCCTACCAGGCCGCCGAGTTCGCGTCGGTCGGCATCGATCCGGGCGACGCGTGGGTGTTCACCGACGGCGACGGTGAACCGGTGCACCCCCACGCCGTCTACGAGGCGTTCCGGCGCATCGTGCACAACGCCGGCGTCCCCACGATGCGGTTCCACGACCTCCGCCACACCCACGGCAGCCTGCTCATCCGCGAAGGCGTCCCGGTCAAGGTCGTGTCGGAGCGCCTCGGCCACGCCCACATCGCCCACACGCTCGAGGCCTACCAGCACGTCCTGCCCGGCATGCAGGAAGACGCGGCCCGCACCGCCGAACGGCTCGCCGACCACCCACGGCTCCGCCGCACCCGCGCCGGCGGCG
>CAYRHS010000196.1:449-5178 GCA_964424125.1 uncultured Burkholderiales bacterium
AACGTCGTGGGAACAGCCGGAGGAAGGCCTCGTGATCCGGTAGAACGATCCGTGAACTGCGAAGGCCCAGGTCGCTGACCTGGGCCTTCGTCATTCAGATGGTGGCGGGGGCTGGATTTGAACCAGCGCCCTTCGGGTTATGAGCCCGACGAGCTACCGAACTGCTCCACCCCGCAGCTCGACCGTACCACTCGCTCCCCGGCGCTCGGCAGTCGGTGGTGGGTCAGTTGAGGGTCGGGCCTCGGCGGCCTCGGCGTCCGTCGGTAGGTCTGCGCAGCAGCAGTCGGCCTTGCCGCACAGGATGATCCTGACGCCGGCGTTCACAAGGCACCCGCAGTCTGCGCAGCGGATCTCCACATGTCGGAGTGTATTTTGAGCCGACGAGCCCGCCAAGGTCGGTCAAGTCCCGCGGCCTACGACGGTCAGCACCCCGGCCGGCGTTCAGGAGCCGTCCGCGACGGCGACGAGGGACCAGCGGTCGGGAACGCCCTTCAGCTCGTGCTCGCCGCGGTCGGTGAACTCGATGCCCGACCCGACCACCAGGTCCTTCACGGTCCGCGTGGCGAGCACCTCCCCCGGTCCCGCCAGCGCGCCGACCCGGGCGGCGACGTGGACGGCCATCCCGCTGACGTCGTCGCCCCGCATCTCGCACTCCCCGCTGTGGAGCCCGATGCGGACCGTCACCCCCAGCGTGGCGCACGCGTCGCGAACGGCACGCGCGCACTCGATCGAGCGTGACGGCCGGTCGAACGTGGCGAGGAACCCGTCGCCCGTCGTCTTGACCTCCCGTCCCTCGAAGCGGGTCAGGGCTCCTCGGACCGCGGCGTCGTGGGCGTCGAGCAACGCACGCCATCGACGGTCGCCCAGCTCGGCGGCCCGCTCGGTCGAGCCGACGATGTCGCTGAACATCACCGTCGCGAGCACACGGTCCGAGATCCCGCCGGTGACGGTGCCGGTCAGGAACGCCTCCACCTCACGCGCGATCGACTCGTCGTCGCCGGCGGCAAAGCCATGGTCGATCCCGGCGAGCTCGACGAAGCGCGCGCCGTCGATGTGCTCCGCGAGCCAGCGGCCGGCTCGGACGCTCACGACCCGGTCGCCGTGGCGGTGCAGCACGAGCGTCGGGACGTGGACTGCGGGGAGCACGTCGCGCACGTCGACCTGGAGGAACGCATCGAACATGAGCAGGGCCATGCGGGGGCTCGCACCCTCTCGTTCGAGGCGCGCGTAGAACTCACGGGCCGACGGGTCATCGGAGACGCTCGGAACAAACACGTCCGCGGTCGCACCAGTCCCCCAGAACGGAAGTACGAGCTCCTCGCTCGCGGCCCTGTACGCCTCGATCGGCGCGGCGAGCGGGTAGTCGTCGTCGGCCGAAGCGCGCGCCATCGCGCCGTACAGGACGAGTGCACCGACGCGATCGGGGTGCGTGGCCGCGGTGAGGATCGACGCCGGCGCGCCTTCGGAGGCCCCGAAGAGCGCCGCGCGCTCGACCCCGGCGTCGTCCATGACCGCGAGCACGTCGACCATGCGGTCGTCGAGCGTGGGAACCTCGCTCACCGGATCGGACAGGCCGACGCCGCGGCGGTCGAAGACGAGCAGCCGCGAGAACGACGCCAACCGCTCGAGATGGCGCCGGTAGGGCGGGTGATCCCAGAAGAGGTCGAGATGGCTCAAGAACGCCGGCGCGTAGACGAGGTCGAGGTCGCCGTCGCCCAGCCTCCAGTAGGCGACCCGGCCGTCACCCGTGTCGGCGTAGCGGATCTCCGGTCGCATGGCCCGAGTCTCCTCCGCGAGCAGCCCACCCCGCTAGCCTCGGGCGCCGTCGACGACCGGGAGCATCGCCGTGTGCCTAATCGTGCTGGTCGGTGCGTTCGCGCCACGGATCGGGATCGTCCTGCTCTGGCTGTTCACCAACCAGCTCACCCAGGCGTTCCAGGACTTCTGGGTCGGTCTCCTCGGCTTCGTGTTCCTGCCCTTCACGACCCTCATCTACGCGATCGTCTACCAACCGGTGGTCGGAGTGGACGGGTTCGGCTGGCTCCTGGTCGGGATCGGGTTCGTCATCGACGTCGCCAACTGGGTCGGCGGTAGCCGGTCGCGGGATCGGGACCGGAGCGGGAACTGAACGCGGCTCCCTCGGGGTCACCGCCGGTCGTACACTTCCTCGGCCCTGAAAGCCCGACGGGGAGGGTTTGGAATGCGCCGGTGGATCGCGACGGCCTTCGTCGCCCTGGTGGTGTTGGCCGCCTGTGGGAACGACGACACCGCCGAACCCCAGACAACGCTCGACACGAGCCCGGCCCTCGAGGAGACTACCGCAACGACCGAGGGAACCACCACGACCGCCCTTGCCGACGAGGAGTATCCGTGCAGCCTGCTCACGCAGGATGAGGTCGAGCAGTTAGCCGGCAATCCGCTCGAGCCCGGGGACGCGACCACCAACAACATCACCGAGGATTCGAACAGCTTCCAGGCCGCCCAGTGCGACTGGAGCAGTTTCGAGGGGGAGAACCCGGTCGAGGTGACGCTCGCGGTGAGCGGATCCGACGACTTCCCTTCGGGCAGCGTCGAGTGCCCCGAGCTTCCCGGCACGACGTCCCAACTGGACGACATCGGCACACAGGCGTTCTGGGCGTGGAACGACCCCGGAACGACGCTCAAGGTCGGGTCGCTGCGCGTCTGCACGGCTGATGCGCTCGTCACCGTCGACGTGAGCAGCCCGGGCGACGAAGCGAGCACCCAGCAGGTTGCCCGTGGGGTCGCCGAGGCCACGCTCGCCGCGCTCTGACCAGCCGACCGACCGGGAACATCGCGGCGACGCCGCCGGTTCGCGACCGGCAGACAGACCCGGAGGGAGCGAGCATGCGCGTGCGCGAGCTCGGACACGTCGTTCTCTACGTGCGTGACCTGTACCGGTCGCGGCACTTCTACCGCGACGTCCTCGGCTTCCCCGAGATCGAGCCGCCCGCGGGCGAGTTGGGGTTCCCCGCGGCCGCGTTCACAACCGGGCGCACCCACCACGAGCTGCTGCTGATCGAGGTCGGCCCCGGCGCCGCCTCGCTCCCCCCGGGGCGGCGGGTCGGCCTCTACCACCTCGGCCTGAAGATCGGCGAGCGCGACGAGGACCTGCGCGCCGCGCTCGCCGAGCTCGAGGCCGCCGGCGTCCCGCTCACGGGGACCGCCGACCACACCGTGACGCACAGCCTCTACCTGCGCGATCCGGACGGCAACGAGATCGAGCTCTACGTCGACGTGCGCGACGACTGGCGCGACGACCCCGCGCTGGTGCTGGCGCCGACGCGTCCGCTGCAGCTCTGAGCAGACACGCCCCGGCCCGAAACAGGCCCTTGGCCTCTGTGCGCCGAGTGCGTGATCTCCGAGGCTCGGGGCGTGGGGGCGTCCGCACGCAATCTCTGTGAGCACCCGAGGCCTCCGAGGTCCCGCCGGGTGCTCCGCACGTTCCTGACCGTCGCGCTGGCGCTCGTGGTCTCCTGCACGACTTCATCGGACGAGTCCGAGCAAGGGACCTCCGTCACGACCACTCCGTCGCAGCCGACGACCACCGCCCCCGGACCCACGCCGGGTGCACCCACGGTTGCCCGGGCGGCACCGCCCGGGTCCGGGCCCCGGGAGCTCCCGCCCACGTTCGTGTCGCTGGAGCTGGAGGCGTTCCCGGGCCCGGCCGAGGCGCGCTGCGCCGCCGGGGACGAGGTCCGAGTACCGGCAGGGTCGTCGCTCGCCGAGGCGGTCGCCGACGCCGAACCAGGAACCACGCTCATGATCGAGTCGGGCACCTACTCCGGTGCGGCCGACGACGACGCGGCGCTGCGGATCGAGCAATCCGACGTCTGTGTGCGCGCCGCCGACGGCGGGACCGTCGTCGTCGAGCCCGGGGGCGACGACCAGACGACGGGCCTCGTGCTGAGCGGCGACCGCGTCACCGTCGAGGGGGTGACGCTGCGCGACTTCGAGGCGGGCGTGATCCTCGGCGGCGAGGAGGGCGACACCCAGGAGGGCGTCACGCTCGAGCGAATGGTTGTCGAGGACATGACCGGCGAGTTCCGCGACGGCATCGTCGCCGAGACCGACAACCGCTCCGAGCCCGGCGCACCTCCCAGCGTCGACGGGCTGCTCCTGTTCGACGTGCACGTGGACGGCGCCGACCTCGGGATCTCGTGCAACGCCGGACCCTGCGCGCACTGGTGGATCGAGGACAGCACCGTCGTCGGCCGCCGCGGCGCCGAGTCGAGCGGCGCCGACACCTTCGCGATCGAGGAAGGACGTCAGATCGCGGTCGTCGACTCCACCTTCGAGAACGCGGACGCGGACGGCATCGACACCAAGGCCGACGATGTCGTGGTCTACGGCGCGCAGGTGCGCTCGATGGGCCGCAACGGCATCAAGGCCTGGCGCGGCGTCGACGTGATCACCTCGGTGGTCAACGGCACCGGTGCCGACGCTTCGCTCGTGGGCGACCAGGCGGGTCGCTACCGCTACCTGGGCGCGCTCGTCGCCCACCACGGGGAGCCCGGCGACTCCGCCTACGTCGCCACCTGGAGCTACGACGAGCGCGAGCCGGGCCTCGAGATCGAGATCGTGAACTGCATCTTCTTCGAGAACGCCACGGGAGGGTTCTTCGCGCCCGAGGATGCCGACCTCACGATCGAGCACACGATCCTCGACCTCGCCGGCGACGACAAGCTCGTGGACCTGGGAGACGAGACCA
>CAYRHS010000197.1:0-5072 GCA_964424125.1 uncultured Burkholderiales bacterium
AAGCGCAACGTGGCGTACGCCATCGCGCACATCAAGTCGTCGTTCAACAACACGATCATCACGATCACGGATCAGGACGGGCAGGTCCTCACATGGGCCTCGGCAGGCAACGTGGGCTTCAAGGGATCGCGCAAGTCCACGCCGTTCGCGGCGCAGACCGCAGCCGAGACCGCCGCCCGCCGGGCGATGGAACACGGTGTGCGCAAGGTCGACATCGTCGTGAAGGGTCCGGGCTCCGGCCGGGAGACTGCGATTCGCTCGATCCAGAACACGGGAATCGAGGTGGCGGGCATCAAGGACGTCACGCCGATCCCACACAACGGAACGCGGCCCAAGAAGCGGCGGAGGGTCTGATGGCCCGCTACACGGCCTCGGTCTGCCGGCTGTGCCGGCGCGAGCGCATGAAGCTCTTCCTGAAGGGCCCGAAGTGCGACTCGATGAAGTGCCCGATCGAACGCCGCCCCTACCCGCCGGGTGAGCACGGCCGGGGCCGCATTCGCGAGAGCGAGTACATGCTCCAGCTCCGCGAGAAGCAGAAAGCGCGGCGGATCTACGGGCTCCTCGAGCGACAGTTCCGGAACCTCTACAGCGAGGCGGCTCGTCAGGAAGGGATCACGGGCGAGAACCTGCTGCGCATGCTCGAGCAGCGACTCGACAACGTGGTCTTCCGGGCGGGGTTCGCTTCGAGCCGCAACCAGGCCCGCCAGTTCGTCCGTCACGGTCATGTGACCGTGAACGGCAAGCGGGTGACGATCCCCTCGTTCCAGGTTCGCAAGGGTGACGTGGTCGAGATGGGCGCGAAGGCCAAGTCGATGGTCATCCTGCGCCACAACCTCGACACGATCGACCGGGCCGTGCCCGCCTGGCTCGAGGTCGCCGATTCGAAGGCGACCGTGCGCGACCTCCCGTTGCGGGAGCAGATCGATGTTCCCGTGCGCGAGCAACTGATCGTCGAGCTGTACTCCAAGTAACCGGCGGCGATGGCACGACGCCGGACGAGTCGACCAGAGGCGAAGACACGATGCTGATCATCCAGCGACCCGAGATCGAGATCGGCGAGGCCGAAGGGAATCGCCAGACCTTCACGATCGCACCACTCGAGCCCGGCTTCGGGCACACGTTCGGCAACAGCCTGCGTCGTACTTTGCTGTCGTCGATCCCCGGCGCGGCGATCACGCAGGTGCGCTTCGACGAGGCACTGCACGAGTTCGACACGATCCCGGGTGTGAAGGAGGACGTCACCGACATCATCCTCAACCTGAAGGACGTCGTGCTCCGCTGCCATGCGGAGGACCCCGTGTCGTTGCGTCTCGACAAGCGCGGTCCCGGCGACGTGACCGCCGGCGACATCCAGACCACCGCCGACGTCGAGATCCTGAATCCCGAACTCGTCATCGCTCAGGTGAACGGGTCCGGGAGGCTCGCCTGCGACCTGACCGTGGAGCAGGGCCGGGGCTATTTGTCGGCGGAGAAGGCGAAAGCCGGCACGACCGGCACCATCGGCGAGATCCCCGTGGACGCCATCTTCTCGCCGGTGCGGAGGGTCGCGTTCTCCATCGAGCCCACCCGAGTGGAGCAGGCAACCGACTACGACCGGCTCAGCATCGACATCGAGACGGACGGCTCGATCTCACCGCTCGAGGCGCTCGCCTCCGCGGGCGACACGCTGCGTAACCTCGTGACGCTCGTGGCCGAGATTTCCGAAGAGCCGCAAGGCCTCGAGCTCGGTGAGGTGGCGGCCGCGTCGCCCATCTCGCCCGATCTCGAGCTGCCCATCGAGGACCTCGATCTCTCCGAACGCCCTCGGAACTGCCTGAAGCGCGCCCGGGTCGACACCATCGGTCAGCTCCTGGAGAAGAGCGAGGACGACCTCCTCGCGATCACGAACTTCGGGCAGAAGTCCCTCGACGAGGTGCGCCAGAAGCTCGACGAGCGCGGCCTGTCGCTGCGCGTTCGGGAGTAGCGCGTCCATGCCCGCCCCGCCCAAGGGCAAGCGCCTCGGAGGGAGCCCCGCCCACCACCGGCTGTTGATGGCCAACCTCGCCGCGCACCTTTTCGAGGCCGAGGCCATCGTCACGACGCTCACGAAGGCCAAGGCCCTTCGACCCGTCGCCGAGAAGATGATCACCAAGGCGAAGAAGGGTGGAGTCCACCGCGAGCGTCAGGTCGTGGCCGAGCTCCACGACCCCGCCGTGGCGGCCAAGCTCTTTGCCGAGATCGGTCCCCGCTACGAGGATCGCGACGGCGGCTACCTGCGGATCCTCAAGCTCGGACCCCGCCCGGGCGACAACGCGCCCATGGCCCGCATAGAGCTGGTGTAGGCACCCGCGAAACATGAGCCTCTTCGACGCCGAGGCTCCCGCCAAGCTCAAGCTCGTCGTTGCCTACGACGGGACCGATTTCCACGGCTTCGCCCGCCAACGCGACGTGCGCACGGTCGAGGGAACCCTCGCCCGCGCGCTCGAACGTGTGCTGCGCCACCCCGTCGAGATGGTGTGTGCGGGGCGGACGGATGCCGGCGTGCACGCATGGGGTCAGGTCGTCTCGCTCGAGGCCGATCCCGGGGTCGACCCCTGGAAGCTGCGGGACGCGCTGAACGGACAACTCGGACCGGAGATCGTCGTGCGGGCCTGCGAGACGGTCGACGGCTCGTTCGACGCCCGCCGGTCCGCGCGCTGGAGGCGCTACGACTACACGGTGGTGAATCGCGAGATCGCCGATCCCCTTCGCGCGCGGTACGCGTGGTGGGTCCGTGCCCCGCTGGAGCTCGCCGCGCTTCGGCTCGCAGCCGACCCGTTCATCGGCGAGCACGACTTTGCCTCGTTCTGCCGGCGGGGACCGGAGGGCAGCACCACGGTGCGAAGGGTGCTTGACTCGTGCTGGCACGACGACGGCGACGGGATCCTGCGCTACGAGATCCGGGCGGTCGCGCTCTGCTGGCAGATGGTCCGCTCGATCGTGGGGACGCTGGTGGACGTCGGGCTCGGCAATCGCCATCCCGGTGACGTGATGGGGATCCTGCGGGCCCAGGACCGGGAGGCTGCCGGTCCGGTGGCTCCTCCCGAAGGCCTCTGCCTCCGGGAGGTCGGCTATTGAGCACACGCGCAACGGCGGGGCCCGGAGGCCCCGCCGTCCGCGGTCCGTGGGAAGGCCGGAGCTAGTTGGTGGTCGAGCTGTTGCTGCTCGAGCCGTACCCGATGCTCAGGCTCGTGCCTCCGTCGCCACTGTCCTGGCCGGGGATGGGCACGCCGGCCCCGATGATGACGGCACCGCTGATGCCGTTGCCCTCGAAGGAGATCGAGGCACCCTCGGTCCCCTGGAAGTCGCTGCTGGCAGACCCCTGGACGTCGTAGCCCGCGTCCGGGAGCTCCGAGTCGTAGAAGTCCTTGAGGTCGTTCACGGACTCTTCGGTCGTCCCGGTCACGTAGGCGCCGTAGTCGCCCTCGCCGACGTCGGAGCCGGAGCCGGAGAAGGTGACCTGGAAGTCGTCGGGCAGCGGGAAGTCTTCAGGGAAGTCCTCGGGCAGCTCGCCGCTGCCGAACTGGACCGATCCCTCTCCGCTATTCCCGGTGATGTCGACCTGGCCGTTGTCGGTGTTGACCGATACGTCGCCTTCGGGGGTCGAGATCGAGACGTCGTCGTCGTTGCCGCAGGCCGCGAGCATGCCCAGCGCCAGGACCGCCAGTGCGGCCAGGACCATCCGTCGCATGAGATTCCCTTCATCGATGACCGAGGTCGACTGCGACCGCGGAGCCTACCCCTTGCAGGAAGGGCCCCCGGACGGCCGCCTCATCCGGCCCCGCCGCCCTCAGGCGTTTCGGGGACCTCGGCGGGCGCCAGGAAGTCCTCGTCGGCCGGCTGGCTCACCTCGACGGCCTCGAGCCGAACGGCCGTCCCCTCCTCGTTCTCCGCGACGAGCGCGAGCGGCACGCCGGATTCCTCGTCGACGCACTCCATGATGCGGATCCGGGCCCCTTCGGCCGTCGGGTCGGTCGTGGAGGTGGTCGCCGGGGAGTCCTGCGCCGGTCCCGTCTCGAACGAGGCGCACACGGCTGGCCGGCCGGCGATCACACGGCCGGGCTCGGGCGTGTAACCCGCGAGGTCGGCCGACTCGTCGGAGAAGACGAGTGCCGCGAACACTCCGAGGAAGTCCGAGAGCAGCCCCGCACCGGCGTCACCGACCCCGGGAAGGCGGACGCACGAAGCGTCGGACCCGAGGGTGCAACTGGTCAGGCTGCCGTCGCCGTTGTCGATGACGACTCCCTCCTCGGTGTGAACGGCCACCCGGGGTGGGGTCTGCGCGAACACGATCTCCTCCTCGACCGGGGGATCCGAGAGGCCGTCCGTCAGCCGGTAGGCGACGCGGACCGACGCCTCGCCGGCCACGGCGAGAAGGTCGGCGTACTCCGCTCGCGTGACCTCCGGCGGCTCGGTCGGCCCCGCGCCGTTCCCCGAGGTGTCCGAGGAGCAGGCGGCGAGGAGCACCGACGCCGCAACGACGACGGCGGTCACGTGGCGGAGTGGGGAGCGGGGACGCAGGCGCGAGCGGGGCACGGCCTCGACGATCGTGAACGTTGGCAGCGACTGGAGGGTACCCGCCCGTAGGCTGGCCACGTGGAGACGAAACCAGGGCGCCCCGGGGCCGAGGTGGACCGCTTTCGGGACCTCTGGGCGGACGAGATGGCCGGCGCCGACCTCTACCGGATGCTCGCCCAGCACGCCGACCCCGGGCTGAGTGGCCAGCTCTTCTCGCTCGCCGGGTCCGAGGCCGAGCACGCTGCCTACTGGGGCCGGTTGCTGGAGGAGGCGGGCGAATCGGTGCCGCGGTACCGGCGGCCGTTCCGGGTCCGGGTCCTCGCTATGGCCGCGCGCGTCTTCGGAGCGAAGCGCATCCTGCCCGCGGTCGTGCGGATGGAGGTGGGCGAGGTCCAGCGATACCGGAAGCTGGACGAGGTGCCCGCCGACCTCGTGCAGCAGGAGGTGCAGCACGGGCGCCTGGTCGCGGGACTGCGGGGGTCGACGCCGGTGGGGGCGCAGCTCGCCGCGGCCGAAGGACGCCACCGCATCGGCGT
>CAYRHS010000198.1:0-4980 GCA_964424125.1 uncultured Burkholderiales bacterium
GTTCGGTTCGTTCTCAACATCGCCACTAGAAATGAGCTGGAAGCCGTCGGCTGCCGAGAGCGTCTCGCCCAGTCGCTCCAGCGGGAGCTGGCGGCGGTAATCGGCGAGCGGGTGTACGACCACGGTCGTGTCCTGGCGCGCCTCCACCACCTCGTCGAGGTAGCAGATCGCCCCTTCCCGGACCGCCCGGGTGAGCGGCCCGTCCACCCACTCGGTCTCCCCGCCCTTCAACAGGTAGCGGCCGACCAGGTCGGCGGCGGTGAGGTCCTCGTGGCATGCCACCGTGACGAGCTCTCGGTCGAGATCGTGCGCCATGGCCTCGATGAAGCGCGTCTTGCCGCAGCCCGTTGGACCCTTCAACAGCACGGCCAGCCTCGCCTCGTGGGCAGCACGAAAGACGTGCTCCTCGTTCCCGACGGGAAGGTAGAAGGGCCGAGTCGTTGCCATCAGCCCTCCCCGTCGACGACTGTGACGGTGCCCGCCTCGCCGTCGACGCAAACGGTCTGGCCGTCGCGCAGACGCGTCGTCGCGTCGCCCGTCCCGACCACACACGGGATGCCGTACTCACGTGCCACGACGGCCGGGTGCGAGAGCGCACCCCCTACGTCGGTGACCACCGCGGCGGCGAAGGAGAACAACGGCGTCCAGCCCGTGTCGGTGATGTGCGCAACGAGCACGTCGCCGGGCTCGAGCGGGTCGCCGACCTCGCGCACGATGCGCACGGTCCCGGTGGCCGTCCCGGGCGCGGCGGCGATACCCGAGATCCCCTCGTCGCGTTCTTCGCCAGCTCCGGTGTCGAGCGGCTCCCAGTGGCCGGTGAAGTGGATGGGCATGCGCACCGCGCGCAACCGCTCCCGCTCGGCGCGTCGGCGCGCGACCCGATCGGCCACCGACGTCGGGACGGAGAGGACCTCGTCGAAGGTGAGATAGAAGACGTCGTCGGGATCGTCGAGGACGCCGTGTTCGACGAGCCGGCGAGCCCGTTCGCGCACGGCGAGGCGAAGGCCGTGCGTCAGACGGACGACCGCGTCGCGGGCGCGCTCGCGGCGTTGCATTGCGGCGCGCATCGGCCGGACCGCCGCCCGGGCCCGCTTGCCACGGGGCTCGACCCCCGAGCTCGGCCGCGCCGGGGCACCCACCGCTTTCGCCACCGCGTCCGCCAGAAGCTCCGGCCGGTCGGAGAACGTCGGGTTGGCCAGCTCGGTCTCTCCCGGTCCGCGGTGCCCGTAGGTCGCGATGAGGTCGTCGAAGGCGGCCGCGAAGTCGGCGTCGATCCCCCGGATCCGCTCGAGCCACTCCGTCGCGGGGGCGGACCCGATCAGCTCGGCGACGTGGGGTCGTTCCCGGGCCATCCGCGCGAGGCGTTCGACCCCGACGAGGGCCCCCGCGCTCTCAAGGTCCGCGGTCCCCGCCCGTCCCAGACCGGCCGGGCCACCGACCGACTTCTCGGCCGCGCTCTGGGTCGCCGCCGCGATCATGTTGCCGATGCACGCGACGTTCCACGCCTGGCAGAGCTGGTCGTGCAACAAGCCGATCATGGCAAGCAGGCGCTCGTCGGTGACGGTGGGCAACGTGGCTTCGGGGATCGGCAGCTCGCGGGCGTCTTGCGCGCAGCGCTCCACCTCCGCCGCGAACCCGGCGACACGCGGGCCGGTGTGCACGAGCAAACCGACGGCATCCCAGGCCTCCCGGAGCGAGAAGCCCTTCTTGGCCGCGTCGGGCGGACGCGGGATCCCGAGGAACTGGTCGTCGATGTCCTCGGGGGTCATCCCCGGCATGGCGCGGGCCATCTCACGGACGACGGACACGTTCGCGTAGATCCGGTGGCCGAAGCTCGCGGCGCCCCGGGCTCGCTGCGCGTACGCGATGTCGTCGGTGAGACCGAGGAAGTCGACCATCCCGTCGCTCGACGCCAGCATCGCGTCGAGCGAGACGTCGAGCGACAGCGGCGTCATCGGACCCGGAAAGGCCTCCGAGATGTTGGTCGCGGAATAGGTGGGGAAGCGAGGGTCGACGAGGCTGTCGAACTCGCCGGCCTGATCGGGCGGCGCGGGGTCCGCGAGCTCGCCGCCCTCGTAGGGAGGACGGGCCCGGGGCGCGTGGACGTCGACGTAGCGGAGCCGCCACGGGAGCTCGAGCGGCCGCTTCCCCAGGTAGACGGTACGGGACAGGACACGGCCGAGGTCCTCCAGCGCGTCCCGTCCGGTCCAGGCACAGCGGAAGCCCCACTCCTCGCGCAGCCGCGTGTCGTCCGCGACCGGCATCCAGCGGAAACCGTCGAGTGTGTCCGGATCCATCTCGATCAGGTCGTAGCGCCAACCCACCTCGACGATCCGCTCCATCGCCGCCTCGGGGATCGAGACCACCCGTTTGCCGAGCACGTCGGCGATCTCCTCGAGGGTGAACCCGTCGTCGGACGTGGCCACGTTCACGACGCCGGTCCGGTCACCGAGGATCGCCTCGGCATGGAACCGCCCCACGTCCTCCTCGTGGACGAACTGCCAACGCGGCAAGTCACCCGCGGGCGCCATGAGCACGGGTGTGGCGAAGACCCGGAACTCGTAGTTGTCGCTCGTGCGGCCGACCGCGGGCGCGGTGCGCGTGATGACCGACGGATGGCCGGAAGCGAGGACCATCTCCTCCGCCTGCGCCTTGTGGTGGGCGTAGAGCACCTTCGGGTCCGGGCGGAGCGGATCCGTCTCCTTGAGTTTCGGCGGGTTGTCGGGGTGCGCGCCGTAGGCGGTGACCGACGACGCGAACACGATGCGGCCGCAGCCGGCGCGCTCCATTGCCGACAGAACGTTGGCGGTGCCCCCGATGTTGACGGCGCGCGTGTCCTCCGCCGACTTGAGTGGCGTGACGGCCCACGCGAGGTGCGCGACGACGTCGCAGCCCGCCATGGCCTTCTCGACGGCTTCGAGGTCGCGGATGTCGCCGCGGACGAAGGTCAATCCCGGGACGGGCACGTCTCGGCGCGCCAGCGCGACGACGTCGGCCCCGGCCCGGACCAACCGCCGGCAGATGTCCCGCCCGAACACACCGCTCGCGCCGGTCACGAGCACCCTCACGACATCACCCCTCCGTCCGGCCGCGTGCCGGCCCCGTCCCGATCATCGTTCCCCGGACGTTCCCGCCAGTTCGTCGAGTCGCGCCATGGTGTCGGCAAAACCTTCCATGAGCTCGTACATGACGCGGCGCGCGGGCTTCACGGTCTGCATCGAACCCACGACCTGGCCGACGAAGTAGTTCACCAGCTTCTCCGACCCCGAGCCCTTCGTCGCCGCGCTGCGCTCGATGCGCCCCAGCGCCTCGTCCACCAGCAGCGGCTGGAGCGGCATGGGCAGGGGTCCCGGGGAGTCCTCCGAGTCCCACTCGTCCGTCCACGCCGAGCGGAGCTGGCGGGCGGGCTTGCCCGTGACCGCACGGGACCGGACCGTGTCCGACGAGGTGGCGGTGAGGAACTTCTCCTTCACCACGGGGTGCGTCTCGGCTTCCTCGGTCGTGAGCCAGACCGAGCCCGTCCACACCCCCTGAGCGCCGAGTGCCATCGCGGCCGTGACCTGACGGCCGTCGCCGATCCCACCGGCGGCGAGCACCGGCACTGGAGCGACCGCGTCGACGACCTCGGGGACGAGGACCATCGTCGCGATCGTGCCCGTGTGGCCCCCGGCCTCGTACCCCTGGGCCACGATGATGTCGGAGCCGACGGCGACGTTGCGCTCCGCGTGTTGCACCGTGCCCGCGAGCGCGGCGACCGGGATGTCGCGTGCGTGGGCCTCCTCGATCATCTCCGGGGGCGGCGGTCCGAGGGCGTTGGCAATGAGCTTGATCGGGTGGGCGAACGCGACGTCGGCAAGGCGACCCACACGCTCGTGCGCCACGGTCAGGCCGCCCATCCCCCGCCCCGCGCCCTCGGGTGCCTCGGGGACCTCGTAGCGCTCGAGCAAGTCGTCCACGAACGCCCGGTGCTCCTCGGGGATGAGCTCTCCCAGCGACCCCACGTCGAGCTCCTCGTCCCCCTGACCGACGTACGTGGCGGGGAACAACAGGTCGACCCCGTAGGGGCGCCCCTCCACGTGCTCCTCGATCCAGGCCAACTCGATCTCGAGCTGGTCGGGCGTCAGGGCTGTGGCCCCGAGGACGCCCATGCCGCCGGCGTTCGTGACGGCGGCGACGACGTCTCGGCAGTGGCTGAAGGCCAGGATCGGGAAGTCGATCCCGAGCATCTCGGTGATGGCGGTCTGCATGTGGCGCCTCTCGGGGGCGATAAGTCTAAATGATTATGCTACTTCGTCGCCTCGACTCGGAAGGAGGCCAGGATGCCCGA
The DNA here is from genome assembly GCA_964424125.1 of uncultured Burkholderiales bacterium. GTDB lineage: Bacteria > Actinomycetota > Acidimicrobiia > IMCC26256 > JAOSJL01 > CAYRHS01. Next base: position 4,328 of record CAYRHS010000198.1, read on the forward strand.
CGTCCACAACCTGACCCTCGGAGACGTGCTCCGGGAGCACCGCCGCAGCCGGCCGGGCGCGACGGCCACCGTGGACGGCGGGACCCGCCAGACGTATCCCGAGCTCGACGAGCGCGTCAACCGCCTGGCCAACGCGCTCGCGGGCGACGGGTTCGGCGCCGGCGACCGGATCCTCTGGCTGGGGCAGAACTCCGCCCGCCTGCTGGAGGCGCTGTTGGCGGCGGCCAAGCTCGGCGGGATCTGCTGCCCTGTCAACTGGCGCCAGTCGCCCGACGAGCTCGCGTTCGTGATCGACGACGCCGACGCGCGCGTCGTGCTGTGGCAGGAGCAGGAGATCGGCGAGGCCGTGCGCGCCGGGCGAGCCGCCAGCGCGGGCCGCGGCGACTGGCTCCAGCTCGACGGCCCCGACGACTACGAGGTGCTGCTCGGGCGCGGTTCGGGCGAGGACCCCGGACGCGAGGTCGATCCTTCCGCACCGCTGCTCGACGTGTACACGGCCGCCTTCGAGGGACGGCCCAACGGTGCGCTGCTCAGCCACACCGCCATCGCGCTCCAGAGCGTCGTGATGGCCATGCTCCAGCGAGTGGACCACGACTACGTGTACCTGAACTGCGGGCCCATGTTCCACGTGGGCACCCTCATGCTCACGATGG
>CAYRHS010000199.1:0-4953 GCA_964424125.1 uncultured Burkholderiales bacterium
CTGGGCGCCCTGGTGGCACGCCACGCACGACTCGGCGTTGGGCCCGGTGGCGCGGGCCGGAAGGTGGGAGGCCCACTCGCCCGCACCGAGGAGGTCCGCGCGCGGCACGCGCGAGAAGCGCCCGCCGTCCCCCACGTTGCCGCCGACGCCGTCGACGGCGTTGAAGACCAGCTCGAAGAGATCGTCTCCGCACTCGAAGGCCTCGAGGAAGCCCTCCTCGACCGCCTCGTCACAGTGCTCGATGCGGCCGCCGTGAACGGCCTCCACCTCGGCCAGCTCGTCGGGGTCCGCCGTGATGGCGGACGCCGCCGGAGCCGTGCCCACCGCGAGGATCGAGACCGCCCCGAGCCGCCGCGCGGCCGCGCCCCACCGCGCCCGGGCGCTCCCGGACCCGGCACCGGTCTTCTCGGGAAATCGACGTAGGATGTGCGCCACGCCGCCCTCCGCTCGTCGTCATGTCGCGCACCCCCAACGCGTGACCGGCGCTCCGTCCGTACGCCCCGCCGATGCCTCGCGCGCCGACCCGCGGCCGGCGCAGCGCTGCACATGGCATGGATACCGCGAACTCGACGGCGTGAAAGTGAGCCCGCTCACCCACGCTCGCGTGTCGCCCGGGCGGCAGGACGTGCGCAGAGACGCTGTTCTCGGCGAGCATCGCGTTCGGTCCAGGCTCCGCCGAGCTCGCGCGCCGCCCCGTGCGCGGTGCGGCCTCGCCCGCGCCGTCACCGCAGTACGTCGTGGTTTCTGCGTACGCGCGCAAACCCTCGACTTCACCGAACTGCAACGGAAGTGCTGGACCGCTCCACGAAGCGACGGGTACGCTCCCGAGTGGGGTGATGGGGTGCTCGGGACGGGAGCTCGATCCATGAAGCGATCCACCGGCCTCCTGGTGTCCTTCTCCACCGCGATGTTCTTCGGGCAGCCGAGTGGGGCGGCCGACGTCACCTACGACTACCTCGAGGACTTCGAGTCGGGCGCTCCCGTCGTGGAGCAGCCGAGCGGCGCGACCGTCCACGACAAGGGCATCAGCACGGTCCGGGCCACCTCGGGCACCCAGTCCTACTTTGTCGACGTCGAGTTCGACGACGAGGCGACCGCCACGCAACCCCAGGGAGTCACCTTCCGGATTCCCGTCGGGAACATGGCCCAGCGCATTCCCAGCGGAACGTGGCTGCCCGCCGCGGGCGAGCTGACGCTGAGTGCCCGGGCCTGGATCGAGTACCAGGACTCCGTTCCGGGCGAGGAGCCGAAGGGCTACTTCCAGCTGGGCTTCCGCACGCACAGCCTGAAGACGGCCGAGCCCAAGGAGTCGGCGCCCGTCCTGGGCGGGCTCCGGACGCCCGGCGTCTGGAAGAAGGCCGAGGTTCGCCGCCTGGTCCCCATCGCCAAGATCTTCCACCAGGATCGCTTCGACCGGAAGACGGACGACCGCCGCATTGCGTGGAAGACCACCGAGGCGGAGCTGGGGACGCACATCCCCTTCCTCGAGCTCCGCGTCACGGGCTGGGAGGGCGAGCGGATCAAGGTCTGGATCGACGACGTGCGGGTCCAGGGAGAGGCCCCGTCCCAGGCGGACTACGCGTACGCGACCGACCAGCTGTGGGGCGGCCATACCGCCCTCGTGGGCAACCTGCTCGGCGAGTTCGCGGGGCAGCTCGCCGATGCCGAGGCGCGGGTCGCGGCGCTGGCCGGACAGAGCCTCGACCCGTTCGAGACCTCGCTTCTGGCGGAGGTCGAGGCACACCTCGGCGCGGTCGACCTCGGATCGGCCGCCGAGAACGGGTACCTCCTGGAGGACGATCGCCAGGAGCTCCGCTACCACCTGAGCAACGCCCTCGACGAGCTCGACGTCATCGAGGGAGCCGGGCCGGCGACGCGGGTGGACCACCTCCTCTACCAGGTGCCCATGACCCGGGACATCCGCCGGGCCACGCCGGTCACCGGCTACGTGCCCGGGACCGTCGTGAACGACGACCTCCAGGTGAAGGCGGCCGGCGGCGAGTACGAGTCGCTCTTCTTCTCGGTGGCTGCCCCCCGCGTCGCGCTCGAGGACGTCCTGGTCGAGATCTCCGATCTCGAGAGCCCGGGGAAACACGTCCTCCCCGCGAGCGAGATGGACCTCTACCTGGTCAAGTCGTGGTGGCAGGGCGGCGAGCTCGAGTGGCTCGAGATGAAGATCGATCGGGACGGAGACTGGAACGAGGGCCGCTGGCTCGTTCCCGAGCTGCTGCTGAAGGATCCCGACCTCGTCCACGTCGCGGGGGACCAGAACCTGCTGCGGAAGCTCGACCAGACGTACGCGAACGTGACGACGAACGTGAAGGCCACCTGCCACCGTTGCTCGTTCGACGCCGCCCTGGCGGACGACGACGCGAGCGTCCTCCTCCCCGTCGACATCGCGCAAGGCGAGGCGCAGCTCTTCATGGCCCGCGTCCACGTGCCCGAGGGCCAGCTCGGCGGTACCTACAGCGGCGCCCTCCGGGTCCTCAGCGTCACCGATCCCGAGAGCCCCACCGTCCTCGGGGAGTACGGATTCGAGGTGGACGTCCTGGGGCTCGACCTCCCGGAGCCGGACAAGACCTACAGCCTGATGTACACGGCCGAGTTCAACCCCGAGCACAACCCCGACCAGGTGAACATGCTGGGGCACAAGGACAAGTCGCCCGAGCAGATGAAGCGCGAGTTCGAGGACATGAAGGCCCACGGCGTCGCCACGCCGCAGATCAATCAGGCGGTGTCGACGAACTACAACAACCTCGACGACACGTCGTACTTCGAGGCCTACATGGACCTCTTCCAGGCGGTCTTCTGCATCGACCGCCAGGACGAGGACACGTGCCTCGAGCTTCCGCCCGTCTTCGCGAACGCCCACGGCGTGGATCCCGAGAACCGCGACAACGCCTGGCGTCTCGAGGGGGTGGGGGGTCCGAGCATCATCGGGCTCTACGGCATGTTCGGGGCGACGGATCTGCACCTGGGCGGCTCCGACGAACCCAACAACGAGAAGATCGTCTCGCAGTGGGAGCTCTACCAGGCACTGAAGGACGTTGGGCTCGGCACGTTCAGCGCCGCCGACAACGGCCAGCTCGAGTTCGAGTACCACGACGCGATCCTGGGAAACTACCGCTTCGAGGACGGTGGCGGCACGGCGGTGGCCGACGCACCCGGCGAGCCCGACTGGACCGACCGCGAGAACCCCGGCGCTCTCGTGGGCTCTGCCACGGCGGTGGCGGGCAAGGTCGGCGCCGCCCTCGAGTTCGCGGGCGCGGGCTACGTCGACATGGGCGACGTCATGGACATCGCGCCCGACCTCGAGGGCTACACGATCTGCGGGTGGGTTCGCTCGGATGCATCGGGTCACACCACTGCCTACGAGAACGCCATCGCGTTCAAGGTGGGCGGGCAACGCGGATTCGCTCTCACGATGCCCAACGGACAGCTCTACCTGTCCGTGGCGGGCAGTGGCGGTGCCCAGAGCGGCTTCGCCGGCACCCCGGGCGACTTCAACGACGGCGTGTGGCACTTCGTCGCGGTCACGATGGAGTTCGGGAGCGCGAACGAGGCGCGGATCTACGTGGATGGGAACGAGGTGGGCGACCCGCTCGATCTCAGCGGCGTGGGCGAAATCCACAACGCGGGCTCGTTCACCTTGGGGGGCTACGAGCTGTACGGAGGGACGTACCTCTTCGACGGGGCGCTCGACGAGATCAAGGTCTACGGCCGCACGCTGAGCGCCGAGGAGCTGGAGCACCACCGGCAGGACGGGCTGGCCGCCTCGCGGACGCTGGTCGGCGACCTGAAGGACCTGAACATCACCCACGGCGACACGTGGTTCCCCAACTGGGACCCGGCCGAGGTCGAGCTCCTTCACGGCTGGGGTGGCGAGATCTTCGCGTACTCGCTGCCCCAGGGCGGCTACGAAGATCCGGAGATGTACCGCCGGAACTACGGGCACATGCTGTGGAAGTACGACTACGACGGCGCGATGACCTACGCCTACCAGCGCGCCAACGGCTTCATCTGGGACGAGTCCGACGACGGCGTGAAGGACCTGGTCATGGCCTATCCGACTCATGACGGCCTGGTGGGAACGGTGCAGTGGGAGGGGTTCCGGGAGGCGGTGGACGATACCCGCTACCGGGTCGCCCTGGAGCAGACCCTCGACGCCTACCCCGCTCACCCCGACCACGACGACGCGCAGTCCTACCTGGCCACCCTGAAGACGAGCGACATCGACCGGACGGACGACCTCGATGGCATCCGCGCCGCGATGCTGGGCTACATCCGGGCGATCCGCCCCAGCGCCCCACCGGAGAACCTGAGCGCGGAGTCCACGGGTGCGATCACTGCGCTCGCGTGGGAGGCGCCCGCCTCGGGCCCCGCGGTGGGGAGCTACCGGATCTGGCGGAACGGGGTCGAGATCGCCGAGACGGCCGACCTCGCCTTCTACGACTCCGATCCCTATCCGATCCGCCTTCCGTCGACGCTCTACACCTACAGCGTTCGCGCGGTGTTCGCAGAAGGAGAGATCTCGGACGAGGCCGTCGCCACCGCCACGTCGGGCTGGGATCTGGAGCCTCCCACGGCGCCCGGGAACCTGACGGCGGAGAACCTCGTGAACGGGACGGTCAACGTGCTGGAGTGGGACCCGTCCACCGACAATAGCGTCGTCGCGCTGTATCTCGTGTACCGGGACGGCGTCTTCCGCACGTTCGCGAGTGCCGCGTACCCCTTCTTCCTCGACTACGCGATCGAGGACGCAGTGACCTACGAGTACCAGGTCTTCGCCTGGGACGACTCGTACAACCTGTCTCCGGGCAGCAACACGGCCGAAGTGACCGTCGAGCAGTAGGCCGGTCGCGATTCGGAGCGAACGGGCTTCACTGGCGCCCCCGGCACGACTCGAACGTGCGACACCCGGTTTAGGAAGGGATCGCCGGACCGCCGGACGAC
>CAYRHS010000200.1:0-4930 GCA_964424125.1 uncultured Burkholderiales bacterium
GGCGCGCGCCGCGCAGCGGGCCCACGGCCGCTGGTGGCCGACATGAACGGCCGACATGAACACGGACGCGCCCACGGGTAGCGTGCTCGTCGATGGGCTACAACCCGTTCCAGAACCAGGCGAAGCGCGGGCCCGACGTGCTGATCGTCGCGGCGGCGCTCGTCGTCATCGTCGCGCTGGTGGTCTGGGCGTTCTTCGGGTAGCGCAGCCACGTCGGCCCGCGCTCAGAACGCGCCCTCGACCACCTCGATGCTGGGCGGGGATCCCTTCGGCCAGCGCACCGAAGCGACGTCGAAGCGGAGCCCACCCGCCCGGGCGGAGCGCTCGTCCAGCCAGCGAGCCGCCAGACGCCGGAGCCGACGGCGCTTCTCGTGGGTGATCGCCTCGATCGGCGCCCCGAACGCGTCACTACTCCGGGTCTTCACCTCGCAGAAGACCACCGTCGGCCCCCGGCGCAGCACGAGATCGAGCTCGCCGTCCCGACAGCGCCAGTTCCGGTCGACGACCTCGTATCCCCGCGCCCGGTACCACTCGGCCACCCGCTCCTCCCCGGCCGTACCGAGCACGCGACGGCGATCCGGGGGGCGACGACGAGAATCACGGACCATCGATCAGAGCTCGCGGTCGGCGAGCTCCTCGATGTTCACGTCCTTGAACGTGTAGACGCGCACCGACTTCACGAACCGAGCAGGCCGGTACATGTCCCAGACCCAGGCGTCGTTCAGCTCGAGCTCGTAGTAGACGCGACCGTCGACGTCGCGCACGTGCATCTCGACGTCGTTGGTCAGGTAGAAGCGGCGCTCGGTCTCCACGACGTGCGAGAACATCGGCAGGACGTCGCGGTACTCCTTGTAGAGCTGGAGCTCGATCTCGGTCTCGTAGCGCTCCAGGTCCTCCGCGCTCACGGCCGTCCCCTCACCCCTCGTCGGTGCCGACGAGCCAAGTGTAGGGCGAGTCAGGATCAGTCAGGTCCGCTTCTCGCTGATCTTGGCCTTCTTGCCGCGCAGCTCGCGCAGGTAGTAGAGCTTGGCGCGCCGCACCTTGCCGCGGGTCACGACCTTGATGTCCTCGATGACCGGCGTGTGGACCGGGAAGGTGCGCTCGACGCCGACGCCGAAGCTCACCTTGCGCACGGTGAAGGTCTCGCGCGCCCCGCTGCCCTTGCGGGCGATGACCACGCCCTGGAACACCTGGACGCGCTCGCGGCTGCCCTCGACGACACGCACGTGCACCTTGACGGTGTCACCCGGCGAGAAGTCGGGGACGTCGTCGCGCAGATCGGCTCGGTCGACGAGATCGGTGGGTTGCATGGCGCGTCGGGGACTTCCGTTCTGGTGGGCCCCGAGCCGGTGGCCGGCGCGGGTGCGAGCTCAGGCTACTCGGCCTCGTCGTCTTCGGGGAACTCGACCAGGATCCTGCGGTCCTCCTCGTCGAGGTCGTGCTCGGAGAGCAGGTCCGGGCGCCGTGCGAGCGTGCGGCGGAGGGCTCGCGCGTGGCGGTACCGAGCGATCCGCTCGTGGTCACCGGAGCGAAGCACCTCGGGTACGGCCCAGCCCCGGAACACCGCGGGACGCGTGTACTGCGGGTACTCGAGCAGGCGGTCCCTGAACGACTCGTCCCCCACCGACGCCTCGTTGCCGAGCGCGCCCGGCAGCAGGCGGATCACGGCCTCGAGCACCACGGCGGCGGCCGGCTCGCCTCCGGTCAGCACGTAGTCGCCGACCGAGAGCTCGCCGTCGCAGCAGTGATCGGCCACGCGCTGGTCGACGCCCTCGTAACGTCCGCAGAGCAACGAGAAGCCCGGTCCGCCCGCGAGCTCGCGAGCCCGCCGCTGGTCGAAGCGTCGGCCGGCCGGCGAGAGCAGCAGCAACGGCCGCGGCGGGGCAACGGCCTCCACCGCGGCGAAGAGCGGCTCGGGGCGCAGCACCATGCCCGCGCCTCCGCCGAACGGCGTGTCGTCGACCGTCCGGTGCCGATCCGTCGTCCAGCGCCGGGGGTCGTGGACCCGGACGTCGACGAGGCCGGCAGCTCGGGCCCGGCCGATCACGGACACGCCGAGCGTCGCCTCGAACCACTCGGGAAACAAGGTGAAGAGGTCGATCCTCACCCGGGTTCCTCCGCCTCGCCCTGTAGCTCGAGGAGGCCCTCGGGCAGGTCCACCACGATGTCGCGCTCGACACCACGAACGAACGGCATCGGCACGAGGTGCCCCGTGTCGAGCACGAGGAGGTCGTGCGCGGGGTTGGCTTCCACGGCGACGACCTGGCCGAGATCGGTACCGTCGGCGTCCCGAACCACGAGGCCGACCAGCTCGTGCACCCAGTAGGAGTCGTCGTCCGGATGGTCGAGCGGTGGCGCACTGAGCTCGAGCCCTCGTAGGCCCTCCGCCGCCTCGCGACCGTCTACGCCCGCGAAGCGAACGATCCACCCCTCACGATGCCGCCGGGCCTCGACGACCTCGAGGACCCGGTTGGCGGTGAAGAGGCGCGACCCGGGCTCGAACCGCTCGGCACGGTCCGTCACCGCGAGCACCGTGACCTCACCCCGGAGGCCGTGAGGGCGACCGATCCGCCCGATCTCCAGGCGGTCGGGCACAGCCGCTACTCGACGACGTCGACCGTCGCCCGCACGTCCTCGCCGGCGCCGGCGGCGCGCACCACCTGGCGCAGCGCCTGGATGACCCGTCCCCGCTTGCCGATGAGCCGGCCCATGTCGGACGGGCTCGCGTGGATGAGCACGGTGACCTCGCCGTTGCGCTCCTCGAGGTCGATCTCGAGCTCGTCGGGCTCCTCGACGATCGCTTCGGCGACGTGCTCCACCACCGCCTGGGCGTGCACGCCGAGGATTCGGTTTCCCTCCCCGGCGAGCTCGTCGTCCTCGAAGTCCTCGTCGTCGAAGTCTTCGTGGTCGTCGTCGTAGTCGCTCACCGCGTCCTCATCCCTCGTCCGTGCTGGCCGAGGCTTCGTCGTCGGTCTCCGGGCTCGCCTCGTTCGGAGACGCGGATGCGTCGCCGGCTTGGGCCTCCTGCTCGGCGCGAGCGGCCGCCTCGGCCTCTTCTCGCCGGGCCCGACGAGTGGCCCGGGCGCGTTCGTACCGGGCGGCGGGGTCGTCGCCCCCTCGTTCGGAGACGAAGCGCTCCCACACGCCGGTGATGGCCAGGAGCTTCTGAACCACTTCGCTCGGCTGTGCGCCCTGGCGAAGCCAGGCGAGCGCCTTGTCGCCATCGATCTCGACCTGCTGCGACTCGCGCTGCGGCCCGTAGTGGCCGATGATCTCGATGAACCGCCCGTCGCGGGGCTTGCGGCCGTCGGCTACCACGACCCGGTAGCTCGGCTGCTTGCGCTTGCCGACTCGCATCAGACGGATCTTCACGGCCACCGGCCACACCTCGAACGTCGATCGCAGACCGCCGATGGCCCACGGAGAAGGTTGCTCAGCTTACTCACCACCGCGATTCCACCGGGAGTCCGGGGCGAGTGGGGTCGAGTCACAGGCCAGGGATCGGCAGCCCGGGCGACTTCCCGGACGCGACCGAGCGCATCATCTGGCGGACGGTCCGGAACTGCTTCAGCAGTGCGTTCACGTCCGCCGGCGTCGTACCGCTCCCGGACGCGATACGCATCCGGCGCGAGCCCTTGACCATCGTCGGGTTTTGCCGCTCCTCGGGGGTCATCGAGCAGATGATCGCCTCCACCTTCCCGAGCTCGCGCTCGTCGATCTCGGCCTGCTTCAGCTCCTTGGGCACGCCGGGCATCATCCCGATCAGGCTCTGGAGCGGCCCCATCTTCCGGACCTGGCGCATCTGCTCCAGGAAGTCCTCGAGCGTGAACTCCCCCGAGCGCAGCTTCTCCTCGGCCGCCGCTGCCTGCTCGCGGTCGAACGTCTCTTCCGCCTTCTCGATGAGCGTCAGCACGTCGCCCATCCCGAGGATCCGGCTGGCCATCCGGTCGGGGTGGAACACCTCGAACTCGTCCAGTTTCTCCCCGGTACCGACGAAGAGGATCGACTTGCCCGTGACCTCCTTCGCGGACAGAGCCGCGCCGCCACGTGCATCACCGTCGATCTTGGTGAGGATCAGACCGTCGAGCGCGACCGCGGCATCGAAGGTCTCGGCGACCCGGACGGCTTCCTGACCCGTCATCGCGTCGACCACGAGCAACACGTCGTCGGGACCGATCGCGTCGCACACGCGCCGCAGCTCGTCCATCAGGTCGGCGTCCGCGTGCAAGCGGCCCGCGGTGTCGACGACGACCACGTCGCTTCCGATGCGGGCGGCTTCCTCGCGAGCCGCGGCTGCCACCCCTACGGGATCTCCCGCTCCCCCTCCCTCCGCGGGCGCGTACACGGCCACGCCGACCTGCTCACCGAGCCGACGGAGCTGCTGCACAGCCGCCGGCCGCTGGAGGTCGGCCGCGACGAGGAGCGGGTGGCGTCCACGTCCTTGCAGATGACGCGCCAGCTTTCCCGCCGCGGTCGTCTTCCCCGAACCCTGGAGGCCCGCGAGCACGACGACGGTCGGGGGCGTCGCGCTCGTCGAGAGCGCACCCGCCTGGCCGCCGAGGGTGGTGACGAGCTCCTCGTGCACGATCTTCACGACCTGCTGCGCAGGCGTGAGGCTCTGGGACAGGTCCGCTTCGGCCGCGCGCGCCTTGACCCGCCCGATGAAAGACTTCACGACCCCGACGTTCACGTCGGCCTCGAGCAACGCGAGCCGGATCTCCCGCGCGACGGCGTCGATGTCCTTGTCGCTCAGACGGCCGCGTCGTCGCAAGCGAGTGAAGATCCCGTCCAGTCGATCGGACAGCGCGTCGAACACCTGCTCACCCCCGGAGTTCGCTCGAGCGATGCTAGGGCTCGTCACCGCTCGGCGAGGAGCGCGTCGGCGAACTCGTCCGGATCGAAGGGCACGAGATCGCCTGCCGTCTCGCCG
>CAYRHS010000201.1:0-4856 GCA_964424125.1 uncultured Burkholderiales bacterium
CGGCGCCGAGCTCGAGCTCGGCGCACCGCGTTCGTTCGGGGACGCGATCCGGGCGCGCTGGACCCGCGCCGAGGTCGTCGGCGTCGTGGCGCAGGAGGCCACCTCGGGGGAGTTGCTGGCGCCGATCGAGGCGGTCTCGACTGCTCGCGCCTGGTCGCAGGCGGGAGAGCCCGATGATCGTCTCGACCTCTCGGAATCGCCCTACAGCGGCGCGTTCGTCGTGGCGAGCGGTCTCGACAACGTGGCTCCCGTGCGCAACGCCATCCACGACATCGGCTACGCCACGCGGGCACCGGAGAACATCATCGCCACCGTGCAGCGGTACCTGCGGGTCGTCGAGATCGTGCTCGGAGGCATCGGTCTGATCGCGCTCGGCATCGCGACCATGGGGGTGACGAACGCCCTCCTGGCCGCGGTGCGCGAACGTCGGCGGGAGATCGGAGTGCTGAAGGCCATCGGTGCTCGGGACCGCGACGTGCTGCGCCTGTTCCTGGTCGAGGCGGGCTTCCTCGGGCTCGTCGGCGGCCTCCTGGGCACGCTCCTTGGGTTGGGCCTGGCGTCGCTCGTGGCCGCGGTGGTGAACGGCTACCTCCGCAGCGAGGGGCTCGTCGGCGTGCAGCCCGAGCTGCCGGTCGTGATCGCGGTCGCGAGCGTGCTGGGCGCCGGGGTGCTGGCGACCCTAGCGGGCGTGCTCCCTGCCCGACGGGCGGCGCGCCTGCCCGCCCGAGAAGCCGTCGACGCGTGATACGCCTCCGGTACGTGCGACTCGTTCTCGCACTGCTCGTCGCTGCTCTGGTGACGGTCACGGCATGCAGCGCCGGGAACGCCGACCCGGAACCCGCAGAGCAGGCGAGTGACTCACCGGAGGTCTATGTCGCGGTGGGCGCCGACGAGACGCTCGGCGTCGGCGCGGAACGCCCGCTCGTCGAGGCGTGGCCGCAGTTGCTGTTCCGCTCGCTCGATCGCGGCGCGACCTTCGTCAGCGCGGGCACGGAGGGCAGCACGGTGGCCGAGGCGATCCGGGAGCAACTCCCGATCGTGCGCGAGCTCCAGCCGACTCTGGTGACGGTGTGGTTCAACGTGAACGATCTGCTCGCGGGCGTCACCCCTGCCACCTACGAGCAGGAGCTGGGCGACCTCGTCCACACGCTTCGCCAGGACGCGCGGACGCGCGTGTTGGTGGCCAACACCCCGCCGCTCGAGGCGTTCCCCGCAGTGCAGGAGGACGGCCTCGCCTCGGCGGTCACCAGCGAGGCGCTCCCGGGACTGATCGACGCCTACAACCGAGCCGTCGACGCGGTCGCGGCCCGGGAGGGGGCGGAGGTGGTCGACCTGCATGGGGCGCTGGCGGAGGCTGTCGCGGACGGGACGTTCCCGTCGCTCGTCGGAGAGGACGGTGCCCATCCGAGCACGGCCGGGCACGCCGAGATCGCGGAGGTGTTCAAAGCGGCACTCGCCTCCTGAGCGCGCGTGTGCGTCGGAGCAGGGCGCCCGGCGTCCCGCCGACGTTGCGCGCGAGAATGCCAGGGGTCACCAGGCCGCTGCATCGGGGGGCAGGACGCAGTGGACGCGAGGCTCCGAGACGAGCAGGTCCTGGCGTTCGTGAAGCGCTTCGTCGCCGACGAAGGCCATCTCCCGACCCCCGAGGAGGTCGGCGTCGCGTGCAGCCTCCGGTCGCGCAACAGTGCCCGCCCCGTGCTCCGCCGGCTCGAGGACGCGGGCGAGATCGTGGTCGATCCCGTGCGTACCCGCCTCGGTTCGGTTGCCGCGCGACCTTGGCCGGGGCAGCGACTCGCACCGTCCCAGGAGCTCGCGATCTGCGAATTCGCCCTGCTGGAGCTGCACGCAGAACTCGAAGCGGGCCGCGAGGCCCTCCGCTGGGCCCCGACCTTTGGCGTCCGCGAGGCCCTCCACCGGGAAGCGCTGGGGCAGTGCGCGCTCGTGCGCGCGTACGACCACGCTCGCTCCCGCCTGTGGCGAGCCGGCGTGACCCTCGATCCCCCCGCGCGGCGGATGCTGCGCTGGAAACAGGTCCGGCTGGCGGAGCGTGCCCGCAGGATCGTCGACTGGACGAGCTACTGCGCGTCGTCGCTCGCCGTCGACACGGTCTCTTGCCACTACGTCAGGGACGTGGGGTGGCGTCGCTTCCCGTATCTCGGGCCCGCGCTCCTCGGTAGCTGCGATCTGTACGGCCGACGCGAGGTCGTGGAGCCCCGGGCCGAAGCCGTCGAGGATCGGCTGCGCGGCGGCGACGAGCGCCTCGGCCAGGTCGTGGAGGCCGCGGTCACCGACATGATGACCGCGGCCGGGCACGTCGTCGTCGGCGTGCCCTCAACCGAGCCCTGCGGGACCCCGGTGGTGTTCGCGAGGCAGGTCCTCGGGTTCAACTGAGCTCCGCGGGGCCGTCCTGCCGCTCGCGTCGCGCCGGTCGTCCCTCACCCGGTCAGGCGGCGGTTCAGCTCCTCGGAGTAGCGGACGTTGAGGTGGTGCCAGCGGGGCAGGCCGTCGTCGGCGAGCTCGCGGGTCTCGGGGAACAACGTCGTGGTGAAGTTCGCGCCGTTCATGGGTACGGGCACTCCCGGGATCCCTGCTGCGCGGTACCACTTCGCCGAGCGGGCGGCGACGTCTTCGGGGAGCCCGACGTAGCACATGTGCTGGATGTCCTCGGGGCTGACCTCGGCGCAGATCTCGCGCATCTCGTCGGGCGTGAACAGGGTCGAGCGGTGGGTGATCGAGAGGGCCCAGTCGTCGCCGAGCGGATGCTCGGACCCCCAGTTCTTCCAGTGCTCACCCGTTGGCGTGAGGTTGAGGACGAAGGCGCGGGTGAAGAGGCTGTCAAGCGCGGCGTCGACCTGCTCGTCGTTCTCGCAGAGGATCATGGTGTTGGCGGGGAACACGGGGATTGTCGCCGGGTCCCGATCGTGGCGCTCGGCTTCCTCGCGGAGGGTCGCGAGGTCCGCTTCGAAGCCGGCGACGTCGTCGTCGTAGCCCCCCGGCGTGTAGGTGCCAAGCCCGTCCGCGACCCGCCCCGCGATCTTCATCGCCGTGGGGCCACCCCCGAGCAGGTACACGAGCGGCGGCCTCGCCGGATCGTGTGGCTGGAGCGCCAAGAGCGCGTCCTCGAGCGGCCAGAACTCGTTGTCCAACGTGATCGGGTCGCTGGCGCGCAGCAGCGCCTTGACCGCCCGGATGCATGCTTCGAGGCGCTTGTAGCGGGGGAGACTGCGCTCGAGACCGTAGGGGGCGAACTGCTTGGTCTCACCGGTCCCGACCATGAGGGCGACGCGTCCCTCGGAGAGCTTGTCGAGCGTGAGCAGCGTCTGCGCCAACACCGACGGCGGCCGCCGGTAGCAGTCGGTCATGGTCGCGAACCCGATCCGGTCGGTCACGGCCGCGCCGGCCGCAATGAGGGTGAAGGTGTCGTAGAAGGCCTCGTAGTCGGGCACGTCTTCTGCGGCCGCCGAGATCTCGGGACCCCAGGCGGAGCGGAAGATCCACGACTGTGCCTGCTCGCTGAAGGCCACCATGGGGTAGCCGAGCTTCTCCATGACCTGGAAGCCGCGCAGGCTGTTCTCGAGGCCTTCGCGGCGGTCGATCTCCATGCCGACCCCGCCCACGAAGGCAGCCGCGGGCGCGTGCTCGGCGACGAAGGCGAGATCCTGCTCGTCCATGCGACGTTCCTCCCGTCGTCGTGTGCGCTGGATCCTCGCAGCAGCCCCGCGGCACACGCAACGGGCGACGCGCAGCCGCGGCCGACGTGCCCATGCCGCCCCAAGGGCGCGCGCCCGACGCCGCGCAGTGCGCGTTCGGTGAACGATCGGTGAGGAGTGGCCCCCGTCTGACGCGGGCCGAATACGGTCCTCGACCACGGAGCGAGGCGAGGAGCGTGAGGCAATGGCAGACCTGAAGCTCGGCGTCTACGGACAGTTCGGACCACCGCTGGACGCAGCACTCGGCTACGCGGCCACGAGCGAGCAGATCGGACTCGACGCGATCGCGTTCACCGACCAGATCTCCGCGAACCTCAACAACGAGATCTGGCCCGAGATCCCCACGTCGCAGTTCTGGAAGCGCCAGCACGCGTTCTTCGACGCCAGCATCGTGATGGCCCTCGCGGCCCACCGGACCTCCGAGATCGAGCTGTACCTGGGCGCCATCGACGCCGTGCGCCACTCGCCCTCGAAGCTGGCTCAGCACTTCCTCACCCTCGACCACGTGGCCGAGGGTCGTGCCTTCTTCGCCGTCGGCGCCTCGGAGGCGAAGAACCTCCTGATGTACGGCCACAGCCGGATCGGGTCGGCGAAGAAGTTCGAAGACTCGCTCGCGATCATCCGCAAGATCCTTGACAGCCGAGGGGAACCGGTCTGGTACGAGGGCGAGCAGTATTCGATGAAGGGCGGGGTCGTCGAGCTCGCGCCCTACGGGGACGATCCGCCGCTCGTCCTCGGCGCCACGGGGGGCGGCCCCGAGACCCTGGCCTTGCTCGGCAGCCACGCTGACGGGCTGATGACGAACCTACCCGGCATGTGCCACGGCGGCCCCGAGCAGTTCGCCCGCGACCGGGAGGCCCTTCGCCGCGGTGCGGAGGCGACCGGGCGGGACCCCGATCGTCTGCGGTTCGCGGCCTCGGTGCTGGTGCTCATGCACGACGACGAGGAGGAGATCGCGCGCTTGGCGGACACCGTGGCCCTGCGCTGGAACACGATCGTCTACGGGGCCGTGCGCGGCTCGGAGTGGCGCCAGTTCGGCTTCGAGCACCCTCTCGGGGACGACTGGGGCTACGCCCGCCACCTCGTCCCAGAGCGCATGAGCGCGGAGGAGATCCGCAGAGCGACAGCCGCGGTCCCGGTCGACGC
>CAYRHS010000202.1:0-4836 GCA_964424125.1 uncultured Burkholderiales bacterium
AGGTGGTCGTCGTACTCCGTGATGGTCTTGCCCGGCCAGTGGCGGTAGATGTCGCCGGGCTCGAAGTCCTCGAAGTGGCGGCCGAAGGGGCGTTCGTGCGTGGTCATGACCAACAGCCTGGCAGAGGCACCGGTTCGCCCTCACACCGGCCCCCGCCCGCCCGAGCTCGCGCCCGGGGCGGGGAAGGACGCCGACTCCCACTACGTTGGGAACGACCATGAGCATGGCCTGGCACACGATCGCGAGCTTCCGGCGCGATCCGGACTCCGTACGCGACAAGCGGATCGAGCGCGCGGTCCTCCGCCGCGTCCTCGGCTACGCCCGTCCCTACCGGGCGTTGCTCGCCGGGTTCGTCGCGGCGGTGATCGTCGGCGCCGTAGTCGCAGTGGTCCCGCCCCTGCTCCTCCGGGCGCTGCTCGACCACGCGGTCCCCGACGAGAACGTCACGATGGTCACCTGGCTGGCGCTGGGAGCCGTCGGGCTGGCGATGGCCTCCGCGCTGCTCTCGTTGGCCCAACGGCTGTTCTCGTCCCGTATCGGCGAGGGTCTCATCCACGACCTGCGCGTCCAGCTCTTCGACCACGTGCAGCGCTTCCCGATCGCGTTCTTCACCCGGACGCAGACCGGAGCGCTCCAGACCCGTCTGAACAACGACGTCGTCGGCGCGCAGCAGGCGGTCACGGGAACGCTCGGCACCGTCGCGTCGAACTTCGTGAACATCCTCGTCACGCTCACCGTGATGTTCGCCCTCGAGTGGCGGCTCACCCTGTTGACCCTCGTCGTCCTGCCGGCGTTCGTGATCCCGGCGCGTCGCGTCGGACGACGCCTCCAGCGCGCGACGCGTGAGTCGATGGAGCTCAACGCCCAGATGAACACGACCATCACCGAGCGGTTCAACGTGGCCGGTGCGTTGCTCGTGAAGCTGTTCGGCCGCTACGAGGACGAGCGCGCGCTGTTCGAAACCCGGGCTGCTCGGGTCCGCGACATCGGGGTCCAGACCGCGATGTACTCGCGCGTCATCTTCGTGGCGCTCGGCTTCGTCGCCGCGGTGGGAACGGCGATCGTGTACTACCTCGGCGGCCGCCTCGTGATCTCGGGTGCCAACCAGATCGGGACGCTCGTCGCCTTCGTGGTCTACGTGGGCCAGATCTACCAGCCACTCACCCAGCTCACGAACGCCCGGGTCGACGTCATGACCGCAGTCGTCTCCTTCGAGCGCGTCTTCGAGGTGCTCGACCACGAGAGCCTGATCCGCGACCGCCCCGGCGCCGTCGATCTCCTCGACGCGGAGGGCCGCATCGAGCTGCGGGACGTCTCGTTCCGGCATCCGCCCGGTTCACTCACGTCGATCGCCTCGCTGGAGTCGAAAGAGTCGGCGCCCCGGGACGACGACACGCTCGTCCTCCGGGAAGTGAACCTCCGGGTCGAGCCGGGTGAGACGGTCGCGCTCGTCGGACCGTCGGGAGCGGGGAAGACGACGATCGCCTTGCTCGTCCCGCGCATCCACGACGTGACCGGCGGAGGGGTGCTCGTCGACGGCCACGACGTCCGCGATCTCACCATGTCGTCGCTGCGATCGGCTGTCGGCTTCGTCAGCCAGGACCCGCATCTGTTCCACGAGTCGATCCGCGAGAACCTCCGCTTCGCCCGACCGGAGGCGACCGACGACGAGCTCGTCGACGCCTGCCGTGCGGCGCGGATCCACGATCTCATCTCGTCGCTTCCCGACGGGTACGACACCGTCGTCGGCGAACGCGGCTACCGCATGTCGGGGGGCGAGAAGCAGCGTCTCGCGATCGCTCGCATGCTGTTGAAGGACCCCGCCATCGTCATCCTCGACGAGGCGACGTCGCACCTGGACTCGGAGTCCGAGGTCATCATCCAGCGGGCGCTCGACGACGCCCTCGAAGGGCGCACCGCGTTGGTCATCGCCCACCGCCTCTCGACCGTCGTGGCTGCGGACCGGATCGTCGTCGTCGACGGAGGCCGCGTGGTCGAAGAAGGCCCTCACGCGCAACTGCTCGCAGCGGGCGGTCTCTACGCCGAGCTCTATCGGACCCAGCTCGGCCGCGACGAGACCCCGACGGTGGGGATCGAGGACGACACCGAGGCAGACGACCCGCTCGCGGCGGTGTTCTCGGGCCGCCTTCGTCCTGCGGCGGGTGCCGACCGGTAGCATCGAGGATCCCGGGCGATGCCCGGCGCCCTCTCCCGAACCGGGCTCCTTCTCAGCCGATGCAATCCCACGCCGACGCGTCCGTCGAAACACGCCGACAGCTCCGTCACCGTCGGCGCCGGCAGCATCGCGCGGTCGTCGGTGGGGTGCTCGCCACGATCCTGGTGGCCGCCGCGTTGCTGGTCGTCACCGACACCCTCCGACTGCCGGGCCAAGCCGCCCCGCGCTTCGCCGACGCCAGCAGCTCGGACGCCTCGGACTCGTTCCTCGTCGACGACACGGCCGACGTCAGCGACGCCCCACGCGCACTCTCGCCGGAGGACCCGTTGCGGCTCTGGGTGGGTGGCGACTCGCTGGCCGGGGCGCTCGGGCCCGCGCTCGGGGAGCTGGGCTCGGGTTCGGGCGTGGTGCGCACGTGGTACGACTCCCACACCTCGAGCGGCCTGGTCGACAAGACCATCGTCGACTGGGAGACCGAGGCCACCGATCAGATGGTCGAGGTCAACCCCGAAGCGGTCGCGTTCATCATGGGCACCAACGACTTCAACTTCGTCACGGACGACGGAAGCTGGCGAACGGAGTACGCGCAGGAGACCGGCCGGATGATGGACATCCTGAGCGGTGACGGCGAGCGTCCCGTGTACTGGATCGGCGCGCCCATCCTCGGCGATCAGGACAACTCGGAGCGGGTGGCGGAGGTCAACGAGGTATTCGTCGAGGAAGCCGAGCGACGGCCCGACGTGGCGTACATCGACGCCTTCGAGCTCTTCTCGCTCGACGGCTCGTACTCGTCGCAGCTCACGAACCAGGACGGTGAGGTCGTGACGATGCGCGACGGCGACGGCGTCCACTTCACAGCGGAAGGGGCACAGTACCTCGCCCGGGTCGTCTTCGACGTGCTGGACGAGGCATTCGACATCGACTCCCAGGCGGTCCCGGACGCGACCCAGCCGGTCGAGGTCTCGGGGACATCCCCGCGCTATGCAAACCCCGGATCGGGCGCGACGAGCTCGACCTCGGGTGGTGTGTCGAGCGCCACCACGTCGCCACCGGCCACGGCACCGCCCACGACGTCCGCCCCCGTCGTGACCGAGCCGTCCACCACCGCTCCCCCGGTCACCGAGCCCCCCAGTACGGCGCCGACCACCACCGCGCCGGTCACGCCACCCGCGGACGGCACCGGGCAGAGCAGCCCGCCGGAATAGCGCGTTGGCGCCGCCCCCGAGGCGCCCGGGAGCGGGACAATGCGGCCCGCTCCAGCCGATCCTCCTAGGCTCGCCGTCGTGACGGACTCGCTCAGCGCCGCCGCCGCGGCCGTCGACCTCGCCGAGGACATCGTCCGCGAGGGCGCGAGCCACCTCGCCGCCGCCGCGGCTGTCGAAGGGCGCGTGTCGGTGAGCAAGCTCGACGAGCACCAGGTCGTCGCGTACGACCTCGCGCACGCCGCGGCTGCTGTCGAAGGCTGCCGGGCGATGCTCGACTACGGAACCAAGGGCGACCTCGAGGCCCGACTCACGTGCGCGTTCGTCGCCGACGCGGTCTGGGACCTTGCCTCCAAGCTGCTCGGGCGAGAGGGTCCCTGGGGCCAGGACGCGGCCGAGCTCGCGTCGGCGTTGCCGTTCGTGGAAGCACACCGCGACCCCGCCTTCCTCGCCGCCCTCGCGGACGACTGTCGCGAGCAGGAAACGGGCCCCAACCACCTCTCCGAGGACTTCGAGCTGGTCCGGGAGACCTTCCGGCGCTTCGCCGAGGACAAGGTTCGGCCGGTCGCCGAGCACGTGCACCGGACGAACGGTGACATTCCCGAGGAGATCATCGCCGGGCTGGCCGAGATCGGTGGATTCGGGCTCTCGGTGCCGGAGGAGTACGGCGGCTTCGCTTCGGGCGGCGAATCCGACTATCTGGGCATGGTCGTCGCGACCGAAGAGCTGTCCTGGGGTTCGCTCGGCATCGGCGGATCGCTGATCACCCGGCCCGAGATCCTCACCCGGGCGATCGTGAAGGGCGGTACGGAGGAACAGAAGCAGCGGTGGCTGCCCTCGATCGCCTCCGGCGAGCTCATGGCCGGCGTCATGGTCACCGAGCCCGACTACGGCTCGGACGTCGCCAACCTGAAGGTGACCGCCACGCCCACCGACGGCGGCTGGCTGATCAACGGCGTGAAGACGTGGGCGACGTTCGCGGGACGGGCAAACGTCCTGATGCTGCTGGCCCGCACCGACCCCGACCGCTCCGCGGGCCACCGGGGCCTCTCGATCTTCGTCGTCGACAAGGAGCCTGCGCCCGGCCACGAGTTCCGCTTCGAGCAGGAGCAGGGCGGGACGCTCCAGGGCCGGGCGATCGACACGATCGGCTACCGCGGGATGCACTCCTACGAAGTGGCCTTCGACAGCTGGTTCGTTCCCGCCGAGAACCTGATCGGGGGCGAGGAAGGGCTGGGTCGCGGCTTCTACCTCCAGATGGAGGGGTTCGAGAACGGCCGGCTCCAGACGGCCGCACGGGCGGTGGGACTCATGCAGGCCGCCTTCGAGGCCGGCCTCGCGTACTCGCTCGAGCGGGAGGTGTTCGGCCAGCGCGTCTTCGACTACCAGCTCTCGAAGGCCAAGCTCGCACGCATGGCGGTGCTGATCCAGGCCGGTCGCCAGTTCGCCTACTCGGTC
>CAYRHS010000203.1:0-4805 GCA_964424125.1 uncultured Burkholderiales bacterium
GACATCATCGTTAATGCTCACGCACATGGAGCATCCCGCCTCGCGCCACTCGAAGCCTGCCGCGGTGAAGACGCCGTCGAGGCCCTCCGCCTCGGCTTCAGCCTTCACCTTCATCGAGCCCGGAACGACCATCGCGCGCACGCCCTCGCGCACACGTTGATCGCGAACGACGTCGGCGGCCGCGCGGAGATCCTCGAGGCGGGAGTTCGTGCACGATCCGATGAACACGGTGTCGATCGCGATCTCGCGGATCGGCGTGCCGGGTTCGAGTCCCATGTACTGGAGTGCCCGCTCGGCCGCGTCCCGTTCCGTCGCGCCGCCGAACGACGACGGATCGGGCACGACGTCGTCGATCGTCACCGTCTGGCCGGGGTTGGTACCCCAGCTCACTGCCGGGGCGAGGGAATCGGCGTGGACGACGACTTCGCGGTCGAAGGTGGCGTCCTCGTCGGTGGCGAGGGATCGCCAGTCGTCGAGCGCGAGTTCCCAATCCTTGCCCGACGGAGCGAACGTTCGCCCTTCGAGGTACGCGTAGGTCGTGTCGTCGGGAGCGATCATTCCTGCGCGGGCACCGGCCTCGATCGACATGTTGCAGACCGTCATCCGTCCGGGCATCGAGAGGGAGCGGATCGCCGAGCCGCGATACTCGATGACCGATCCGATCCCGCCACCGGTCCCGATACGGGCGATGATCGCCAGGACGAGGTCCTTGGCCGTGACACCCACCGGCAGGGCGCCGTCGACGGTGACGGCCAGCGTGCCATGCCTCTCCTGGGGGAGCGTCTGGGTGGCGAGCACGTGTGCGACCTCGCTCGTCCCGATCCCGAACGCGAGCGCGCCGAACGCGCCGTGCGTGGAGGTGTGGCTGTCGCCGCACACGATCGTCGTCCCCGGCAGGGTGAGGCCCTGCTCGGGACCGATCACGTGCACGATGCCCTGGCCGGGGTCCCCCATCGGGTAGCAGCGGATGCCGAACTCTTCGCAGTTGCGAGCCAGCACGTCCATCTGCTTCGCGGAGACGGGGTCGGCGATCGGTTGGCCGAGCCCCGTCGTGGGAACGTTGTGGTCCATGGTCGCCACCGTGAGGTCCGGGCGGCGCACCCCGCGACCCTCCAGGCGCAGGCCCTCGAAGGCTTGCGGTGACGTGACCTCGTGGACGAGGTGCAGGTCGACGTAGAGGAGTTCGGGCTCTCCGTCCGCCCGGTGGACGGTGTGGCGGTCCCAGACCTTCTGCGACAGGGTGGATCCCACGGCTCACTCCTTGTGTCTCGAATAATGAGACACTACGATCGGAATATGGACAGTGTACGAGGGCCCGCGGAGGCGCGCAACCCGGAACGTAGCGGCGTGGGCGTCATCGACAAGTCGGTGGCGGTGCTCGACGCGCTCGCCGTCGGGCCCGCGTCGCTCGCCGAGCTGGTCGCCACGACCGGGCTCGCGCGCCCGACCGTGCACCGCCTGGCCCGGGCGCTGGAACACCACGACCTCGTCGCTCGCACCGACGACGGGCGCTTCCGGCTCGGCCTGCGCCTGATGGCGTGGGGTCGGGACGCGGCCGGCTCGCTGGGTTTGGTCGAGGCGGCTCGCCCCGTCCTCGCCGAACTTCGGGATCGCACGGAGGAGAGCGCCCAGCTGTACGTACGGGAGGGCGACCGGCGCGTCTGCGTCGCCGCGGCCGAACGCCCGACGGGACTGCGCGACACGGTCCCGGTCGGCGCCGCGCTCCCGCTCGACGCGGGCTCGGGGGCGACCGTGATCCGCGTGTGGGGCCCCGACGGCACGAGCGGGGACGGTGGGCTCCGGGGCCCGGAGCGGGAGCGGATCCGCCACCAGGGTTGGGCGGCGTCGGTGGGCGAGCGCGAGGAAGGCGTGGCCAGCGTCAGCGCGCCCGTCCTGGACGGTGACCGTCTCGTGGCCGTGATCAGCGTGAGCGGCCCCATCGACCGCCTGGGCCAAAGGCCCGGCGACCGGTTCGCGGTCGCGGTCGTCGAAGCGGCACGGGATCTGGAACGTCGATCGCGACGCCGATGACGCGCACCTGGAGCCGGCTCGGTGGCTCCATGCGCGCACGGGAAGCAATCCCAGGAGCGGTCCATTCCGAGTGTCCCCACGCCGGTTTGGGGGCTGGTCCCGATAGGCGCGGGCCGCCCGGATCGTCACCATCGGGACATGGACACCCTGACCGTCCCCACGCTGGCACCCGAGGCGCGGCCCCGCCGCTCGCGCTCGCTCGTCGACGGGCTCGTCGACGGGACGCCACCGACCCGGGACCGCTTCGTCGACTTGCTGCGGGCGCTCAGCATCGGTGTCGTCGTCTGTTGGCACTGGCTGTTCTCGATCACGCACCGGCAGCCCGACGGCACGCTCTCGATGCCGAACCCCATCGACCAGTTGCCAGGCGCGTGGCTGGCCACCTGGATCCTCCAGGTGATGCCGCTCTTCTTCTTCGTGGGCGGTTTCGCGAACGGTGCCGGATGGCGGTCCGCCCGGCGTGCCGGTCGTGGCGACGGGGTGTTCCTGCGCTCCCGCCTACGCCGGCTCCTGGTCCCCGTCGGCGTGTTCGTAGCGGTGTGGATGGCGATCGACTGGATGCTGTTCCTCGCGCTTCCCGGGCACCGCAGCGTGCTCGTCTCGGATCTCGTCGTGTTCGTGCCGTTGTGGTTCCTCGGTACCTACCTCGCGGTCGTGCTCATGGTTCCCTTCACCGCGCGCCTCCACGACCGTCGACCGGTCGCGAGCCTGGTCGCACTCGGAACCGCGGTACTGGGCGTCGACGTGCTGCGTTTCGCGGGTGCCCCCCGCGCCGTCGCATGGCTGAACCTGCTCCTGGTCTTCCTCTTCGCCCACCAGCTCGGCTACTGGTACCTCGACGGGAGGCTGACTCGGCGGCGTTCCACGGCTGCGTGGCTCGCGATCGGTGGTGCGATCGCGCTCGTGCTGCTCACGACCGTCGGCCCGTACCCCGGCACACTCGTTGCCACCGACAAGGCGGACTTCAGCAACATGAACCCCCCGACCGCGGTGATCGCCGCGGCCGCGGTCCTGCAAGCGGGGCTCGTGCTGCTCGTCCGTCCGCGGGTGCAGCGGTGGCTCGCCCGGCGCCGGGTCTGGAAGTTCGTGGTCGCCGCGAACGCGATGCCGATGACAGTGTTCTGCTGGCATATGATGGCGCTGTTCGTGGCCCTGCCGGTCCTCGACGTCCTCGTCGGCGGTCTCGCGACCACGCCGACGACCGGCTGGTGGTTCCAGCGACCGCTGTGGCTGTTCCTGCCCGGTCTCGCGCTCGTGGGCCTGCTGGCGGTCTTCGGACGTTTCGAGCTTCCCCGCGGCGCGCTCGGACGACGTTCACCGGCGGGTAACACGGCCGAAACAGACCGGCCCTAGCGTTCCCGTTCGTGGACGTGGCAATGGTGCGCTGGCCCGACGAAGGGGACCGGCTTCCTGCGCTCCGAGCCAAGGATCAGCCGCTTCTCCTTCTCGTGGAGCCGAACGGCGACCCCCCTGCGCTGGCTGGATGTCTCGAGGACTGGATCCGGCTCCCGGCGGTTGACGGCGACGTGCGGGCCCGTGTGGACGCACTCTTGGCCCGGGCGGATGCGCATCGTGTCCTTCCGGGCGTCGACGAGGACGGGCTGTTGCGATATCGCGACGACTGGGTCGCCCTCTCACCCGTCGAGACTCGGCTGGCCGCGGCGCTGAGCGACCGCTTCGGAGCCGTCGTGGGTCGGGAGGCGCTCGCTCGGCGCGCGTGGCCGGACGGGCTGCCGACCCGCAACGCCCTGGACGTCCACGTGCTCCGGCTCCGCCGCCGGATCGCCGAGCTGGGCCTCGAGGTGCGCACCGTGCGCGGACGCGGGTACGTCCTCCAACCCTGCGCCGAGAACGGCGACGTGCGCCGAGCAGGCTGAAGACCCGCGCTCGTGGGCTCGCCCGCGTGACCTCGCGCGAGGCTAGCGATCGTGCGCACAGGGGCAGACACGGGCGGGACGTTCACCGACGTCGTTGCCGACGACGGAAGGGTCGTGAAGATCCCGTCGACGCCCGACGAGCCGGGACGGGCGGTGCAGGCCGGGCTCGACGAGCTGAGGGGTGCGTCGACGCCTCGGCTCCTCGCGCACGGCACGACGGTCGCGACGAACGCGCTCTTGGAACGGCGAGGTGCACGCGTCGCGCTCGTGACGACGCGCGGCTTCGCCGACGTGATCGAGATCGCGCGGCAGGACCGCCCTTCGCTCTACGATCCGTTTCGCGACCGGCCGGAGCCGTTGGTGCCGCGTGAGCTGCGTCTGGAGGTCGGTGGTCGGCTCGCCGCCGACGGCTCGGAGCTCGCCCCCCTCGATCTCGGCGACGTGCCAGCCATTCCCGACGACGCCGACGCGGTTGCCGTCTGTCTGCTCCACGCCGATCTCGACGCGAGCCACGAACGTTCCGTGCGGGACGTCCTGGTCGCTCGCGGCCTCGACGTTTCGTGTTCGCACGAGGTGTCGCCCGAGTTCCGGGAGTACGAACGTACGGTGACCACCGTCGGTAATGCCTACCTCAGGCCCCTCTGCCGGAGCTACGTCCAGGGCATCGATCGCCTCGCCGACGACGTGCTCGTCATGACGTCTGCGGGCGGGCTGTTCCCGGCGTCGGAGATCGCCGAGCTCCCGGTGAGCCTGTTGCTGTCCGGACCCGCGGGTGGAGTACGAGCCGGTGCGGCGGTGGCCGCCGCAGCCGGCCTCCCCGACGCGGTCACCTTCGACATGGGCGGCACGTCGACCGACGTCTGTCTCGTGCAGGGCGGGGTGCCGGAGCCCGCGCCC
>CAYRHS010000204.1:0-4801 GCA_964424125.1 uncultured Burkholderiales bacterium
CGAGCGCGACGCGCAGCTCCAGGCGGGCGAGGTGAGAGCCGAGACAGCGGTGCGGGCCGCCGCCGAACGCCAGGTGTCGGTTCGGCTTGCGAGCGAAGTCGGCCTCGTGTGGCTGTTCGAACTCGATCTCGTCGACGTTGGCCGCGCCCAGGACGAGCGTCACGTGATCGCCCCGCTCGAGGCGCATGCCGTCGACCTCACCGGGCTCCGCGACGATCCGCACGATCACCTGCACCGGCGTCTGGTGGCGCAGCAGCTCCTCCACGACCGCCGGGACGATCTGGGGATCGGCGACGAGCGCGCGCCGCCGTTCGGGATGCTGCGCCAGGTACGCGATCAAGCAGTCCAGCGTGGCGGTGACCGTATCGAGTCCGGCGATGATCAGCAGGTAGGCCGTGTCGAGGATCTCTTCGTCGGTGAGCCGTTCGCCGTCGGCCTCGAGGATGAGCAGCCGGCTGAAGAGTCCATCGTCGGGCTGGTGGCGGCGCTCGTCGATCGCGGCGCGGAAGTACTCGTAGATCTCGACCCCCGCGGAGTCGCGCGCAGCCTG
The DNA here is from genome assembly GCA_964424125.1 of uncultured Burkholderiales bacterium. Classification (GTDB taxonomy): domain Bacteria; phylum Actinomycetota; class Acidimicrobiia; order IMCC26256; family JAOSJL01; genus CAYRHS01. The sequence goes on from CAYRHS010000204.1 coordinate 551, forward strand.
GGTCGCATCGAGATCGTCGGTTCCCGGGCGCAATATCCCGTCCTTCAGGCGCAGGAAATGCGGGAGGTCCGTCATCGGGAGCCCCATGAGGCGCATGAAGATCGTGGAAGGCAACGGCTCAGAGAACTGCTTGTGGAAGTCGCAGGAGCCGTCATCGGCGAAGCCCTCGACCAGCTCGGCGACGAGCGCGCGCACGTCGTCCTCCAGCTCCGCCATCCGGCTCGGGGAGAAGTGCGGCTCGAGCAACCGCCGGTAGCGCGCATGATGCGGCGGGTCGAGCTGCAAGGGGATCAGGGGCCGTTCCTGGCCGATCGCCACCGCGTCCATTCCCGACGAGAACGTGGCGGGGTTCCGCAGTGCTTCGCGGACGTCGGCGTAGCGCGAGATGAACACGGCGGGCTCGCCGTTCAGCATCGGCACGCGGGAAACGGGGCATCCGTCGAGCACCTCGCGATACGCGGGGTGGGGATCGACCGCGGCTCGGTCGTCGAGGATGCGCAGGGGTGTGGGGCTGTGGGCCTGAGTCATACAGGCTGTATCTTACCGGCGGGCTGTACGGGTGCAATGCCCCCCCTTGCCCGGTTGTGTGGGCCCTCAGCGGCGCAACCCCAGGAGCAGGCGATCGAGTGCCCGCCCCGCCTGCTTCCGGGCGACCGCGGGATCGTCGGCGTGGGCGATCAGCATGGCTGCCTCGTTGATCGCTCCGACGAGGAGGTGCGCGAGCGGGTCGACGGGCTGGTCCTCGAGGAGGCCCGCCTCGATCACGAGCTCCAGGTACTCGCGCAGGAGCCCGAAGCCGTAGGCCAGCTCGAGGTCACGCCACGTCTCCCAGCCGAGGACCGCTGGGCCGTCGACGAGCATGATCCGGTTGACCGTCGGCTCGAGCGACGCGTCGAGGAACTTCTGGCAGCCGTTGCGGAACTGCTCCAACACGTCGGCGCCCGGCGCTCCTTCGCCTACGAGTCGCCCGATCAGCTCCGATTCGACCTCCTCGAGCAGGGTCCGGAACAGGTCTTCCTTGCTCGAGAAGTGGTGGTACAACGCGCCGCGGGTGAGACGAGCCCGCTGCACGATCTGCTCGGTCCCGGTGCCCGCGTACCCGCGTTCGGTGAAGAGCTCGCGCGCGGCTTCGAGCAGCGCGGCACGGGTGTCCTCGGTGTGTTCGGCTCGGCGCGTGGCAGCCACGGCGGAACGTTACGCGCCGAGCCTCGAGCGCGGATCGTGCAGGGAGCTTCGACGAGCACTAGAACGGGCTCTGCCGGGCGACCTGGGGGGGACGATGCGGCGCATACTGCTCGTATTGGGAACGGTGCTGCTCGTCGTGGGAGCGGCGTGCGGGAACGACACCACGAGCTCGGCGGACGGTGGCGGCCGATCGTTCCGGGCCGCGACCTTCAACGCGGGGCTGGCGGTCGGATTCGTCGACGCTGCGACCGAGCGCGCCCCGCTCGTCGCCGACGCGCTCGGTGGGCTCGACGTGGAGATGTTGGCGGTGCAGGAGGTCTGGCGGCCGGAGGACGTGGACGCGGTCGAGGCCGCGACGGCCGACACCTTGCCGAATCAGATCTTCCTCGACCCGATGCCCGACCCGAACCCGGGGCCTCCGGCCTGCACGCTGCCGGATCTCGACCCTCTCCAGCAGTGCATCGACCAGCACTGCTCGGGCGTCCCTGACGACGACGTCGTCGACTGCGTGCTCGAGAACTGCGGCGCACAGTTCGGCGCGCTCTCGGGGGACTGCCAATCGTGCCTCGGCGCCAACATCGGCCTGCCCGTCGACGCGATCATCGACAATTGCACGTCCGCGAGCGCCCGCTATGCGTACGAAGGTTCGTTCGGGATCGGGCTCCTGACGAGCGCGGACATCGTCGACCAGGACTCGATCGTCCTCGAGAGCGAGCTCAACCGGCGTGGTGTGATCTACGCGTTGCTCGACACCGAACAGTTCGGCGAGCTGCACGTCTTCGTGACGCACCTCTCCGCGGTGTTCGACGACATCCCGTATCCCGGCGACGGGACGTGGGAGGAAGAGCAGGCCGCTCAGGTCACGGCGCTCCTCGACTTCGTCGACGAGAAGGCCGACGACGGCGCGCCGGTGCTCGTGATGGGCGATTTCAATGCCGGACCAGCCGGGGACACGTGGCAGGCCGAGATTCCCGAGAACTACGACGCGCTGGTGGAAGGCGGCGGGTTCGCGAGTCCCTACGTCGAGTCTCCCTCCGCGACGTGCACCTTCTGCGACGCCAACCCGCTGGTGGACGTGGGAGGGCCCGGCGGCGTCGTGATCGACCACGTCCTCGTCGCCGACTTCGACGGGACGGTGACGGCAGAGCGGATCCTCGACGCTCCTGTCCAGGTCGAGGTCGCCGGCCAGACGGTCGAGACCGCGTTGTCGGACCACTACGGGGTGCTGGCGACCCTGACGCCTCCGAGCGGCTGAACGGGCCACCGGTCACCCTCCGCGTCCCCGAACGCCGCAGATCAAGCCAGGAAGCCCACGCGCCGCGCGATCCGGTCGAAGTCCACGAGAAGTGGCGGAATCCGTCAACCAGGACCACGCCGGCTGCGTCTAAGAGGCAAGAAGCTCAGACGTGGAGGCCAGGCCATGATCGAGCACCACCGCCAGTCGGACCAGCCCACGCTGGTCGAGACCATCGGAACGAGACCCTCCGAGGTCCGCCGACGTCGCCGGCGCCGGCAGGTCGTCGCCGCAGGGGTCGCAGCCGCGGTTCTCGGCGTCACCAGCGCCGCCGCCGCCTCGATGCTGACCGAGTCGCCCGGCGACGGGGTAGCGGCCGTCGTGGACGAGGGTGCTCCGGCCATCGCCGATGGCGTGGGACCCCTGGACGCGTTCGAGTTCCCGACAGAGGAACCGGAGCCGACAGCCGCGCCGGAGACCGCTCCGGGGCCGGCACCCGCCTCCGAGGCCGTGCTCGCGCCGGAGCCTGGTCCCGCACCGGCGGCGGAGACCGCTCCGCCGGCGCCGGAACCCGCACCCGAGGCTGCGCCACTGCCACCGCTGGGCGCCGACGTGCTCGAGTTCTCGGTCAGCCTCGACCCGGACGAGATCGGCGCCGACGGCACGACGTACGGCGAACTCGTCGTGCACAACCCTGCCGATCGTGCCGCGACGGCCAGGGTGTCGAGCATCGATTACCGGGTCTACAACGGAGCAGGCACCCTCTTCGAGGGCGGCGTGGGACTCGGCTTTCCGTTCACCGTGCCGGCCGGCGAGACGTCCAGGATCGGCGTGCAGCTCGGGCCGACGCTGATCGCGGCCTACAGCGACGGCGCCCTTCCCGAGGTGATCGAGGCCGGTGCCTACACCGTCGACGCCACGATCCACGTCGAGGGCATCGATCCGGTTCAGCAGTCGCTGACCATCACCTACACGGAGACGATCGACCTGCTCGCGCGGGCGACCGAGGAATGCCAGCAGCTCATCGACAACTGGGGGAACTGGGGCGAGGGCGTCGTGCTCCTCGGCGGCGAGGCCACCTCGGCTGTGGCAGGGAGCATGAGCGCGGAGCCCTACGAACCCGGCGAGCCTCCCGCACTCGAGGAGTGCCTCTCCTGGCACGGCTTCTGATCGCCCGATCCGGCGCGCCTTCCCGGCAACGGCGTGCGCCGTGGGCCGGTCCCACCTCCGCCCTGTGGGTCGGCCTGCGGCCACGTCGACCTGCGTGTCGGTGCCGAGCGCGTCCTAGCCTCGGGCGACGGGATCACCCCGTGTCGGGCCGGGGAGTGGCATGGGCGAGGCCGTACGTGAAGGACGCGAGGGGGCACTGCGCCGCCTGACGTTGTGCCGTGCGTCGGAGCTCAACACGATCACGCCGCAGCTTCGCGACGAGCTCGCGACCGCGCTCGACGCGGCGGATCGCGACCATGAGGTGCGGGTCGTGCTGCTCGACGCGGAAGGGCGCGCCTTCTGCGCCGGCTACGACCTCGGCTGGTCGACCCACGGCCAGGCGACCGTCGAGGAGTCGGCGGAACGTGTGTGGGACTCCGCCGCGGACCTCCAGATGATCGGACACTTCGCGTCGACCTGGGCGAAGCTCTACGAGCTGTCGAAGCCCACGATCGCGGCGGTGTCGGGCTGGTGTCTCGCGGGCGGCATGAACATCGCCCTTCACGCCGACCTCGTCGTCGCGGCGGAGTCCGCGCGCTTCGGCTACCCACCGGCCCGGGTGTGGGGCGACCCGGAAGCGCCGAGGACGTGGGACGCGCGCCTCGGCCTCGAGCGCGCCCAAC
>CAYRHS010000205.1:0-4762 GCA_964424125.1 uncultured Burkholderiales bacterium
GTCCTGCCTCTGCACGGTCGCCATCAGGCGGAGAACGCGGCGCTGGCGCTGGCCGGCGCCGAGGCCGTGCTCGGGCGCGTGCTTCCCGACGAGCTCGTTCGGGAGGCATTCACCTCGGTCACGTCACCCGGCCGCCTCGAGGTGCTCGGTCACCAGCCGCTCGTCCTCCTCGACGGCGCGCACAACGTCGCGGGCGCGCAGGCCCTCCTCGTCGCGCTCGCGGAGGAGTTCGCACCTGCGCCGCGCACGCTCGTGGTCGGGTTGCTGCGCGAGAAGAGTCCGCACGAGATGCTCGAAGCGCTCGATGCTCCCCATGGAGAGTCGATCGTCTGCACGCGTCCGCCGAGCCCGCGCGCTCTCGATCCGCTGCATCTCGCAGAGGCTGCACGCGAGCTCGGCCTCGCGTCCGATCGGGTCGCGGTCGTCGACGACGTCGACGACGCGGTGCAACACGCGATCGGCACGAGCGATCCCGACGGTCAGGTCGTCGTCACCGGCTCGCTCTACGTCGCCGGGGCGGCACGGGCCGCGCTCCGCGCCCGCGGGGGAGAAGCGCCGTCAGCGCACGAATAGCGCGGGCAGCCGGGGCCCCGTAGATTCCGTCCCCGTGAGTGGCGCAGCCGGCGAACGGACACTGGTGCTGTGCAAGCCCGACGCGGTGGAACGCGGGCTGGTGGGCGAGATCGCGGCGCGTCTGGAGCGCAAGCAGCTGCGCATCACCGCGATGGAGCTGCGCCGGATCGAGACCGGCCTCGCGGAACGCCACTACGCGGAGCACGAGGGCAAGCCGTTCTTCGAGGAGTTGGTGGCGTTCATCACGCGTAGCCCGCTCGTGGCGATGGTGGTCGAGGGCGGACCCGACACCTGGCAGGTGGTGCGGACGCTGATGGGGGCGACCAACCCCCGTGAGGCCGCGCCCGGGACCATCCGCGGCGATCTCGCACTCGAAACGGGCGAGAACCTGGTCCACGGCTCGGACGGGCCGGAATCGGCCGAGCGCGAGATCAGCCTGTTCTTCCCGGACCTCGGCCGCTAGGGACCGCGCCCCGTCCGGCTGGACCGCTCCGGAGGCACCCCGTAGCCTTTGCAACTCGGCGTGCTGTGGGGGAAGGGCGCCGATCGAGGCCACGCACCCGACTTCCGCATGCCCGAGCGGCGCAAGGGACGATCCGTGAGCGAACCCTGGTACTCGTCGATCATCGGCCGCGACATGGCGGTCGATCTCGGCACCGCCAACACGCTCGTGTACGTACGCGGCCGGGGTGTGGTCCTCAACGAACCGTCGGTCGTCGCCGTGAATGTCCGGGACGGTCGCCCGCTCGCCGTGGGGTCGGAAGCGAAACAGATGATCGGGCGCACGCCCGGCCACATCCAGGCCATCCGACCGCTGAAGGACGGCGTGATCGCCGACTTCGACATCTGCGAGAAGATGCTCCGCTACTTCATCCAGCGTGTGCACAGTCGACGTTGGGCGAAGCCCCGCATGGTCATCTGCGTCCCATCGGGAATCACGGGCGTCGAGCAGCGAGCCGTCCAGGAGGCGGCCGAGTACGCGGGCGCCCGGAAGCCGGCGTACATCATCGAGGAGCCGATGGCCGCGGCAATCGGCGCCGGGCTCCCGGTCCACGAGCCCGCCGGGAACATGATCGTCGACATCGGTGGCGGGACGACCGAGGTCGCGGTCATCTCGCTCGGTGGAATTGTCGCCAGCGAGTCGATCCGGATCGGTGGGGACGAGCTCGACGAAGGGATCGTCAGCTTCGTCAAGCGCGAGTACTCGCTCGCGCTCGGCGAGCGGACCGCGGAGGAGATCAAGGTGGCGCTCGCGAGCGCCTACCCGCTCGAGCAGGAGCTCTACGCCGAGATCCGCGGGCGCGACCTCGTCACCGGCTTGCCCAAGACGATCGTCGTGTCCACCGCCGAGATCCGGGAGGCGGTGGAGGAGCCCGTGGCCCAGATCGTCGATGCGGTGAAGGTCACCCTCGACAAGACGCCGCCGGAGCTCGCGGCGGACATCATGGAGAAGGGGATCGTGATCACCGGCGGCGGTGGCCTCCTCCATGGTCTCGACGCCCGGCTGGCCGCGGAGACGGGCATGCCGATCCGGCTGGCGGACTCGCCGCTGGACTCGGTGGTCATCGGCTCGGGGCAGTGCCTCGAGGAGTTCGACGCGCTCAAGCAGGTGCTGATCTCGTCCCAGTCGGCCTAGTCGCCGCACCGAGGAACCGAGCCCGTGGCCGTAGCCACCGGAGGAACCAGCCGCCGCCGGTACGTCCTGCTCCTGGTCCTGCTCAGCGCGGTCACGCTCATCACGCTCGACCAGCGAGGACAGGCCGACTCCCTCTTCGACCCCCTCCGTCGGTTCGCCCTCGACGTCGCCTCGCCGGTCCAGACGGCAGCCGACGCGGTCGTGTCGCCGGTCGCCGACTGGGTCGACGGTGTCACCTCCGCCGGCGACCTTCGCTCGGAACGCGACGAGCTACGGACACAGGTCGACGAGCTGCAGTCGGAGCTCGCGCGGTCCGAGGGTGCGCTCAAGGAGAACGAGGAGCTCCGCACGCTGCTCGAGCTTCCGTTCGCCGGCGACCTCGAAGGCATCACCGCCGAGGTCATCGCTCGCGCGCCGAACGCGTTCGAGCGCACGATCGTCCTCAACAAGGGGACGTCGTCGGGGATCGCCGAGGGAATGCCGGTGGTCGCGGGCGACGGTCTCGTGGGCCGCGTCGTGCGCGCGGGGAGCACCTCGGCGAAGGTCCTGTTGATCACGGACGAGTCCTCGGGCGTGAGCGTACGCATCGAGAACGAGACGGGTTCCGCGGTCGGCCAACGCGGTCGTGACACGCTCGCCGTCGACTTCGTCGATCCGGATGCGAGCATCTCGGAGGGCGACGTCGCGGTGACGCTCGGGGAGATGAGTCGCTTCCCGCCCGGCGTGCCTGTCGGGACCGTGGTGGAAGCGGAGCCGCGACCGGGCGAGGTGCAACAGCGTATTCGCCTGGAGCCGATCGTCGACCTCGGCGAGGTCGACGTCGTGACCGTGCTCGTCTGGCCGGCTTGACGGGGGGCGTTCGTGGGTCGCCGCCTTCGACTGCTGTTCCTCCTGGTCGTCACGGTGCTCCTCCAGGTCGCCGTCTTCCCGCGTCTGGAGATCGCCGACGCGGGCCCGGCCGTGTCCCTCGTCGCCACCGCCGCGGTCGGGTTTCGGTCCGGTCCCGAGTCGGGGTTGCTGTTCGGCTTCAGCGCCGGTCTGGCCGTGGACCTGTTCCTCCAGACCCCGCTCGGGCTCTCGGCACTGTCGTACGCGGTGACCGGATACGCCATCGGCCTCGTCGAATCCGGGCTGGTGCGGTCCACGATCTGGGTGACCCCGCTGATCGGAGGCCTCGCCGGGCTGCTCGGGGGCTTGATCTTCGTGACCGTGGGGATCCTGGCCGGCCAGGACCAGCTGATCGCGGGCCAGACGATCGTGATCGTGCTGGTCGGGGCCGCTTACGACATGGTGGTGGCGCCGGTGGTGTTCCCATTTGCTCGATGGGCGGTGCGAGAATCGGTGCCCGGCGGGGCATGGCGGGCCCGGTAGCGCGCCCGCACCACCGCCGCTCGTTTCCCGGTTCGGCGGATTCATGAGCGAAGGCAACCGGCTGCGCGTCAGCATCATCGGCGTCGTCGTGCTCGGACTCTTCAGCGCGCTCCTCGCGCGGCTGTGGTTCCTCCAGGTCGGCTCGGGCGAGGACTTCGCGGTCGCGGCCGAGACCAACCGGACCGAGGTGATCCAGACCGAGGCGCCCCGAGGTCAGATCCTGGATCGCGAAGGTCGTCCGCTGGTGACGAACCGGGAGGCGGCCGCCATCCGGATCGATCCGTCCGTCTCCGTGGAAGACCGCGAGCGGAGCATCGGCGGGCTGTCGGAGCTGCTGGGCGTCGATCGCCAGGAAATCGAGGACCGTCTCGACGATCCCCGCAACAGCCCACTGCAGCCGGTGACGGTCGCGATCGACGTTCCCGCGGGCACGGTCTCGAAAGACGCGTTGCTCTACATCCGCGAGCACCTCGAGGAGTTCCCCGGCGTCGAGGCCGTCCAGGTCCCGGTGCGCGAGTACCCGCACGGCAACATTGCTGCCCACGTGCTGGGCTACGCCGGGGAGATCAACCAGGAGGAGCTCGACCTTCGCAGCGATTCCGATCTCGACTACCAGCTCGGCGAACAGATCGGGAAGGCGGGTGTCGAGCTGACCTTCGAGCCCGATCTCCGTGGGAAGCCGCGCCAGGAGACGCTCGAGGTCAACGCCGATCGCCAGGTGGTCGGCACGCTCGACGTGCGCGAGGGCGAGCCCGGCAACGACATCCGCCTGACGCTCGATCTGGACGTCCAGACCGCGGCCGAGGACGCGCTCGTAGAAGGGCTCGATGCCGCCGGGCAGCGCCAGGACACAGGGACCGTCGAACGATTCGCGACCTTCGACGCACCGGCCGGATCCGTCGTCGTCCTCGACGCGCGCGACGGGTCGGTGGTCGCGATGGCCTCGAGTCCCTCGTTCAATCCCGCCGACTTCGTCGGCGGGATCGACCCGACGGTCCTCGACTTCTACAACGACCCGGCGAGCGAGTTCCCCCTGAACAACCGGGCGATCCAGGGCCAGTACGCGGTGGGATCCACCTTCAAGCTCATCACTGCGCTCGCCGCACTCCAGAGCGGCATCCGCACGCCCGAGACGACCATCGCCGACGGCGGCGTCTACGTCATCGGCGACCGGGAGTTCAC
>CAYRHS010000206.1:0-4757 GCA_964424125.1 uncultured Burkholderiales bacterium
CTCCAGGACGAAGGTCGCGACACGGTCGAGGCCAACCTCGAGCTCGGCTTCCCGATCGACTCGCGCGAATACGGCATCGGGTCGCAGATCCTCGTCGACCTCGGCGTGTCGACCATGCGCCTCATGACGAACAACCCCGCCAAGTACGGCGGCATCGAGGGCTACGGCCTCCAGATCGTCGAACGTGTCCCACTCGCGACCGAGCCCAACGACGAGAACATTGCCTACCTGCGTACCAAGCAGCAGAAGCTCGGGCACCTGCTCGACATCGAGGATGAGGGTTACGGCGGGAGCTGATGGGGAGCTACGCCGGGCTCTCCGGCCGGCCCGATGCCGCGGGCGCGCGCGTCGCCGTCGCGGTGAGTCGCTTCAACGCCGACATCACGAGCGAGCTGCTCGACGGCGCCGTTCGGGCGCTGCACGAACACGGTGTCGAGGACGAGCGCCTGTCGGTGGTGTGGGTTCCAGGCGCCTTCGAGCTGCCGCTCGTCGCGCAACGTTGCGCGGCGTCGGGCGCGTTCGACGCGGTCGTGTGCCTCGGAGCGGTCATCCGGGGCGAGACTCCACACTTCGACTACGTTGCCGGGCAGGCTGCCGAGGGCTGCACGAGGGTCGCGCTCGACACCGGAGTCCCGGTGGTCTTCGGCGTGTTGACGACCGACGACGAAGCACAGGCGTGGGCCCGTGTCGGCGGCGTGCAAGGGCACAAGGGAGAGGAGGCGGTGTTGACCGCGCTCGAGATGGTCGATCTCCTCCGCCGGCTCCCGGGTGCGCGATGACGTCCCTACGCCTCGTGCTGCCGAAGGGTTCGCTCGAGCGCTCGACGCTCCAGCTCTTCGAGGACGCGGACCTCGAGGTGTCGCGGTCCTCCGACGTGGACTACCGGGCGACGATCGACGACCCGCGCATCGACGACGTCCGGATCCTCCGCCCGCAGGAGATCCCGCGCTACGTCGCCGACGGGCTCTTCGACCTCGGCATCACCGGGCGCGACTGGGTCGAGGAGACCGGTGCCGACGTCGTCACGGTGGCGCAGCTGCACTACTCGAAGGCCACGGCTCGGCCCATCCGGGTGGTGCTCGCCGTCGCGGGCGACAGCGAGATCGAGTCGGCCGAGGATCTCGGCGACGGCGTGCGGGTCCACACCGAGTATCCGGAGCTCACGCGCCGCTACTTCACCGAGCGCGGTATCGACGCGGAGGTCAGCCTCTCGTACGGTGCGACCGAGGCCAAGGTGCCCGAGATCGCGGACGCGGTGGTCGAGATCACCGAGACCGGGCGTGCCCTGCGTGCTGCGGGTCTGCGCATCGTGGACGAGATCCTCCTCTCGCACACCGAGCTGGTCGCCAACCCCGCCGCGTACGCCGATCCGGGCAAGCGCCGGTCGATGGAGCAGATCCACACGCTGCTGTCGGGTGTGCTCGAGGCACGGGGCCGGGTGCTCCTGAAGTGCAACGTGTCGCGGGAGCGGCTCGAGGACGTGTTGTCCGTGTTGCCGGCGCTCCGGGCTCCCACGGTGAACGAGCTCGCGGGAGGTGACGGCTACGCGGTCGAGACCGTCGTGCCCAAGCAGGGCATCAACACCCTGATCCCCGAGCTCTCGGAGCGGGGCGCGACCGGCCTCATCGAGCTCCCCATCGCCAAGATCGTGCACTGAGGCGAGGAGCAGCAGCGCAGGTATCCTGTGCCGCCCGAGGCGGGGCCAGAGCGGCCCGGCGCCGTCGGCGCCGAGAGCGGAGACACTGAGGCGAGGAGCAGCGGCGTCCGATGCAGCGCAGCGGAAGGGTCGTGGCGTTCGACGAGCGGCGGGGGCTCGGCGAGATCGACGCCGACGACGGTCGCCGGTTGCCGTTCCACTGCACCGCGATCGCCGACGGGTCGCGGTCGATCCCCGTCGGCGTCGACGTCACCTTCCGTGTGGATCCCGGCCGTCTGGGGCAGTGGGAGGCCGCCGAGGTCCGGTCAGGCTCCTGAGCCCTCGGGGGCGGCCCCGCCGCTCTCGGTCACCTGCACGTAAGCGAGACGGAGCTGCGCGAGCGCGTCCTCGAGTGGTTGACGGTGCGGTCCGAGATCGTCGCCCAACTGCTCGACCAGCGCGGCCACCGCGTCGATCGCGATGCGAGCCTGGTCGACCTGGCGCGTTCCGGAGCCCTCCAGGTCGAGGTGCAGCACCGCCAGCTGCCACAGCCCGACCACATGGTTGGCGATGATGTCCGCGACCGGCGTAGCGGCGAGCTCCTCGCGGAGCTGTTGCATCTCCGCTTCGGCCTGCGCCCGGGTTGGCTCGTCGACGGGTTCGGCGCCGGGCGGCGGGCCCCCGGCGGCGCCGGGTGGTGGTGCCGGCGCGCCTTCGTCGTCGCCGGGTCGAGGTCGGTGTTCGCCTGAGGGTGTCCAGAGAGTGCTCACGCTGGTATCCTCGCCGATCGAGAACCGATATGGGAAGTGGAAGGATCGGGCGAGCCCGATCCGGCCCACCCGGCCGCCGTCCGGAACGTTCCGGCGTGCGAGCCGGGTCCGTTTGTTCTCCGGCGGCCTCGCGTCGTCGGCGAGGATGGCGGACACTTCCTGTGTCCGCCATCGGCGCGTCCGGGCGGTGCCCGGGCGTCCAGCGGGCGAACGACGACCAGGAGCCGAGATCGAGGTGCCGACATAGCTTCCACCGATGCCAGGATCAACGACCGCATCCGGGCCCGGGAGGTGTTGCTCGTCGCCGAAGACGGCGAGCAGCTGGGCGTGAAACCGTTGCCGGAGGCGCTGGCCACGGCACACGAACGGGATCTCGATCTCGTCGAGGTCGCGCCCAACGCCGATCCCCCGGTCTGCCGGATCATGGACTTCGGCAAGTTCAAGTACGAGCAGGACCAGCGGCGCAAGGAATCCCGGCGGAAGGCCAGCAACGTCGTCATCAAGGAGATGAAGTTCCGCCCGAAGATCTCGGGCGGCGACTACGACACGAAGATGAGGCACGTCGAGCGCTTCTTGCACGAAGGCTCGAAGGTGAAGGTCACGATCATGTTCCGTGGACGCGAGATGGCGCACCCCGAGCTCGGGATGCGCATCCTCGACCGCATCGCCGACGACGTGTCCGACTACGCGGTCGTCGACCAGGCTCCGCGCCAGGACGGGCGGAACATGACGATGGTCCTGCACCCGACGCGCAAGGCGGGGCGAGGGCGGGCGGCTCGTGCCACCCAGGCCTCGGGACCGGAGAAGGGGTCGGGCTGATGCCCAAGCAGAAGACGCACCGCGGCGCCGCGAAGCGGTTCCACGTCACCGGATCGGGCCGGATTCGGCGCCGCAAGCCGTTCCGTTCGCACTTGCTGAAGAAGAAGTCCAGCCGACGCAAGCGCCGTCTCGGTCGCGGAGCCGAGCTCACGGGCGCCGATCGTCGGACCGCCCAGCGGCTGCTGGGTCGTTGACGGAGGAAGCAGGATGGCCCGCGTCAAGCACAGCGTCCCGTCGAAGCGTCGCCGCCGCGAGTTGCTGCGTCGCGCCAAGGGGTATTCGGGGGCGAAGAGCAGGAGCTACCGCAAGGCGAACGAGCAGGTCATGCACTCGCTGCGGTACGCGTACCGGGACCGCCGCGCCCGCAAGGGCGAGTTCCGGCGCCTCTGGATCGTGCGGATCAACGCGGCCTGTCGCGAGCGGGGCCTCTCGTACTCCCGGTTCATCGCGGGCTTGAAGGCCGCCGACGTCGAGGTGGACCGCAAGGTCCTGGCCGATCTCGCGGTTCGGGACGAGGACGCGTTCACGTCGCTCGTCGAGGTCGCCCGCGACGCGCTCGACGCGGCCTGAACCCCGCAACCGAGCTCCCGCTCGGGCCCCGTCACCCCGAGGTCCGTCGTCTTCGCCGCTTGGTACGACGCGCCTCGGATCGTCACTCGGCCGGGGTCACGATCCTCGAAGGCGTTCGTGTCATCGACGGAGCCCTGGCCCGGACTGCCACGCTCGAGGCGCTGTACGTCGAGGAGGGAGCACCCGGGTCCGTCGAACAGCTCGCCGGACGCGTCGGGGCCACGAGCACGCCGGTGCGGATCGTCCAGCGAGGGGTCCTCGGTCGCGTCGGGGACGTGGTGACGTCACCCGGCGTCCTCGCGGTGGCCGCGCTCCCGACGGTCGGGCCCGCGGCGTTCGCCGAGACGTCGTTGTCGGTGGTGGCGGTCGGTGTGCGCGACCCGGGCAACGCCGGATCGTTGCTCCGCGGTGCCGAGGCGGCAGGAGCGGCAGGGGTAGTGTTCTGCGGCGATCCCGTCGACGTACGAAATCCGAAGGTGGCGCGCGCGTCGGCTGGGGCATGCTTCGGTGTGGCCGTCGGCGAAGGTGACGACCCAGTGGACACGCTCGAGATGCTCGGTTCCCACGGCGTGCGCCGGTTGGGGACGGTCGCGACGGGCGGCCGCCCCCCCGAGTCCCACGACCTCACGGTCCCGGTGGCGTTCGTCGTGGGAGGCGAGGCCGAGGGCCTCCCGAGCGGCCTGGAGGCGGTGCTCGACGACCGGGTGACGATCCCCATGGCCGGAGCAGCGGAGTCCCTCAACGTGGCCACCGCGGCCGCCGTGTGCTGCTTCGAGGCCGCCCGGCAGCGGCGCGTCGCCGGAGCGGGCCGGTGACGCTCGCCGAGGTCGAGGCGATCCTCGCCGACGCCGCCGCCGAAGCGAGAGCGAGCGCGCAAGGGGCCGTCGAACCGGACGCGCTCGAGGAGCTGCGCCGACGCTTCGTAGGGAAGCGCTCCCCGGCGGCACAGGTCCGGGAGGCCA
>CAYRHS010000207.1:0-4711 GCA_964424125.1 uncultured Burkholderiales bacterium
AAGGCGAAGATCGCCACGGTGGCGGCGAGGTCGATCTCGTAGCGCTCGACGCGTACCCGCGCGACGCGGCGCCATTCGGCCGCGATGTCGTGCACCATGCGCTCGAAACGAGCCGCCTGTTGCTCGATCGTGTCGAGCAGCTCGGCGAGTGCGGCGGGCTCGATTTCGGAGCGGCGCGCGCCGGCCGCGGCGGCGCGGATGACCGTCACCGGCGTGCGGAGCTCGTGACCGGCGATGACCGCGAACTCCCGCCTCATGCGGTCGGCTTCCAGGAGCGCGGCCACCTGTTCGCGCTCGGTCACGACGCTGCGCCAACGCGTCAGTACCGCCGACACGTACACCGCGAGGAGCTCTAGGACCACCCGTTGGCGATCGCGGAAGTACCTTCCGTGCGCCGCCTCGACCACGACCGCCCCCAGCAGCTCCCCGCGATGCTCGACCGGCGCCGCCATCGCGGTTCCCGCGGCCGCACGCCCCCGGATCGGCGCCTCCGCGACCTGGAGCGTTCCGAGCGCCGACGTCCGCGTTCTGCGCGCGTGCCCGACGATCGAGGTGGAACGATCCGGCGGCCCACCCACGTCGACCCAGGAACCACGTTCCACCGCCGACGGCACGTCGGGAACCGCATCGCTCTCCAACAGCACCGCGGCTCGACAGGCGCCCAGGACCTCCAGGGTCCGATCCAGGATCTCGCCGAGCGCGAGCTCGGGTACCGCGACCCCGTTGACCGCACGGGCCGCGGCGAGCAAGGCGGGAGCATCCCCGACTCGCGGTCGCTTCTGCAGCGGCGAGCGGGCGACTTCGGGCGCGTCTGGTCCTGCCATGGTCCTCTTCGTGGTTCTCGGCACGACGCAACACCGACCTGAACCGCGGTGACCCGCACCCATCGCCTCTAGCCTGCCCGTATGCCGCTCGAGGCTCCCACCGGCCCGGCATCCGGTCGGCTCCGACAAGGCCGGGTGACCCGCCGTCGGATCATCGAACGGGCCGTGCTCCTCGTGGTCGCGGCCGTGACCCTCTACCTGCTGTTCCCGAGCCTCGTGCGGGTGTTCGGCTCCTGGCAAGATCTCGAGGACATCGAGCCGCTGTGGTTCGTCGCCATGGCGGGAGCCGAGGCCGGCAGCTTCGCTTGCGTGTGGTTGCTCTTCCACCTCGCGATCCGCGACGCAGGATGGTTCGTGATCGTCACCTCGCAGCTGGCCTCGAACGCGGTGAGTCGCGTCGTCCCCGGCGGCGCGGCGACCGGAGGGGCCGTCCAGTACCGGATGCTGTCCGTCGCGGGGGCAGACCCCGCGGCAGCCGCATCGGCCTTGACCGCGGTCTCGCTGATCACCACCGGGGCGGTCTTCGCCATGCCCGTGTTCGCGCTGCCTGCGATCGTCTTCGGGACGCCGGTCGATCGCGGCCTCGCTCAGGCCGCATGGCTGGGTGCGGTCGCGTTCGCGATCATGTTCGCCCTCGGTGTCGTCCTCCTCCGTGCCGACCGGCCGGTTCGGCTCGTGGGACGACTCGCGGAGCGTGTGCTCGCACGCCTTCGTCCGAGGCGTCCGCCCTCGGACGGACTCCCCGAACGGCTCGTGCGGGAGCGCAACCGGATCCGCAGCGCGCTCGGCAAGAACTGGGTGCGGGCTGTGGCTGCATCCGTCGGCAAGTGGAGCCTCGACTACCTGGCGCTCCTCGCCGCCCTGACCGCCGTGGGGGCGCGCCCCAACCCCTCCCTCGCGCTGCTCGCCTTCACCGCCGCGGCAGTCCTGGCGATGATCCCCATCACGCCGGGAGGCCTGGGCTTCGTCGAGGCCGGGCTCACCGCGACCCTGACGCTGGCGGGCGTCACGCCGGCCGATGCCGCGGTCGCGACCCTTGCGTACCGCCTCGTCTCCTATTGGCTGCCGCTCCCCGCGGGCCTGATCGCGTACGGGACGTTCGCGCACCGCTACCACCTCCGCGGACGGGCGCGTCCCCTGGCCGAGACCCTCGAGGGGTGACCGACGCGCGAAGGTGTGAGCCGTGAACGATCGCTTCGACTACGACCTCGTCTGCATCGGCAGTGGACCGGCCGGTCAGCGGGCCGCGGTGCAGGCGGCCAAGATCGGCCGACGGGCGCTCGTGCTCGAGCGAGAGCCGCCGGTCGGCGGGGTGTGCCTCCAGACCGGCACCATCCCCAGCAAGAGCTTCCGGGAGGCCGTGAAGACACTCAACGCTCGCGCCCAGGGCGACGGGCTCGCCCCGCAGCGACGCCCGTCGATCGAGGATCTGAGCAGCCGGATCCGCGACGTCGTGCTCACCACGGGTCGGATCGAAGCCGAACAGCTTCGGCGCAACGAAGTCGAGGTGCGCTTCGGCACCGCGTCGTTCGTGACCCCCCACGTCGTTCGCATCGACGGCCCCGACACCTCCGAACAGGTCAGCTCGGAGTTCGTGCTCGTCGCGACGGGCTCGCGGCCGGCCCGGCCGCCGGCGATCGACATCGACGGCAGAACGGTGCTCGTCTCCGACGATCTCCTCGACCTCGAGGAGATTCCCCACCGTATGGTGGTCGTGGGTGCCGGAGTCATCGGCATCGAGCTCGCGTCGATGTTCGCGGCGCTCGGCGTCGAGGTCACCGTGGTCGACAAGCGCGAGCGACTGCTCGATTTCGTGGACGACGAGATCGTCGACGAGCTCATCTACCAGATGCGGCAGAACCGGGTGACGTTCCGGCTTGGCGAGCGCGTGGAGGAGGTCCGGACGATGTACGACCCGCGCCCGCAGGCGATGTTGGAGCTGGAGTCGGGCAAGCACATCGTCGAGGACGTGGTGCTGTTCTCCGCGGGTCGGGTCGGGAACATCGACCTGCTGAACCTCGATGCCGTCGGTCTGAAGGCCGACGACCGAGGTCGGTTGGAGGTCGACGACGACTACCGCACGGCCGCAGCCAGCATCTACGCCGCCGGTGACGTCATCGGCTTCCCGGCGCTCGCGTCGACGTCGAGCGAGCAAGGCCGCCTCGCCGCGTGCCACATGTTCGACGTCGAGGCCAAGCCGATGGCGGATCGCTTCCCCTTCGGCATCTACGCGATGCCGGAGATCTCCATGATCGGCGCCACCGAGGAGACTCTCACCGCCGCGCGTGTTCCCTACGAGACCGGGGTCGCTCGCTACCGCGAGCTCGTGCGGGGCCAGCTGCTCCACGACGACACGGGACTCTTGAAGATGCTCTTCCATCGCGATGACGGCCGCCTCCTCGGCGTGCACATCATCGGAACGTTCGCGACCGAGCTCCTCCATGTCGGCCAGGCCGTCTACCTGCTCGACGGCGGGCTCGACTTCTTCCTCCAGAACGTCTTCAACTACCCGACCCTCGCCGAGGCCTACAAGGTCGCGGCGCTCGATGCTGCCAACAAGCTAAGCGCGGTGCACCGCTTCGCCCGATCCGCGGTCTGATCGGCCGACGCGCCCCACGGTCGCTCGAACAGGTCCACCACTCACGGTCAGCTACCGGTCAGGCTGGAGTGGTCCGGTCCTCGACCCGGGAGGCCCCGTGGTATTCCTCGTGATTCTCTTCGTCGCCATCGTGGCGTCGTTCCCCGCCACCTGGCTGCTCATGCTGTTCCTCGGCAACGTCGGTGTCCTCGTGTCCTTCTGGGGCGCGTTGCCGGGCGGGATCCTGATCACCTTCTTCGTGGCGGGTGCCGGCGCCGGTGCCCGCAGCGGAGCGCGCACGTTCGGCTGAGGACCTTCACTGCGTCGTCACCGCGTGGTCGGCCTCGGCCTCGGGGTCGAGGTACGGCTCGCCGTCGACATCGATCACCGCCTGTCGGATCGCGCCCGTGAACCGAGCCGGTGACCGGTAGTCCTTGCAGACGGCGAGGCCGAGCGAATACCCGCAGGTGAGCCCTTCACCGGTGATCGAGAACCGGCTCATCGTCGAGCGCGGGATCTCGCCCGTGGCGACGACCTCCTCGTCCACGAGGAGATCGCCCGTGCCCTGGTGCTCACCGGTCTTCGTGAACCGGAAGGCCAGCGTGTGCGGGCCGGCCGGCAGCTCCACCCCGGTCTCGACACGGTGCTCCTCGTACCCGCAGACGTTGTGGACGTATGCGAGCCGGCCTCCGGTGAGGTGGAAGGACCACCCGCCGAGCACGCTCCCCTCCGCGACCAGGACGCCCTCGGCACCGTCCTCCGGAATCTCCACCTCGACCGTGACCAGGTGCGAGCGGTTCTTCACGTTGGCCGCGACGGGCTCGGGCACCATCGCGGCGTCCGGGTAGTACACGTAGCGGCTCCGCGGTGGAGCTCCCTCGGGACGTTCGAGCACGAACTCCGAAAACGGCCGGTTGTCGAGCGGGAGGACCTGGTGCTTCGCCGCTTCGATCCACCAGCGCTCCACGAGCTCCTGGAGCAGCTCGGGGTGCCGGTCGCGAAGATCGTGGCACTCCGACGGATCGTTCGTGACGTCGTAGAGCTCCCATGCGTCCAGGTCGAGGCCGGGCTCGGCCGCCTGGATCGGGTGGTAGACGACGGCCTTCCAACCCCGCCGGTAGATCGCGCGGCACCCGAGCATCTCGTAGTACTGCGTGTCGCGGTGCGCCGGCGCGTCGGCATCGTCGAAGGTGTGCAAGAAGCTCGCCCCCTCGAGCGGCTGCTGCTCTACGCCGTCGATCTCGCCGGGGGCCTGGATGCCGAGGACGTCGAGGATCGTCGGCGCGACGTCGATGGCGTGCACGTACTG
>CAYRHS010000208.1:0-4643 GCA_964424125.1 uncultured Burkholderiales bacterium
GGCCGCCGCCCGTTCCACGTGTTCCGGACGATCGTGTTGCCCCAGACAGCCGGGGCGATCGGCGCGGGATCGCTGCTCGTCTTCCTCTACACGCTGAGCGACTTCGGTGCGGTGGTGCTGCTCCGCTACGACACCCTCACGACGCGCATCTATTCGAGCCGCCTGCTCGATCGGCAGACGTCGCTGTCGTTGAGCCTGGTCGTCGCGCTCGTGGCGCTCGTCGTGGTGAGCGCCGAGCGGAGACTGCAACGGCGTCGTCTCGCCACCGAAGCGGTCTCGGCTGGCCGGAAGGGGACCGTCGTGGCCCTGGGCGTCTGGAAACCGGCTGCGCTCGGCCTGACGGTGGCCATCGTCGCGGTGGCGCTGGTCGCCCCGATCGCGGCGCTCGTCGACTGGGTGGCGCCGGCGCTCGCCGACGGCCGACTCGCGCTCGGTGACGTCCTGCAGCCCGCGTGGAACACGGTGTGGATCTCGGTCGTGGCCGGGTTCGCCGCCACCGCGGCCGCCCTTCCGCTCGCGGTGCTCTCGGTGCGTCATCGCTCACGGGTGTCGTGGGCGATCGACCTCGTGGTCGTGAGCGCCTTCGCGCTCCCCGGCATCGTGATCGCGCTCGCGATCGTCTTCTGGGCGGTGCGTGCTCCCCTTCTCAGCGCGCTGTACCTCACCTTCCCGCTGTTGATCGCCGCTTACGTGATCCATTTCGGATCGCAGGCGCTGCGAGCCTCGCAGGTCGCCGTCTCGGGAGTTCCGGTTCGGCTGCACGACGCCGCCCGCTCGCTCGGCGCGGGCCGGTTGCGCCGGCTGCTCAGCGTCGACCTGCCGCTCATGCGGTCGGGTCTTGCTGCGGGTACGGGGCTCGTGCTGCTTTCCACGATGAAGGAGCTCCCCGCGACTCTGTTGCTCGCACCGATCGGCTTCCAGACGCTGGCGACGCGCGTCTTCGATCGCACCGAGTCGCTCTTCTACGCGGAAGCCGGACTGGCGGCCCTGGTGCTGCTCGCGCTCTCGGCGCTCCTGACGTGGTTGCTGACGATCCGCCGCATGGAGCGCCTGGCGTGAACCTTCGTCGCGTGTGCCTGGTCGTCGGCGGAGTCGTCGCGATCGCGACATCGTTCGGGACCGGTGCCCGCGCGACCTACGGCGCGCGGGCCAGCGCCGACGAGCCGCACTACCTCCTGACCGCGATCAGTCTGGCCGAGGATCACGACCTCGATGTCTCCGACGAGCGAGCCGACGATCGCTACCGCGACTTCCACGAGGTCCCGTTGCTCCAACAGGAGACGATCCGGGACGACAGCTCGCAGGTGAGCCCCCACGATCCGCTCCTCCCGGCATTGCTCGCCCCCGCGGTCGCGTTCGGCGGTTGGATCGCCGCCAAGCTGTTCCTGGCGATTCTGGCGGGTGTGCTCGCCGGCGCGCTGGTCTGGGTCGCCGTCCGTCGACTGGCGGTTCCCGTACCGGTCGCGGCGCTCACGGTCCTCGCGTTCGCGCTCGCGCCGCCGTTGTCGATCTACGCCACGCAGGTCTACCCGGAGCTTCCCGCCGCGCTCGCGGTGACGCTGGCCTTCGGCGCGGTCACCGGGGCGCTGCGGCGCGGCGGCATGCTCGTGCTCGGTACCGCCGTGGTCGCGCTCCCGTGGCTGTCGGTGAAGTACGTGCCCGTTGCCGCGGCGTTCGTGGTCGTCGCACTCGTCCGGCTCGTGCGGCGGGGGGACGTTCGCACCGCGTTCGTCCTGGGTGGCGTCCTCGCCGGCGCCGCGGTCGCGTACGGGCTCGCACACCAGGTGCTCTACGGGGGCTGGACCGTGTACGCGAGCGGCTCCCACTTCGCGGGTGACGAGCTGGCCGTGGCCGGTCGCGATCCCGACTACGTGGGTCGGTCGGTGCGCCTCAGCGGGCTGCTCCTCGACCGGTCCTTCGGGCTCGCCCCGTGGCAGCCCGCGTGGTTGCTCGCGGTTCCGGCCCTGGCTGCGATGGTCCGCCGCCGGCCGCGGGGCTGGACCGCCCTCGTCCTCCCCCTGGCGGCAGGGTGGCTCGTGGCGGTCTTCGTGGCGCTGACGATGCACGGCTGGTGGTGGCCGGGCCGCCAGGTCGTCGTCGTGCTGCCACTGTTGGTGTTGGCCGTCGCGTGGTGGGCGGGTCGCGTCGCGGCGGTGCGGCCGTGGGTCGCGGCGGGGCTCGTCGTCGGGGTCGTCACGACCGGGTGGGTGCTGACCGAGGTGCTGACGGGTCGGCTCACGCTGATCGTCGACTTCGACGCCACCACGTTGCCGTCCGTACGTGCGCTTGCCCGGGTGTTGCCCGACTACCGCACGCTCGCCGGATGGTCGTGGTGGGCCCATCTCCTCGGTGTCGTGGTGCTGGGTGCACTCGCGGCGCTCGGGTGGCGATCGATGTCGCCGCGACGCCGCGAGGTCCGGAAGGTCCGCAACGAGCGACAAGGAGCAGGGATGCGGGTGAGACGACGACTGGCGGCGCTCTCGGCGGTCGCCGTGCTGACGTTCGCGCTGACCGCGTGCAAGGACGACGGCGGGAGCGTCCGTACGATCGACGACGGCTCGGGGTCCGAGTCCGGGTCCGCGTCGGCAGGCGGCTCGGCCTCGGGGTCGGCAGCCGCGGAGTGCGAACCGGTGGGCGACATCTCCACCGCGACGACCACGGTCGACGCCGAGCTCTTCGAGTTCGGCATCGAACCGGAGGTGGACGAGGTCCCGGCGGGAACGATCGGTTTCGTGGCCGACAACATCGGCGCGGAGGCCCACGAGCTCGTCGTGGTGAAGGCGGACTCTATCGACTCGCTGCCGACGGACGAGGACGGCGCCGTCGACGAGGAGGCCCTCGATCCAGATCAGGAGCTCATCGGCGAGATCAAGGCGTTCCCGGCCGGCCAGACCTGTGAGGGCACCTTCGACCTCGAACCCGGGGACTACGTGCTGTTCTGCAACATCGTCGAGGTCCAGCCGGACGGCACGGTCGAGAGCCACTTCGCGAAGGGGATGGCAACCACCTTCGCCGTCACCGAATGACCGGGCTGCGCGGTGCGCACGTCGTGGTGACCGGCTCGTCGGGCTTCATCGGCTCGCGTCTCGCGGGCCTGCTCGGCGACGCGGGCGTGTCGGTCGTCGGGATCGACCGGCGCCCGCCGGGTCCGGACGCTCCACCGACGATCGTGGACGCCCTCGACCACCCGCGTCCGGAGACGCGGGACGCGCTGCATGAGGCGGCGGTCGTCTTCCATCTGGCGGGGCGCCCCGGAGTGGTCGGACACGGCGGCACGATCGAGCGCGACCGCTGGCGCGACAATGTCCTCGCGACCGAGCAGGTGCTCGCGGTTCTTCGCGCCTCGACCGTGCTCGTGGCCGCGTCGTCGTCGTCGGTCTACGGGGGTGCAGCGTTCCTGGGCGGGCGGCCGCGCCCGTCGCGTGAGTCCGATCGCGTGCGGCCCCGAGGCGGGTACGCGCGTTCGAAGGTCGAGCTCGAGCGCCGATGCTTCCGACGGGCGGGAGCCGGCGGGCGCGTCACCGTCGTGCGCCCGTTCACCGTGGCCGGGGAAGGGCAACGCCCGGACATGGCGGTCGCGCGCTGGCTGCGATGCGTCGAGGCGGGACGGCCGGTCGTCGTCCGGGGCTCGGCGCAGCGTCGGCGGGACGTCACCGACGTGGACGACGTGGTGCGGGCCCTGGTCGACCTGGCGCATGCTGACCCCGGCGGGGTCGTGAACGTGGGGACGGGTCGAGCCTGCACGCTGGCCGAGCTCGTGGAAGCGGTGGAGCTCGTCGTGGGGCGGCGGGCCCGGGTCCGGCACCGGCGTGCGGAGGTGGGTGAGGTCGTGGCGACCCGAGCCGACACCACGCGGCTCGTGGAGCTGGTGGGCTGGGAGCCCCGCACGGACCTCGTCGAGCTCGTGGCCCGGCAGTGGGCCGCGGCCGGCTCCGGACTTGCAGGAGTGCCCGCGGAGGTGCTGAAATCGGCTTAGCACTCAAACGCTTCGAGTGCTAACAGTGATCCGAGCCGCCCGGACCCCCGGTTCCGGCTCGGGCGGCACCCACCCGACACCGACGACCAGCAGCGAGTAGCTGCTCAGGGGGTACTTGATGCCGAAGCAGATCGCCTACAGCGAGACCGGGCGCCGGGCGCTCGAAGCGGGCATGAACAAGCTCGCCGACGCCGTCCGCGTCACGCTCGGACCGAAGGGACGCAACGTCGTCCTCGAGAAGAAGTGGGGCGCGCCCACGATCACCAACGACGGCGTCTCCATCGCCAAGGAGATCGACCTGGAAGATCCCTACGAGAAGATCGGGGCCGAGCTCGTCAAGGAGGTCGCCAAGAAGACCGACGACGTTGCCGGCGACGGCACCACGACGGCCACGGTCCTCGCCTGGGCGATGATCCGTGAGGGGCTGCGCAACGTCGCCGCGGGCGCCAACCCGATGTCGCTCAAGCGCGGGATCGAGGAGGCCGTCGAGACCGCCGTCGACTCGCTCAAGAGCCAGTCCAAGAGCGTGAAGTCCGACGCCGCTGCCATCGCCAACGTGGCCGCGATCTCGGCCGCCGACCAGGAGATCGGCGAGATGATCGCCGAGGCGCTCGACAAGGTCGGCACGGACGGTGTCATCACGGTCGAGGAGAGCCAGACCTTCGGG
>CAYRHS010000209.1:0-4643 GCA_964424125.1 uncultured Burkholderiales bacterium
CACACCATGCGCGCGTTCCTCGGCGGTCTGCGGGAGCGCTACGGCTCCGCGCGCGGGTACGTGGAGTCGCTCCCGGTCGCCGACGGAACCGTCGAGGCGCTCGAACGCCGCCTGCTCGAGCCGAACGGGAAGGGACCGTGACGACCGAGATCCCGATGATCATCAGCGTCGACGACCACGTCGTCGAGCCCGCCCACGTGTGGAAGACGTGGTTGCCCGCGCGGTTCCGGGAACGCGCTCCCCGGATCGAGCGGCACGGCCTCGGCGATCTCAAGTTCGCCGGGGGCACGAGATACGAGTACACGCTCACCGACGACGGCCCACCGTGCGACATCTGGTTCTACGAGGACCAGATGTACCCGCACAAGCGACACGTGGCCGCGGTGGGGTTCGATCGCGACGAGATGACCCTCTCGGCCATCACCTACGACGAGATGCGTCCGGGCTGCTACGAGCCCCGGGCGCGCGTCGAGGACATGCACGCCAACCACGTCGAGGCCTCGCTGTCGTTCCCGACGTTCCCGCGCTTCTGCGGTCAGACGTTCCTCGAGGCGAAGGATCGCGAGCTCGCGCTCGCTTGCGTCCTCGCCTACAACGACTGGATGGTGGAGGAGTGGTGCGGCGACTCCGGGGGCGCGCTGATCCCGCTCTGCCTCATCCCGCTCTGGGACGCGGAGGCGGCCGCGGCCGAGGTCCGACGCAACGCCGATCGTGGCGTACGGGCGGTGTGCTTCAGCGAGATCCCGCCCCATCTCGGGCTCCCGAGCATCCACGACCCGGACTTGTTCTGGGACCCGTTCTTCGCCGCGTGCGAGCAGACCAACACCGTCGTCTGCATGCACATCGGGTCTTCGTCGAAGATGCCCGCCACCTCACCGGACGCGCCCCCCGCAGTGCAGGCCACGCTGTCGTTCAACAACGCGATGGCGTCGCTGTCGGACTTCCTCTTCTCGGGTGTGCTGGTTCGGTTCCCCCGGCTGAAGCTGGCCTACTCCGAGGGACAGATCGGCTGGATTCCGTACGTCCTCGAACGGGCCGACGACGTGTGGAAGGAGCACCGTGCGTGGGGTGGCGTCCGTGACACGATCCCCGAGCCGCCCTCGACCTACTACTACCGCCAGGTGTACGGGTGCTTCTTCCGCGACCGCCACGGTCTCGACTCGTTGGCCGACGTCGGCGTGGACAACGTGACCTTCGAGACCGACTATCCGCACACCGACTCGACCTGGCCCCACACCCGGCAGGTGGCCGAGGAGCTCATGGGAGACCTCCCCGCCGACGTGGTCCACAAGATCGTGCGCGGCAACGCGATCCGGATGCTCGACCTGCCGCTCAGTTGAACGAGGGATGCGGGGGGTAGTTCGCGTACCAGGCCAGGCGGCCGGGCTGCCGGCCCAGGACGGTACGCCAGAGGGCCTCGGGCTCCGGAGTGAACGGGTCGCCGGGGAGCGCGTCGCAGACGAACCATCCGTTCGCCTCGAGCTCTCCTTCGAGCTGACCCGGTGTCCAGCCGGCGCAGCCGGCAAAGACCCGCAGCGCGTCGATCCGTCCCAGGTCCTCGGGCATGCGCTCCAGATCGACGCTGACCACGTCGTCGCCGACCGGCACCCACCCTTCGGTGTCGTTCCGGGCTTCACCCCGGGCGAGGGCGATCACCGCGCTGGGCGCGACCGGTCCGCCGATGAAGACGACGCCGGGTTCGCAGGCGACGTCCCCCCAGCGGGGGAGCGGCTCCGCGACGGCGGTCTCGCTCGGGCGGTTGAGGACGACGCCGAGGGCGCCGTCGTCGCCGTGCTCGAGCACGAGGACGACCGTCCGGTCGAAGTTCGGGTCGGCCAGCAGTGACGGCGTGGCCACGAGCAGCCGACCCCGCAGCGAGTCACCCACGTCGTCGATCATCGCGCGCAACGTAGGGAACGACGTCGGCGGCTCCGGCGTACCATGCGGCCTCCGGGCGTCGGCCAGCCCGCGGAGCGACGTGTGAGCAGCTACAACCTGTCGGAGCTCTTCGAGGAGGTCGCCGATGCCGTGCCGGCGCGCGTGGCGGTGGTCGATCCGCACCGTCGGGTCACGTACGCGCAGCTCGACGAGCGGGCGACGCGTCTGGCCCACCACCTGGCCGCGGCCGGTGTCGGCGCCGGTGACCACGTCGGGCTCCACCTGCTGAACGGCAGCGAGTACCTGGAAGGGATGCTCGCGGCCTGCAAGATCCGGGCGGTTCCGATCAACGTCAACTACCGCTACGTCGAGCGTGAGCTCGAGTACCTGTACGACAACGCCGACCTCGTAGCGCTGGTCTTCCACCGCCGGTTCGGCCCGAGGGTCGGAGCGGTCGCGGGATTCACGGCCGCCCTCCGCCATCTCGTGGTCGTCGAGGACGGCAGCGGCGCGGTGATCCCCGACGGCGCGGCCGACTACGAGCAGGCGCTGGCGGCCGCCTCACCCGAGCGGGACTTCACGGACCGCAGCTCCGACGACGTCTACATCGCCTACACCGGTGGCACGACCGGGATGCCGAAGGGCGTGCAGTGGACCCACGAGGACATCTTCTTCGCCTCGCTGGGCGGCGGGGACCCGGCGCAGACGGAAGGCCCGATCTCCTCGCCCGAGCAGCTCGTCGACCGGATCCCCGAGGTCGGTATTGCCCAGATCATCACGCCCCCGCTGATGCACGTGAGCGCACACTGGGGCGCGTTCCACGGACTCTACGGCGGGGGCAAGGTCGTGCTCCCCAAACCGGGCACCTTCGCCCCGCTCGAGGTGCTCCGGCTGGTCGACCAGGAGGGTGGCAACATCGTGTTGCTCGTCGGCGACGCCATGGTGCGCCCCTTCCTCGACGCGCTCCAGGCACACCGCGACGAGTTCGACCTCTCGTCGCTGTTCGTCATCGCTTCCGGTGGGGCCGCGCTGTCCCCGTCGGCGAAGACGCGGATCCACGAAGTCCTGCCGGACGTGATCGTGATGGACGGCTACGGCTCGACGGAGACCGGTGTCGCGGGAACCCAGGCGCGGCTGCCGGGGTCCGCCGACGCCGGGCCGCTGCGCTTCGCCCGCAGCGAGACCACGACGGTGTTGGACGACGATCTCCACGAGGTCGAGCCCGGCTCCGGTGTGGTCGGACGGCTCGCCCGCACCGGCCACATCCCGCTCGGCTACTACAAGGATCCGGAGAAGACGGCGGAGACGTTCGTCGAGGTCGGCGGTCGCCGCTACGTGCTCCCGGGCGATCATGCGAGCGTCGAGTCGGACGGCAGCATCGTGCTCCACGGGCGCGGGTCGGTGAGCATCAACACGGGAGGAGAGAAGGTCTTTCCCGAGGAGGTCGAGTCGGCGTTGGTGGATCATCCTTCCGTGCGCGACGTGCTCGTGGTCGGGGTCCCCGACGAGCGGTGGGGACAGCGCGTGTGCGCCGTCGTCGAGCTGCAGGCGGGCACGGAGGCGACGTTGGACGAGCTCCAGGAGTTCTGTCGTGAGCAGCTCGCGGGCTACAAGATCCCCCGTGCGCTCGTCGTCGTCGACGAGATCGTGCGCAGCCCGAGCGGCAAGGCCGACTACCGATGGGCGCGCGAGCGGGCCGAGGCCGCGCTCGCCTGACGGTGGGACTGCCCGATCCGCCTCCGCTCGGGGCGAGCGCCCTCGCTCCCGGCACCTACGACGGTCAGGTCGTCGCGGTCACGGGTGGTGGGACCGGCCTCGGTCGGGCGATCGCGGTCGAGTTCGCTCGTCTTGGGGCAGCGGTCGCGATCCTCTCGCGGGGGGAAGAGCACCGGGACCAGGGTGTGGAGGCGGTGGACGCGACCGGCGGGCGCGCGTTCGGCCATCCCCTCGACGTGCGCGATCCCGCGAGCGTGGTCGAGGCGTTCGACGCGATCGAGGAGTCGTTCGGGCTCCCCGACGTCTGGGTGAACAACGCGGCCGGGAACTTTCCGGTCCCGGCCGAGGACCTCAGCCCCAACGGCTGGCGGGCGGTCGTGGGTATCGTGCTCGACGGCACGTTCCACTGTTCCCGGGAGTTCGCGCGCCGGCATCTGACGGCGCACACGCCGGGAGCGCTCCTGAACGTCGGGGCGTCCTACGCGTGGACGGGCGGGCCCGGCTTCGCGCACTCGGCCGCGGCCAAGGCCGGGGTCAAGAACCTGACCGAGACGCTGGCCGTCGAGTGGGGCCCCTACGGGATCCGGGTGAACGGTCTCGTGCCCGGGCTGATGCCGCACGAGGACGAGGTCGCGGCGATCAAGGAGGGCGTGCCCGAGCGCGGCCGGGCCGAGGACCGCCGCACGCCCGCGCACCGGGTCGGCCTACCCCGCGAGCTGGGTTGGGCCGCGACGTACCTGTGCTCGCCGTACGCGGCCTACGTGAGCGGGCACACGATGGTCGTCGACGGTGCGAGCTGGCAACGGAGGGCCATGCTCCAGCCCGAGTTCGTGCCGGTGCGCGAGCAGTTGGGGCGCCCTCCGTTCGGCGCCGAGGACTGACCGCCGTGCCCCGGAGCTGGGACGCCGAGAGCTACCACCGCGTCTCCACCCCTCAGCAGGCGATGGCGCGCGGGGTGCTCGATCGCCTCCCGCTCGAAGGCGACGAGACGGTGCTCGACGCGGGCTGCGGGTCGGGGATCGTGACGGCGATGCTGCTCGACCGTCTCC
>CAYRHS010000210.1:0-4596 GCA_964424125.1 uncultured Burkholderiales bacterium
CACCCGCCTCACCGGATCGCCCGACCGACCTCCGACCTACCCCGCGGGCACGATCACCGACTCGCTCGCACCGCGCTTCGTCGCCACCGCGCTCGCCGCCGGACTGCGCTACCGGGAGCGGACCGGCCGCGGCGTCTACCTCGACGTGGCCCAGGTCGAGACCGCGCTGTTCACGCTCTCGCCCTGGCTGCTCGACTACTCCGCGAACGGCGTCGTCGGCGAGCGGACGGGCAACCGATCGGCGCGGGCCGTGCCCCACGGTGCGTTCCCGTGCCGGGGCGACGACCGCTGGGTGGCCGTCGCGGTCTGGAACGACGACGATTGGGAACAGCTCGCCAAGCTCGTCGGTGCGGACGACGAAGCGTTCGCGTCTCTCGAGGGGAGGACGGCCCACGTCGACGACGTCGAGGCGGCCCTCGCCGCGTGGACGAGCGAGCGGGACCGCGAGGAGGTGGCTCGGGAGCTCCAGGCCGTGGGGATCGAAGCCGTCCCGATCGCCGACTTCGGCGACGTGCACGAGGACCCCCAGGTGAATCACCGCGGGCATTTCGTGACCCACGAGCATCCGTTCCTCGGCGCGGGGTGCTACGAGCGCAACGGGTTCCGCGTCCTGCAGGCGCCGAGCACGTACGAGCGACCCTCACCCACGCTGGGGCAGGACAACGAGTGGGTCCAGCGCGAGCTGCTCGGGCTCACCGACGAGGAGCGTCGCCGGCTTGCCGACGACGGCGTGTTCGACTGAGCTCGGATCATGGGGGAAACCGTGGGGGCGAAGCCGTGAGCGGAGTGCTCGAGGGGATCCGGATCCTCGACCTCACGTGGGGCTCGGCCGGTTCGATGGGTGTGCTCCTGCTCGCCGAGCAGGGTGCGGACGTGGTCAAGGTCGAGCCGCCGACCGGAGATCCGTTTCGGGCCTACGTGGGTTCTCACGTGTGGAACCGCAGTCGGCGCTCGGTCGCCCTCGACCTGAAGTCCGACGGGGGACGGAAGGCGTTCCGCCGTCTGCTCGCCGACGCCGACGTCCTCGTGGAGAGCTTCCGACCGGGGGTCATGGACCGGCTGGGGTTGGGCTACGAGGCGCTCGCCGAGGAGCTCCCCCGACTCGTGTACTGCTCGTGCCCCGGCTATCCGCAGGGCCACCGCCTCGCCGACCGACCCGGCTACGACGCGCTCGTCCAGGCTGCGTCGGGCCAGCAGTGGGAGCAGCCCGGCTGGCGCCCGGGACCGACGTTCCTCGCCATGCCGATGCCGAGCATGGGCGCGCTGTTCCTCGTCGCAATCGGCATCGCGACCGCGCTCGTGGCGCGTGAGGCGACGGGCCGCGGCCAGCACGTCCGCACGTCGCTGCTCCAGGGGACCCTGCTGTACACGACGCAGATCTGGCAGCACGTCCAGCACGGCGCGCTCGCCCACAACACGCTCATGGCCAAGAGCTACCCCCCGGGGATCCACCAGAGCTCGATCTTCGAGTGCGCGAACGGCGAATGGGTGCACGCGTCGACCATGAACGGCCTCCCCCCGAAGCGCTCCCAGGACGAGATCCTCGGGCTCCCCGACGTCGGTGACCTGTGGACGTTCATGGCCTTGCCGCCCGAGGAGAAGCGCAAGATCGAAGAAGCACGTGCGGCCGCGTTCCGCGCCCGCGACCGCGACGAGCTCGTCGAGGAGTTCCACGAGAACAACCTCGGCTGCGAGGCCATCGTCCGCGCCGACCAGCAGTTCGCGCACCCCCAGCTCCGGGCGAACGGCATGGTGGCGACGGTCGACGACCCCGAGCTCGGCGAGACCACGCAGATCGGCCTTCCGTTCACCCTCGAGGGCGCCCCCGGTGCGATCCAGGGCCCGGCGCCGCGCGTGGGCGAGCACACGCGCCCGGTGTTGGTCGAGGCGGGCCTCGACGACCGCGAGGTCGACGCGCTCCTCGCCGCCGGTGCCGCGCGCGCGTTCGGGGAGACGTGATGCTCGCGCTCGAGGGGATCCGCGTGCTCGATTTCGGCCAGTACCTCGCGGGGCCGTTCGGCCCGATGGTCCTCGCCGACCTGGGCGCCGACGTCATCAAGGTCGAGCCGGCGAAGGGCGACAACATGCGCCCCGCGGCGGCGCCGTTCTTCGGCTGCCAACGGGGGAAGCGCTCGCTCGCGCTCGACGTGCGCTCCGACGAGGGCCGGGTGATCGCGCACGAGCTCGTCGCCACCGCCGACGTCGTCCACCACAACATGACCAAGGGCACGGCACCGAAGCTCGGGCTCGACTACGAGACGCTCCGGGCGATCAAGCCCGACCTCGTCTACTGCAACACGTGGGCCTACGGGAAGGAGGGCCCGCTCTCGGACTTCGGGGGCCTCGACCCGCTCTACCAGGCGACGTCCGGCCTCGAATACGAGTCGGGGCCGGTCGCCGAGGGGAACGCGCCGCTCTACTACCGCTTCGGCATGTGCGATGCCTCGAACGCGCTGCTCTCCGTCGTGGGCGTGCTGCTCGCGCTCTACCACCGGCGTCGGACCGGCGAGGGCATGGACGTGTGGGCGTCGCTGCTCAACGGCGGTTCCGTCTTCACCGCCGATACCCTCCTCGTCGACGGCGAGCCCGCACCGCGGCCCCGCCTCGACGCCGCCCAGACCGGCTTCGGGGCCGGCTACCGGCTCTACGAGACCCAGGACGGCTGGATCCAGATCGCGGCGGTCACCGAGGAGCAGTGGAGCGGGCTCCTCACCACCGTCCGGCGAGCCGAGCTCGCCGACGATCCGCGCTTCGCCACCCCGGCCGACCGGGAGCGCAATCGCCGCGACCTCGAGGCCCTGCTGGAGCCCGCGTTCCGGACCCGCACCGCGCTGCAGTGGTCCTGGGTGCTCGACGAAGCGGACGTGCCGAACGAGGTCGCGATCGACACCGTCGGCGGCCAGCAGGTCCTCTTCGACGAGGACAACGTCCGTCTCGGGCTGGTCACGGAGTACCAGCACCCCGTGAAAGGGCTCCTGCGGCAGTTCGGCCAGCTCATCGACCTCTCCGATACGCCCGGCAAGGTGCAGGGCCCGCCCCCGCTGTGCGGGCAGCACACGCGGGAGATCCTCGCCGA
Organism: uncultured Burkholderiales bacterium; assembly: GCA_964424125.1. Classification (GTDB taxonomy): domain Bacteria; phylum Actinomycetota; class Acidimicrobiia; order IMCC26256; family JAOSJL01; genus CAYRHS01. The sequence goes on from CAYRHS010000210.1 coordinate 3,077, forward strand.
GCTCGGCCACGACGACGCCGACGTCGATCGTCTCGCCGCCGCCGACGTCGTCTACGCGGCAGGAGACGACTACACCGAGCGCTTCTCCGTCTGACGAAAGGTCGACCGTGCGCTACGGGATCACGATGTTCGCGACCGACCGGTCCATGGACCCCGTCGCGCTCGCGGAAGCGGCCGAGGCACGCGGCTTCGACTCCTTCTACGTCCCGGAGCACACCCACATCCCGGTGAGCCGGACCACACCCCCGCCGGTCGGCGAAGCCGAGCTCCCCGAGGAGTACCGACGGCTGCTCGACCCGTTCGTCGTGCTCGCAACCGCGGCCGCGCGCACCGAGCGCCTTCGGGTCGGGACCGGGATCTGCCTCGTGGCCCAGCGCGACCCGATCGTGACCGCCAAGGAGGTCGCCACGCTCGACCATCTCTCGGGCGGCCGGTTCGTGTTCGGCGTCGGCTTCGGTTGGAACGTCGAGGAGATGGCCGACCACGACGTCGCGTTCGGGGACCGCAGGGCCGTCGTGCGCGAACGCATGCTTGCCATGCGGGCGCTCTGGACGCAGGACGAGGCCGCGTTCTCGGGCGAGCACGTGACGCTCTCGCCGTCGTGGGCGTGGCCCAAGCCGGTCCAGCGGCCCCATCCACCCGTACTCGTCGGCGGCGCGGCTGGCCCGAAGTTGTTCGGGGCCGTCGCCGAGTACGGAGACGGCTGGATCCCGATCGGCGGCTCGGGCCTCACGGGTGCGCTCCCCGAGCTCCGCCGTACCGTGGAAGCAGCCGGCCGCGACCCGGACGCGCTCGAGATCGTCCCCTTCGGCACGATCCCCGACGAGGGGAAGCTCGACCACTACGCGTCCATCGGCGTCACGGAGGTCGCGTTCCGCCTCCCGTCGGAGTCGCGCGACCGCGTGCTGCCGATCCTCGACCACAACGCCACGTTCCTCGACCGGTCGCGCTGAGGCGCGAATCCCTCAGCCGCTCGGGAGCTCGTCGAGACGGGCGCCGACCGCGTCGGCCGCGGCCTGGAGACCCCGCAGGGGCCGGATGATGACGGTGAAGTCGTCGATCTGCCCTTCGGCGCCGTGGCGCAGGAGGTCGATGCCCTCGATCTCCTTGTCGCCGACGCGGGCGCGAAAGACGAGACCCGTCGTGCCGTCCTCGGCGACGAGCTCGTCGGTGTAGTGGAAGTCTTCCAGGACGTCCATGAGGATCCGCAGGAGGGCGGACACCGTGTCGCGGCCCTCGAACGGGTGGAACAGCACCGGGCTGTGCAAGACGACGTCGTCGCTCAGCGCGTCGACCATCGCCGCGTGGTCCCGGGCCTCGACCGCCCTTCGGAATCGGTGCACGGCGCTCCTCCTGCTACCGGGTGAGGACGACCGACGATCCGTGGCCGAAGAGCCCCTGGTTGATCGTGAGGCCGACCCGGGCGCCCTCGACCTGACGACCGGCGGCCGCGCCCCGGAGCTGCCAGGTCAGCTCGCAGACCTGGGCGAGAGCCTGGGCCGGGACCGCCTCGCCAAAGC
>CAYRHS010000211.1:0-4504 GCA_964424125.1 uncultured Burkholderiales bacterium
CGTCGTCGGGATCGACTCGCTGGCCGGGCCGTCGGAGCTCGTGGTCGTGGCCGATGGGTCGGTGGCCGCCGAGCTCGTGGCGATCGACGTGGCCGCGCAGGCAGAGCACGGGCCCGGCGGCGTCGGGGTGGTCGTGAGCTGGGAGCCGGACGTCCTCGACTCGGTGGACGAAGCCCTGCGGTCGCTGCTCGACGACGGAGCAACGCGCAGTCAGGAGATCGAAGGCACACTCCGGAGTGGGGGGCGTGGAGTCCTCGTCGCCGAGCGCGTGCAGGCCGCCCGGGTCGTGAGCGCGATCGCGCCGGAGCACGTCGAGCTGCTGTGCTCCGAGCCCGATGCGCTCGTGGAGCACATCGAGCACGCCGGCGCGGTGTTCTGCGGGCCGTGGGCCCCGGTGCCGGTTGGTGACTACGTCGCGGGCGTGAACCATGTGCTCCCGACGGGGGGCACGGCGCGGTTCGCCGATGCGCTGCGCGTCGACGACTTCCTCACGCACATGCACGTGGTGAGCCTCGACCAGCGCGCGCTCGCTCGGGTCGCGCCCTACGTGCGCACCCTGGCCGGGGCCGAGGGTCTCGACGCACACGCGGCCGCCGTGGCGGCGAGGGGACAGGGGCGATGACCGAGCGCGCGAGCTTCCCCTCGCCCCGTCCCGGGCTGTCCGAGCTCGTCGCCTACCACTCGCCGCAGGTCGACGTGCCCGTGCGCCTCAACACGAACGAGAGCCCGTTCCCGCCACCCGCCGCGTTCGTCGACGCCTGGCTGGCGGCGCTGCGCAGCCAGCCCCTCCACCGGTATCCGGATCGGGCCGCCTCCGATCTGCGCACCCGCCTCGCCGCCTCGGTGGGTGTGCCCGCCGAACGCGTCTTCTGCGCGAACGGGTCGAACGAGGTCCTCCAGACTCTGCTCCTCGCGTACGGGGGCGCCGGTCGCCGCGCGCTCGTGTTCGAGCCCACCTATGCACTGCACGGCCATATCTCCCGCATCACGATGACCGAGGTGGCGGTGGCGGCGCGCGCCGCCGATTTCCGCATCGACCCCACCGAAGCCGCCGCGGCGGTCGCCGCGACGCAGCCGGCCATCGTCTTCCTGTGCAGCCCGAACAACCCGACCGGCACCGTCGACGAACCGGCCGTGCTCGACGCGGTCCTCGATGCCGCGAGGTCGACGTCGGCGTTGATCGTGGTCGACGAGGCGTACGGGGAGTTCGCGCGGGAATCCGCGCTCGGGCGGGTGGCGGAGGACGTGCCGCTGGTCGTGGTGCGCACGTACTCCAAGGTCTGGTCACTCGCCGCGTTGCGACTGGGCTTCTGCGCGGCGTCCGAGCGCGTCGTCACCGAGCTCGAGAAGGTCGTGCTGCCCTACCACCTCTCGGCCGCCACGCAGACGGCGGGGCTCGAGGCGCTGCGTTTCTCCGCGCAGATGGCCGAGCGGGTCGACGCCCTGCGACGCGGGCGTGAACGGCTCGTGAGCGGGCTCCGGGCACAAGACGGCCTCGAGGTGTTCCCGAGCGGGGCGAACTTCGTGCTCGTTCGCAGCGAGCCCGATGCTCACGCGCTCTGGCAGCGGCTCATCGACCACGGTGTCCTCGTACGCGACTTCTCGGCCCGACCCGGGCTCGAGGGGTGCTTGCGCATCACGGTCGGTACCGTCGAGGAGAACGAGGCGCTGCTCGCCGCGATGGTGACGGCGATCGAGGAGGTGGCGGCCTGATGCCCGGACGAAGCGCCGAGTGGCGCCGGGAGACGCAGGAGACGAAGGTCGAGGTCCGCCTCGATCTGGACGGCACCGGCGCGGCGAGCGCCGAGACGGGGATCCCCTTCTTCGACCACATGCTCGAGCAGCTCGGCAAGCACGCCGGGTTCGATCTCTTCGTGCGGGCCGAGGGTGACCTCGAGGTCGACCTGCACCACACGATCGAGGACGTCGGGATCGTGCTCGGCACGACCTTTCAGCGCGCGCTGGGCGACAAGGTGGGCATCCGGCGGTTCGCCTCGATGAACATTCCGCTCGACGAGGCGTTGGTGCAGGTGGCCCTGGATCTCTCCGGGCGTCCCTTCCTCGTTTACCAGGTCGATCCGGTGGCCGAGTGGATCGGGACCTTCGACCCGCAGCTGGCTGAGGAGTTCTGGCGCGCCTTCGTGGTGGCGGCCGCGGTCACCTTGCACATCCGCAGCCTCTCGGGCCGCAACGGCCACCACGTCATCGAGGCGTCCTTCAAGGGCGTGGCGCGCTGCCTGCATGACGCGGTGCGCATCGAGGGCGAGGCGCTGCCTTCCACCAAGGGGGAGCTCTGAACGGGGACGCGTCGGCGAGCCCGCGGATCGCCGTCCTCGACTACGGCATCGGGAACCTCCGTTCGGCCGAGAAGGCGCTCCAGCACCTCGGAGCCGACGCGGAGCTCACCGCCGACCCCGAGCGCGTGCGCTCGGCCGCGGCCGTCGTGCTCCCGGGAGTGGGCGCGTTCGGCCGGTGCATGCGCGAGCTGCGGCTGCACGGCCTCGACGATGTCGCCCGCGAGGCGATCGCGGGCGGCCGACCGTTCCTCGGCATCTGCGTGGGGATGCAGATGCTCTTCGAGAGCAGCGAGGAAGACCCCGAGACCGACGGGCTTGGTGTGCTCGCCGGGCAGGTCCGCCGATTGCGCGGGGACGTCACCATCCCGCACATGGGCTGGAACACGGTCGATGTACGCGAGGACTCCCGGCTGTTCGCGGGCGTCCCGGCACCGCGCTGGGTGTACTTCGTCCACTCCTACGCGCCCGTCCCCGCCGAGGAGACAGTCGTGACGGGCTGGACCGACCATGGCGGCCGCATCGTCGCCGCGGTCGAACGCGACGGGCTCTGGGCCACCCAGTTCCACCCCGAGAAGAGCGGAGCGTGCGGGCTCGCGGTGTTGAGGAACTTCGTCGTCGCCGCCGCTGAGGCCTGATGCAGCTCTTTCCCGCGATCGACCTGCGCGGCGGCCGCGTCGTGCGGCTCCACCAGGGCGACTACGAGGCCGAGACCGTCTACGGCGACGATCCCGTGACGGTCGCCCGTGCCTTCGAGCAGGCCGGAGCCCGCTGGATCCACGTGGTCGATCTGGACGCGGCGCGCTCGGGACGACCGGAGCACGCGGGCGTCGTTGCCGACATCTGCGCGGCGGTGGGCGCGCTCGTGCAGGTGGGCGGTGGAGTTCGCGACGGGGACGCCGCGGCTCGGCTCGCGGACGCGGGCGCGGCCCGACTCGTGATGGGGACCGCCGCGGTGGAGGACCCGGGCGCCATCGAGCGGGTCCGGGCGCACGTGATGCTCCCAATCGCCGCGGGCCTCGACGCCCGTGGGGGTGAGGTCCGTGTCCGGGGCTGGACCGAGGGGAGCGGCCGGTCCCTGGTCGCGACCGCGCAGCAGCTCGCGGGTGCGGGGGCGAGCGCCCTCGTCGTGACCGAGATCGGCCGGGACGGAACCATGGCCGGTCCCGACCTGACGCAGCTCCGGGGCGTCCTGGAGGCGGTCGACGTCCCGGTCGTGGCGAGCGGCGGCGTGGGGAGCCTGGACGACCTGCGAGCCCTGGCCGGCCTCGCCGACGCGCAGCCTCGCCTCGAGGGTGCGATCGTGGGGCGGGCCATCTACGAGCGACGGTTCAGCGTGGAGGAGGCGGTGGCAGCGTGCTCGCGACCCGAGTGATCCCCTGCCTCGACGTCGATGCCGGCCGGGTGGTGAAGGGTGTGAACTTCGTCGGCCTGCGCGACGCGGGTGACCCCGTGGAGCTCGCGGCTCGCTACGACGCCGAGGGCGCGGACGAGGTCGTGTTCCTCGACATCACTGCCTCGTCCGATGCGCGCGACACCATCGTCGACGTGGCGGCGCGCACGGCCGAGCAGGTGTTCCTGCCGTTCACGATCGGTGGGGGAGTCCGCACGGAAGACGACGTGCGACGCCTCCTGCGCGCCGGGGCCGACAAGGTGTCGTTGAACACGGCCGCGGTCGCCAACCCCGAGCTCGTGCGCCACGCGGCCGAGACGTTCGGGTCGCAGTGCATCGTCGTCGCGGTCGACGCGCTCCGGCGTGACGACGGCTGGGAGGTCGTGACCCAAGGGGGCCGGAGGCCGACAGGCCTCGACGTGCTGCGCTGGGCGGAGCAGGTGACCGAGCTCGGCGCGGGGGAGATCCTGCTCACCTCCATGGACCGCGACGGCACCCTCGAGGGTTACGACCTGGAGCTGACGCGCGCGGTCGCCGAGGCGGTCGACGTCCCGGTGATCGCCTCGGGCGGGGTGGGGACGCTCGAGCACCTCGCCGAGGGAGCAGCGGTCGGCGCCGAGGGTTTGCTCGCGGCGTCGATCTTTCACTTCGGTGAACATTCGGTCGCCGAAGCGAAGCGCTATCTGGCCGAGCGCGACGTCCCGGTGCGGCCGGTGTAGGTCCTCGGGTACGGTCGTCGGTACCGGACACCGAAGGGTGGTCCGGCCGACGAGGAGGTCCGATGAGCAACCGCGCTGCCGTGGACGAGACGTTTCTG
>CAYRHS010000212.1:0-4426 GCA_964424125.1 uncultured Burkholderiales bacterium
GACCTGCCCGGCGAGCTGCGGCGGACGGTTCTGCCCCTGGCCGTGCCGGGCCGAGATGATCCGGATCCCGCGTCCGCCGAGGCGGTGCGGTTGTTGGTGGAACGGGTGACGAGCGCCGGTGGGTTGCTCGACGTCGAGGGCTCACGCGACGCGATCGTCGAGACGTGTCACCTGGCCGACGGCTTTCCCCTCGCGCTCGAGCTAGCCGCAGCGCGGGTCGCCCGGCTCGGCCTCCCGCAGATCCTCGAGGAGCTGCGCGACCGGACCCGCTACGAGCGGCTCGCAGTGTTCCCCGGCGAGTTCGATCTCGAGGCCGCGGTCGCGGTCGCGGCACGGTCGGCCGACGACCGTAGCGCGACCGTCGAAGGGATCGGCCGGCTCGTCGATGCGTCGCTGGTCTCGCCGGTAGACGTCGTCGATGGCGCGCTCCGCTTCCGCCTCCTGGAGCTCGTGCGCGCGCATGCAGGAGAGCACCTCGACCGCGCCCGGGCGCGGCCCGACGCCGAAGCGGCGCACGCGCGTCACATCCGACGCCTGACAGTGCGGGCGGGTGCCGAGATGGACGGGCCGAACGAGGGTGAGTGGCTCGCGGTGCTCCGCCGCGAAGATCCCAACCTGCGGCTCGCGGTCGTGTACCACCTCGAGACCGGCCACGGTGCAGGCGCGCTGGACTTCTCCCGGGCGCTCGGCCGTGCCTGGTACGTGTGGGGCGACATGGAGGAGTGCTGCCGGTTCCTGCGCCGGCTCCTCGCCGTCGGGGCGACCGAGTCGGCAGGCGCGCGAAGCTGGGCAGAGCTCCGGCTGGGCTGGCCGACCATGCTGACCGGGGACCTCGCTGGGGGCCTGGGCGTCACCGAGCTTGCCCGCGAGCACTTCGACGAGGTCGGGGAACGGCTGGGGGTCGCCCTCGCCCTCCGGAACGGCGCGCACATGATCCTGCTCGGCACCGCCGACGTCGAACGGGCGCTGCCCCGCTACGAGGCCGCTATCGCCACGTTCACGGCGGAGGGGAACGAGTTCCTCCGCGCCTGGACCCAGGTCGAGATGGCCCAGGCCATCCTGCTCGGTGACCGGCCCGATCCCACCGAGGCGGCGCTCCAGGAGGCCGAGCGCGTGCTCGAGGGCGTCGGGGACCACCTCGGCCTCGCCCACCTGTGGATGGACAGGATCTTCGATGCGTATCGCCGCAACGATCTCCCGACGCTCGAGGACGCGGCGCGCGAGTCGCTCGCCCACAGTCGCGCGGCGGGGCATGCGGTCTACGAGCAGATCGCACTGGTGGCGCTCGGGGTGCACGCGACGTTGCAGGGCGACAGTCGGCGAGCTGCCTCGTACGCCGCGGCCGCGGCCGCGGCCCGGCTCGCGCTCGACACCCACAACCTCCTCCAGCTCGGCATCGCGCTCCAGGGTGCCGCGGTCGTCGCGCTCGACCGGGATCCCATCCGGGCGGCGCGCCTCTGGGGCGCGGGGACTGCGCTCGCTCCGCTGTGGCCGCTGTTCGCGCGACGCTACGGCGAGCTCCTCGACCCGGTGCGTGCAGCTCGGACGGCCGAGTGGGAGCGCGAGGAGGCCGAGGGTTCCCGCCTCGATCCCGCCGACGCCGTGGCCCTCGTCGAGGAGCTCGTGGGCTGAGTACGGTCCGTCGCCGGACCGGGCGTCGTCGCGACGGCCCGAGCGACTCGACGAGGGAGGAGCGCCGTGACCGACGTGTCGATTCCGTCTCGGGCGGGCACGATGCCCACTTACGTGGCGAGGCCGTCGGGCGACGGGCCCTGGCCGGGCGTCGTCGTCGTCCACGACGCGCTGGGGATGACCACCGACCTGCACCACCAGGCCGACTGGCTGGCGAGCGAAGGGTTCCTGGCCGCGGCGCCCGATCTCTACTACTGGGGCGGTCGCATCCGCTGCTTGGTCCAGACGATGCGCGACGTCGCCCGGCGGGAGGGTCGCGCGTTCGAGGACCTCGACGCGGTCCGCCGGTGGCTCGCCGACCAGACCGACTGCACCGGCGCGATCGGCGTGATCGGGTTCTGTATGGGCGGCGGGTTCGCGCTGCTGCTCGCCGCCGGAGCAGGGTACGAGGCCTCCAGCGTGAACTACGGCGACGTCCCCAAAGACGCGGAGACGCTCCTGGCCGGGGCGTGCCCGATCGTCGGGAGCTATGGCTCCAGGGATCTGACGCTCCGTCGGGCTCCGGGCCGCCTGGAGCACGCGCTGACCGTCAACGGCGTGGACCACGACGTGAAGGTGTACCCGGGGGCCGGCCATGCGTTCCTCAACGACCATCCCTTCTCCGAGGTTCCTCTGTGGGGGTTCGTGTTGGGGGCGCTGACCTGGTCGTGGTACCACGAGCCCTCGGCGCGCGACGCCCGCCGCCGGATCGCCGCGTTCTTCACCGAGCATCTCGCGTCCCCGCCCGGCCGCGACGACCCGTAGGGTCGGCCGTGGCGGCTCGTTCGGCGCCTCGCCACGACCGCGACGCGGGGGGTGACCCCGAGGTCCTCGCGGCCAAGGCGGAGCTGCGCGACCGGGTGTGGAGCGCGCGGGACTGCGCAATACCGACGAGTGGCAGGCGGCCGCGACCCTCAAGGCGAACCCCGACTCCCCGCAGTGGCCCGTTCGTCAGCGCGCGCTGGAGGACGGCAAGGTCGTGTTCATCGCCGTCCCGCGGCTGGCGGAACCCGAGCCGTTCTTCTTCCTCGATCCCGAGCACCTCGCCGACCCGCCCCGCACGAGGTCCAGGTGGTCGAGCCCGGGACGATCCCGGTCACCGTCGCGAGCGCGCCCCGCGTCTCCGCTGGGACGAGCTCGCCGACGAGAAGATCGCGTCGATCCCGCTCCTCGCCGCGCTGCAGTCCTGACGGCGGAGGCCTGCGTCGTCCGCGATCGCGAGCTACGCCGCCTCGAGGCGGAACACCGGATGGTCGGCGGGATCGGGAAGCGCTTCGAACTCCCGCTTGACCTGACGGTCCCAGCGCTTTCGGTATGCCGCGATGAGCGGCGGGCGTTCCTCGACCGCGACCTCCTCGGCCCGCACGTCTTCCACGGCCCCCTTCCGACGGAGCTGGGCTTTGCCGGCTGCGCGGAGGTTCTTGACCCACTGGGTGGTGCCGCGGGGCGCGATGAGGTACCTCGCGTCCCCGTGCTCGAGCACGTTCACCGGGGTGCTCCTCAGCTCACCCGTCTTGCGGCCGGGCACGACGAGCGTCGTCGCCATTCCCAGGCGCATGACGAGCGGGTTGAACACCTTGCGCACCAGCCACGGTGGTTCGCGGTAGGCCTCGTCGGTCATCGGGTTCTCCTCTTGTCCGGGAGTGGGCGGCCGCCGGGGACTCGGGCGTTAGGGTCCCCACCGTCGCCTCTCTCCACCATGCTCGCGAAGGAGCCCGGTGCATTTCAGCCTCGACCAGTCCATCGATCGGTCGCGAGGAGCAGTGGAGGACGCGCTCTTCGATGAACGGTTCGTGACCGCGACCTCGTCGCTTCCCCGCGTCGCCGACTGTGAGCTCGTGGCGGTGCAACGTTCGGGGAACGTCGTCAGCGCGCGGGTCCACCGCCGCTTCGACGCTCCGCTGAACGCCGCGGTCCGCCGAGCGATCGACCCCCAGAAGCTCACGTGGGTGGAGGAGACGGAGTACGACTGCGAGCGTCACGCCGGGCGCCATCGGATCGTCGCCGACCACTACGGCGATCGTCTCCACTGCGAGTACCGAACCGCCCTCGTCGCGAGGGACGGCGGGACGCGGCGCACCACGAGCGGGACGATGAAGGTCAAGGTTCCCCTCGTCGGCGGCCAGGTCGAGCGCGCGATCGTCTCGGGTCTCGAGGAGTACGCGGCAGCCGAGGCCCGCCTGCTCGGTGAGTGGAGCTGACGAGCGGCCCCGGCCTGCGTTTCAGGTTCCGAGCACGACGTCGAGGCGGCGTGGCGCACGGGCGAGGAAGAGGTCGGTCTTCTCCCACTCGAAGCCGGGGGCCAGCTCCAGGCGGCTGAACCGGTCGAAGAACGCCTCGAGTGCCCAGCGCGCCTCCGCCCGGGCCAGTGCTGCGCCGACGCAGGTGTGGATCCCGGCGCCGAAGGCGAGGTGGCGCGACTCACGCTCGCGGTCGGGGTCGAAGCGGTGCGCGCCGCGCCAGTTGTGCTCGTCGCGATTGGCCGACTGGATCCCGACGCACACGAGGGCACCTTCGGGGATCTTCGTGCCCGCCAGTTCCGTGTCGCGGACGCACTGGCGGAAGAAGAGCTGGACGGGCGATTCGTGACGCAGCGACTCCTCCACGAGATCCGGAATCAGTGAGCGATCGCCCCGGACTCGTGCGTAGAGATCGGGTTCGGTCGCCAGGCGGTGGAACAGGTTGCCGATCAGGCTGCGCGTCGTCTCCTGTCCCGCGAAGATCGCGAAGCGGATCTGCGCCCGGATCACGGTGG
>CAYRHS010000213.1:0-4331 GCA_964424125.1 uncultured Burkholderiales bacterium
CGGTCGTGATCGAGGAGTAGAAGAGCCCGACGCCGAACCCGAGCACGACCATGCCCGGGACGAGGAACGTGTACGAGGAGTCCGCGTCGAGGAGGGAGAGGATGAACATCCCGGCCGCGAGCGCGGCCGCGCCGACGGAGGTCACCAGCCGCGGCCCGAGACGCTCGTAGAGCGTTCCCGCGACGAACGACGTCACCGCGAAGACGCACATCATCGGCAGCAGGCCTGCTCCGGAACCCAGCGCGGAGTAGCCGAGGATCCTCTGCATGAACTGGGGCAGGTAGAGCAACGCGGCGAAGAAGATCGCCGACATCAACAGGATCGCGGCACACGCGGCCGCGAACGTCTGATTGGTGAGCACATCGTGGGGGACGAGAGCTCGCCCTCCCTGCCGACCCTCGAACCGGAGGAACACGGCGAGGAGCAGCAGACCGGCCACGAGGGGGGCGAGGATGACCGGGCTCCCGAACCCCTCGTCGGGCCCCTGGTCGAGGGCGACGAGGATCGCCACCGCGCCGATGGTCAGGAGCGCAATCCCGCCGTAGTCGATCCCGCGCTCGGCGGTGTCGTCGACGTTGCTCTCGGGGACCTCGCGCTGGGTGACGAGCATCGCGAAGGCAGCCACGGGCAGGTTGACGACGAACACCCACCGCCAGCTCAAGAGGTCGGTGAAGACGCCGCCCAGCAACGGGCCGACCGCGTTACCGAGACCGGCCACGCCGAGGATCATTCCACCCGCGAGCCCGGCGCGGTCCTCGGGGAGCAGCGCGTACGTCATCCCGAGGACGGCGGGCCACATGATGGCCCCGCCGATTCCCATGGCCCCACGGGCGCCGATCAACACGGTCGCGTTCGGGGCGATCGCGCTGAGGAGCGAGAACGCAGCGAAGATCGTGGCTCCGACCATGAACATGCGTTTGCGACCGAGCAGATCCGCGAGGCGACCGCCCGTCACGATGAGCACGCCGAACACCAGGGCATAGGCGTTGATGATCCATTGGGCGTGGCTGAGCGAGATTCCGAAGTCGTCTTCGATCGCCGGGATGGCGACGCTCAGCGCGGTGAAGTCGTTGGCGATCACGAAGACGCCCAGCCCCAGCGCGACGAGCGCGAGCAGCGTGGAGCGGCTCAGCTTCGTCTCGGTGCCGGTCACACGAGTACCCGACGGTGCCCGACCGTGGTGGCCACGAAGCGAGACGCTAGGGGAGCGGAGCGGGGGCGGCAATCACGGTGAGGGCTCGGTGGCGCGGTCGATCTCGCCCAGGCTGATACGGGCGGTCTCCCGCAACCCGAGGAGGAGCGGGATGACCGCCAACGACGTGGCGACGAGGTAGAAGCTCGGGGCGAGATCGCTGGCAGTCAGGCTGACGAGCGCGGCGCCGATCAACGGGGCGGTCGAACCCAGCACGGCCGTACCGAGCTTCGCGTCCCGGCAGGGCTCGGTGCGACGACGCCGACGGGGCCGCGCCCGGGAGATGCGCCGGAGGTGTGTGATGCTCGTGCCATGCGCGTGTGGGCCCTGGTGGTGTTGATCGTCGGCTCGTGGTCGTTGGCCGGCTGTGGAGGGGACGACGAGAGCGCGATCCCCGAACTCGAGGCCGCAGTGCAGGCGCAGCAGCCCGCGGCGCTCGCGGTCGCCCCCGGCGGCACGCTGCTGTTCGGCGAGCGCCTCACGGGTCACGTGTTCGGTCTCGCCGCGCCGTACGACGCCGGCACTCCACAGGACGTCACGACGGTGGCGGTGACCGGGAGCGAACGGGACCAGCGCGGCCTGCTCTCGCTCGCGGTCGACGGCAACGGCGTCGTGTACGCGTCGTACACGCGAGCGGAGGACGGTCGGCTGGTCGTGGCCGAGATCGCCCGCGTCGGCGGCGACGGCGCCGTCGCCCCCGTGGAGACGCGTCTCCTGTGGGTGGGGCCGGAGAGCGCCGAGCGCGCGAACGGCGGACACGTCGTCGCCGCCCCGGACGGCAACGTCGTGGTCGGCGTCGGAGATCTGCTCGACGCTGGACGCGTGGACGACCCGGAGGCCCCCAACGGCAAGCTGTTGGCGCTCGATCCCGCGGGTCCCGCCGATCAGCAGGCCGCGGTCCTGTCGGGGGACTGGAACAACCCGTTCGCGTTCACCTACGACGACCAGGGGGTCCTGTGGGTGGCCGACAACGCGGGACCGTCGGGCGCCGAGCGGATCGGTCGCGGTGATCGGCCCGATGCCCGCCGCACCGAGCTCCGGCCTCCCGACGACCAGATGGCGCCGTCGGCGCTCGTGCCGCTCGACGACGGCGACCTGGGCGTGTGCTCGTACCTGGAAGGGCGTCTGCTGCGAATCCGGGTGGACGGGGACCGGGCCACGCCGACCGACGACGTGCTGACGGAGCCGTGTCGCCTGGGCGCGGTGGCGCTCCCCGACGGTCGCGTGGTCGTGGCCGACAGCGACGAGGTCGTCGTCCCGGAGCCCTGACCAGCTCCGGATCGGCGGACCGGGCCCGACGCACGGTACCGGGGACTTCCGTCCCTCCCGTCGCTTTTGAGGGCGGTGGCTGCCACCAGCACACGATCCAGGAGTTCGAGGGCACCGACTCGGTGTCCGTGTTCGGTCCCGAGCACGAGGACCCGTCGTGGCTGGAGCTCGTGGTGCGCGCGACCGACAGCGACGAGCTCACGACCGAGGCCAGGATGCTCCTGTTCCCCGAGACCGTCGAGTTGACCTTCGAGTCCGATCCTCCCGGCCTCGCCCTCGCGGTCGGCGGTGACCAGGACGGCGCGCCGTTCAGCCGTACCGCCATTGTGAACTCGCGGGTCTTGGTGGCCGCTCCTTCACCACAGGAGCGCGGCGTGGCTCGTTTCGACTTCGAGAGCTGGTCGGACGGCGGTGACCGCAGCTACGAGATCGTCGCACCCGATGTGTCGCTGAGCGCAGAGAGCACGTCCGGACCCTTCCCGGTCGGGGGCACGGCCACGGCGACGTTCACCGTGTACAACGGCGGGCCGGGAGCCGCGGACGCCGTGACCATGACGGGCGCGCCGAGCGCATCGGTCGCGGGGGACGTGGTCCTGATGTCGGCGGAACCGAGTCAGGGTTCGTGCACGGCCGCCCCGGCGCTCGCGTGCGAGCTCGGGACGCTGATGCCCAGAGAGTCGGCCACGGTCGAGGTCGCCTACACGGTGACGGCACCGGTGGGCGGGATGATCGAGGGGATCGTCTCCGGCGACACGCCCGACCCCGATCCCTCCAACGGGACGGCGGCCGCTCCGTTCGACTTCGAGGGCGCCGCGTGCACCCGCGTCGGCACGGCGGGAAGCGACTGGCTCTTCGGCACGTCCGGGTCCGACGTGCTGTGCGGACTCCAGGGCAACGACGTGCTTATCGGGCAGGGCGGCGGCGACGTCCTCCACGGGGGGAAGGCAACGACTGGATCGACGGGGGACCCGGCGACGACCGGTTGCCGCTCTTCAGCGCGGGTGGCGGCGAGGTGGTGATCGGCGGTCCGGGCCGTGACACGGTCGACTTCAGCTTCGCCCCGAGCGCCGTCGCGTGCACGTTCTCCACTCGTTTCGTGACCGGCGGCTTCCTCGAAGCCGACGGGGAGGTGTGGGACGCAGGCGGCCGCCTTGTCGCGCAGTCTCGCCAGCTCGCGTTGATGCCGCGACCTGCCCGGCCCGAGGCCTGAGCGTCGCCCGAGACCGCGAGGAGGGTCGCGTCGCGACGCCGGACGCTGAAGTTCGTTCAGACGGAGAGGAGCAGCACGACTCCTGCCGTCGAGACGAGTGCTCCCGCTGCGACCCGCACGGCCGGTGCTCGCCGCAGCGCGAGGCCCACGCCGGTGCCGGTCAGGTGCAGCGCTGCGGTGGCGAGCACGAACCCGGACACGAAGGCGAGGGGCACGGCAGCCGCAGCAAGCTCCGCACCGTGAGCATGGCCATGTGCTGCTCCCATCGCAGCGGCCAGGATCGGGAGCCAGATCCCGCTTTGATGTGTGGCCACGACGATCAGCAGACCGAGAGCGACCACGGACGTGGCGATCACCACTTCGGCTGCAGGCAGCGAGATCCCGACCAGGCCGAGCACACCGCCGCCGATCATTCCTGCGATGAAGGCGAGCGGGGTGGACCAGGCGATCCGGCGATCTCCTGCCGTGGCGGCCAGCACGCCCACGGCGACCATGGCCAAGAGGTGATCGAGGCCGGCGAGAGGGTGGATCACGCCGTCGGTGAAGCCATTGGTGGGAAGGCCGGTGTGAGCGACCAGTGTCACCGGGTTCATCGCTCCTCCTTCGGGTTCCAGGAGCCGGGTTCCAGGAGCCGATCATAGGGAGCGCGCCGTCCTCGGA
>CAYRHS010000214.1:0-4270 GCA_964424125.1 uncultured Burkholderiales bacterium
CGGCGAGCCGCTCGAGCGCATCGCCGACGTCTGCCCCACCTTGGCGATCGTCGGCGGGGCCGATCCGTGGACCCCACCCGAGGACGTCGAGGCCCTGCGGAGTGCCTTCGAGGTCCGCGCCGACTGCGACCTCGTGGTCTACCCGGAGGCCGAACACGGGTTCGTCCACGATCCCGATCGGCCCGCTCATCGCCCTGACGACGCGGCGGATGCCTGGCGGCGCTGCCTCGCGTGGCTGGATCGGCTGACGGCGTAGCCGGAGCCGGGGGCCTCAGAGGTCGGCGCGATCCGCGAGCGCCTGGCGGTCGACGAAGCGGTAGCGGCTGCGGCCGTCGATCTCCAGCCAGCCCAGCCGGACGAAGGTCGCCAGGGCCTTGTTCACGCGCTCCCGTGACGCCCCCACCAATCCCGCCAGCTCCTCCTGGGTGAGGGCGAGCTGGAACTCGTCGGCATCCCCGGCGAGCTCGATGAGCCGCTTCGCCGTCCGGGCGGTGACGTCGAGGAACACGCTGTCGGCCAGCGCCTCGTCGGTCGTGCGGAGCCGACGGGCGAGGATCTTGAGCAACGCCCAGAGGAGCTCGGGGTCGTCATCGAGGACCTCGTGCATCGCCTCGTAGGGGACGGCGACGACCTCGGCGTCGGCGAGAGCGCGGGCATCGGCCGAGCGCGGCGCGGGGTCGAAGAACGGCATCTCGCCGAAGACGGCGCCGCTGTCGAGCACCGCGACCACCGACTCCCGTCCATCGCTCGCGCGAGCGGCGATCGCGATGCGGCCCCGGTGGACGACGTAGAGGTCGGCGGCCTCCTCCCCCTGGGCGAAGACGAGCTCGCCGCGCCGCATCGTTCGACGTGCGGAGCGGCTCGCGAGCCGGTCACGGACCGCGCCCGGCAGGTGCCCGAACAGATCGGTGGACGCGAGATCGGTGGCGAGATCGTCGTCGGTCATGGTGTTCACCTCGGTCATCGAACTCTAGGCTCGGCTCCGGGGGGCCGCCGAGTGAGACGATGACCGCGCCCCACAGCTCGTGTGGGACAATGAAAAGCCCCTGATCCGGGCGCCGGAGCGTGGCCGGGCCCGATCCATCCGCCCTTCGCGAAATGAACGAGGAACCATGAGCTTCGACGTCGGCGACAAGGTCGTCTACCCGCACCACGGTGCGGCAACGATCGAGAAGCGCGAGAAGAAGAACGTCTTCGGCGAGCGCAAGGACTATCTGGTGCTGCGGCTCGCGTACGGCGATCTCACGCTGATGGTCCCCGCCGACAACGCCGAGGAGATCGGGTTGCGCGACGTCATCAACGACGAAGAGGTCGAGGAGGTCTTCGCGGTCCTGCGCAAGAAGGAAGCGCGGATGCCGACCAACTGGTCGCGGCGGTTCAAGAACCACGTCGAGAAGCTGAAGAGCGGCGACATCTACCAGGTCGCCGAGGTCGTCCGGAACCTCTCCATCCGCGAGGCCGACAAGGGACTCTCGGCGGGCGAGAAGCGCATGCTCGCCAAGGCCCGCCAGATCCTCGTCTCGGAGCTCACCTTCGCCATCAACGTCGACGAGGAAGCGGCGGAGGCGAAGCTCGACGAGGCCCTCGCCTAGGGGGTCGAACGAGGCCCTCGCCTCCGGTTCAAGGCCGGCAAGGGACCCGTCGATGCTGTGGGGAGCGAAGGGGAGGCTCCCGTGACGGTGTTCGTCGAGGTCGTGCGGCTGCTCATCGCGGTATTGGGGACGACGGCCGGCTTCTGGATCGGGCGGGACCTCGGATCTGATCCGGAGTCCTTCACGATCGCCGGTCTGGGGGCGATTCTCGGCTGTCTTGCGGGCTACGTGTCGGGCGGCATCTTCGGCCGCCTGCTGATGCGAGGCGTCGGCGCCGTCGAGGTGCACGTGGAGCGCCTTCCCGCCCCGGGGCTTCTCGCAGGTTCGATCGGCGCCACGATCGGTGGGCTCGCCGGGATCGCGGCCGCGCTCCCCGCGCTCGTGTTGCTCGCACCCCGTCTCTCGATCCCGATCACGGGACTGGCGGTGTGGGTGGGCGGCTACCTCGGTTTTCGTGTCGCCGCGCGCAAGAGCGAAGAACTCTTCGAGCTCGTCGGGCTCTCGACGCGCCCGCTCGTCCGTGCGACGCCGTTCGCGAGCCACGACGGGTTTCTCGTCGACACGTCCGCAGTGATGGACGGAAACCTGCTCCCGGTCGTGCGCGCGGGTTTGTTCGCCGACGACCTGCTCGTGCCCCGATTCGTACTTGACGAGCTCCAGGGCTTCGCCGATTCGACGGATCCACAACGCTCGCGGCGCGCGCGACGAGGTCTCGAGGCCCTCGACGTGCTCCGGCGCGAGGAGGCCGTGCGCGTCTACGTGCTCGATGACGAGGTCCCCGAACTCGTCGAGGTCGACGCCAAGCTCGTCGAGTTGGCCCGGCGCCTCCAGCTCCGGCTGCTCACCGACGACAGCAACCTGGCGCGCAACGCCGAGGTCCAGGGCATCCCGACCTGCAACCTCCGCCGGCTGGCGACCGATCTCGCCCCGGCAGCGATGCCGGGTGACACGATCGAGCTCGCGCTCACGCGGCCGGGTCGCGAGGCCGGGCAGGGGGTCGGCTACCTCGACGACGGCACGATGGTGGTCGTCAACGGAGGCGCGGACCTCGTGGGCGCGGGAGTGGTCGAGCTCGTTGCGACCTCGGTCGTCCCGACCGCAGTCGGGCATCTCGTGTTCGCCCGTCGGCTCGAGCTCGACGGTGGGCCCGCGGCCGACCAGCCCACGACTGCGGCGCTGGATCGCGACCCACCCCGGTAGCCGACCCGCTAGCCGGCACGAGCCGGTCGCGGCGTCATACTGAGCGTCATGCGTACCTGGACCATCGTGGTGGCGGCGGGGAGCGGCGCGCGCTTCGGGGCCAGCAAGCAGTTCGCCCGGGTGAACGGACGCAGAGCAGTCGATCGGGCCGTCGAGGTGGCAGCCGAGGCGTGCGACGGCGTCGTGGTCGTGCTCCCGGCAGGCGAGTCGTGGGCCGGCCCGCCCGTGGCGGCCCACGTCCCGGGGGGTGCGAGCAGGTCGGCTTCGGTACGTGCCGGCCTGGCGGCGGTGCCCGCCGACGTGGAGGTCATCCTGGTCCACGATGCCGCCCGGCCGCTCGCGCGCCGCGAGCTCTTCGATCGGGTCGTCGAGGCAGTGGTAAAGGGCGGAGCCGACGGGGCCGTGCCGGCGCTGCCGATGACCGACACGGTCAAGCAGGTCGACGGTGACCACGTCGCGGACACCATCGACCGGAGCGAGCTCGTCGTCGTGCAGACTCCACAGGCGTTCCGGGCCGATCGTCTGCGCGCTGCACACGGCGGGAAGCCGGACGGCACCGATGACGCGGAGCTCGTCGAACGGGCCGGGGGGAAGGTCGTCGTGGTCGACGGAGAGCCCACCAACATCAAGCTCACGCAGCCGACGGACCTCGCCGTCGCCGAGGCCCTGGACCGGTTGCCGTGAGCACGCGGGTCGGACTCGGCTTCGACGTGCACGCGTTCGGCAACGACGGACGGCTCGTCCTGGCCGGTGTGACGCTGGAGGGCCCCGGTCTGGTCGGGCACTCCGACGCGGACGTGGTCGCCCACGTGGTTGCCGACGCGGTGCTCGGCGGCGCCGGCCTTCCCGACATCGGCACCCGGTTCCCCGCGGCGGACGAGCGGTTCCGGGACGCCTCGTCGATCGAACTGCTCGAGGACGTCGCGAGCGACCTCGCCCGGCGAGGCTTCTCGGTCGCCAACGTCGACGTCGTCGTCGCTGCGGAACGCCCCGTGCTGGCTCCACACCTCGACCGGATGGTGGCCAACCTGGCGCGCGCGCTCGGGCCCGCCCTGGCCGATCCCCGCACAGCCGCGGTGCGCGTCACCCCCAAGCGGGGTGAAGGGCTCGGCGCGATCGGCCGCGCGGAAGGCATCGCGGCGTGGGCAGTCGCGTTGGTCGAGGGACGTCGCGAGGAGGGGCGTCGATAGGGATCGCTGAGCGACGCCTATCGACGCTTCTCCGACCTGGGTAGCCTCGCCGCGATGGCGCTCCGGATCCACGACACGCTGCGGCGCGAGCAGGTCGAGCTGGTCCCGCGCGATCCCGGGCGCTGGTCGATCTACGTGTGCGGACCGACCGTCTACGACGTTCCCCACCTCGGCCACGCCCGGACGGCACTCGTCTTCGACGTGCTGCGGCGTTACCTCACCTGGCGCGGCTCCCACGTGACGTTCGTGAGCAACGTCACCGATGTCGACGACAAGATCATCACCCGG
>CAYRHS010000215.1:0-4224 GCA_964424125.1 uncultured Burkholderiales bacterium
CCTCGAGCTGAACGTGATGATGCCGGTGATGGCGCGCAACCTGCTGGAGTCGATCACGCTGCTCGCGGGTGCGTCCGACACCTTCACGCGCACCTGTGTCACCGGGATCGAGGCCAACGCCGAGACGTGCCGTCGCAACGCCGAGCTGTCGCTTCCGATCGTCACCGCGCTCGTTCCCGTGATCGGCTACGACGCATGTGCGGACGTGTCCAAGGAGGCGATGCGCACGGGTCGAACGTTGCGCGAGGTCGTTCTCGATCGCGCGCTCGTCGACGAGGAGACGCTCGACCGGGTCCTCGACGTGGATGCCATGGCCCGGGGCGGGATCGTCGGCTCGTAGGGCACGGGCCGGCCGCGACCGCCGGCCGCGAGTCGCGCGGCTCGTCAGTCGATGGACCAGCTGGCTCCGGCGTACGGGACCGCGCCCGCGTCCACCTCCGGGGTCGACCACGCCATCGCGTCGGCCAGCTCGTCGGCGACCTTCTGCCAGGCGGCCGGATCCCAGCCTTCGGCGGCCGAGGCCAGGGTGGTGTCCTGACGGAGGTGGACGAACGCGGGGAGGCGTTCGAGTCCGAGGCTGCGGACCAGGGTCTTCTCCGGGTCGATGAACACGAGGGCCTTCTCGGTCAGCGAGCCGAGCACCCGCCGCGCAACGGGGCCGGTGCTCGGGAACAGCACTGCCGTGCGACAGTCGGCGTCTCCCAGCACCCTGAAGATGTTCTCGACGACCGGGATGAAGCGCGAGGCAGCCGGGTCGTCGGGCATGACGACCAGGCAGAGGTGGAACATCGTCTGCCAGTCGTCGAGTGTTCGTGTCGTTCCCGCGAGGCTTCTGACCTCGGTCGTCGGGTCGGGGTTGGTCGCCACGGTCGGGGAAGGTAGCGCGACCCGGGGTCGAGCGGCCGCTCGGCCGGTAGGCTCCGCTCGCCATGAGCCGACGCGACCAGATCGTGATGAGCGAAGAGGAGATGGCGTCGTTCCTCGACGAACGCCGCACGCTGCACGTCGCATCGATCAACGCGGACGGATCTCCGCATCTGGTCCCGATGTGGTTCGCGCGCCACGACGCCGCACTCGCCTTCTGGACCTACGGCAAGTCCCAGAAGGTCGTGAACCTGCGGCGCGATCCCCGTTTAACGGTGATGGCCGAGGCGGGCGAGCAGTACGAGGAGCTCCGCGGCGTCTCGATCGCGGGCCGGGCGCGGATCGTCGACGATCGCGACGAGGTCCTCCGCTTCGGCGAGAAGGTCTTCGAGCGCTACTGGGGGCCGATCACCGACGACGCCGTTCTCGACGGGGTCCGAGCGATGGGGGCCAAGCGGGTGCTCGTGGTCGTGGAGCCCGAGAAGGTCACGTCGTGGGATCACCGCAAGCTGACCGGCGCGTACTGACGCACTGACGCGGGAAGGGGCAGACGAATGGGCGAGATGGTGACGTTCTCGAGCAACGGGAAGACGTGCGACGGCTACCTCGCGGTGCCGGAGAGCGGCTCCGGACCGGGCGTCGTCGTCATCCAGGAATGGTGGGGCCTGGTCCCGCACATCAAGGAAGTCTGCGATCGGTACGCCGCGGAGGGGTTCGTGGCGCTCGCCCCCGACCTGTACCGCGGCGAGACGGTCGACAACGCCCACCCCGACAAGGCCGGCGAGATGATGATGGCGATGAACATCGAGCAGGCCGCGAAGGACATGGCCGGCGCGGTCGACTTCCTCGCCGACGACGATCGCGTCTCCTCGCCGGCGATCGGCGCGACCGGCTTCTGCATGGGCGGCGGCCTCGCGTTGTGGTTGGCGACCCTGCGGCCGAACCTCGTGAAGGCGGTCGTTCCCTATTACGGCGTGCTGCCGTGGGAGGCCGCGCAACCGGACTACTCGACGATGACAGCAGCCGTGCTCGGCCACTACGGGGGCAACGATACGATGGCCACGCCCGAGCTGGCGCGCGAGCTCGAAGCCGAGCTGCGCTCCTACGGCCTCTCGGCCGAGCTCCTCATCTACGAGGACCGCGAGCACGGGTTCTGCAACGACACCCGCCTCGACGTCCACCATCCCGGCGACACCGCCGAGGCCTGGCGCCGCACCATCGACTTCTTCCGCCAGCACCTGCAGTGAACCCGCTGATGCGTTCATGACGCGCGCTCAGCGCGCGCCATGAACGCATCAAAGAAGGCCGATGGCGCGCAGCATCGATGGCGGGATCGTGTCCTCGCCGCGGGCGAGCATGGCGGCGCGCTCGACGTTGATCGCGTCGCGCTCCCGTTCCATCCAGCTGTCCCAGGGGCCCGGCGGGATCCGCGCCGGGTCGCCGTGGGCGTCGACGCACGCCCGGAGGTAGGACGCCACCGTCGCGGCGTCCTCGGCGCCGCCGATGGGGCCGTGACCGGGGACGATCGTCGTCGCCAGGCCGGTGAGCGTGTCGAGCACGTTGGCCCACGTCGCAGGGTCACCCTGGAACGCCAGCGGCGTGACGCCGAAGAAGCAGAGGTCACCGGCGAAGAGCACGTCGCTGTCCTCGACCAGGACCATGAGGTCGCCCGCGGTGTGACCGGTGGCCGGGATCACCTCGACGCGCGGCGTCAGGCGGGCAGGACCGTCGACCACGTGGGTGACGCGGCGCGTGCCCCTCTCGGCCAGGTCGTCGAACTCGTCCGCGAACGCAGGCATGAAGGCCTTGTACGCGTCGATCGTCATCGGCTGGTCGAGCAGCTCGCTCGTCTGCGGAGACCCGTAGACCGCGGCGCGCTTGAACGGCTGCGCCGTGGTTCCTCCGACGTGGTCGATGTGCGCGTGCGTGAGCACGATCCGTCGGACCGGGACGCCGAGCTGGGCCACCGAGCGGGCGAAGGTCTCCCACTGCGAGCGGACCATGAGGGTGTCGATCACCGTCAGGCCGTCCTGGTCGGCCACGACCCCGGCGTTCGAGACGCCCGACTCGCCGCTCGGCTGGATCCAGGCGAAGACGCCCTCGCCGAGTTGCTCGACGGTCGGATCGGCGTGCGGAGGCTCCGGCTGCCTGTCCGGTTGGGGCACATGGCGAGCGTATCGGTACCCTCGATCGCATGTCCGAGCGCACCCGTGACCTCCCACGCCGTTCCTGCCTGTCGGTCCCCGGCTCGAGCGAGAAGATGCTCGGGAAGGCGGCCGGCCTGGGCGCCGACATGGTCTTCCTCGACCTCGAGGACTCCGTCGCGCCTCTCGAGAAGGAGGGGGCCCGCGACCTCGTGGTCAAGGCGATCAACGAGCAGGACTGGGGCGACGCGGTCCTCTGCGTGCGGGTGAACGCGTGGGACACGAAGTGGACCTACCGCGACGTGGTGCACGTGGTCGAGAACGCCTCCGAGCGCCTCGACGAGCTCATGCTCCCGAAGGTGCAGTCGGCGGCGGAGGTCGTGGCGCTCGACATGCTGCTGAACCAGATCGAGGAGAACATCGGGCGCGAGTCGACGGTCGGGATCGAGGCGCAGATCGAGACCACGCGGGGCCTCATCAACGTCGAGGAGATCTGCGAGGCCTCACCGCGGCTCGAGACGATCATCTTCGGGCCCGCCGACTTCGCGGCCTCGATGGAGATGCCCGTCCTCACCGGTGGCGTCCAGATCGAGAGCTACCCCGGCGACCACTTCCACTACGTCTTCTCGAAGATCCTCATGGCGGGCCGGGCGAACGGGCTCCAGGTCATCGACGGCCCGTACCTCAAGATCCGTGACCTCGACGGGTTGCGGGACTACGCGATGCGCACGCACACCCTCGGCTACGACGGCAAGTGGGCGTTGCACCCCGACCAGGTGAAGGTGTGCAACGAGGTCTACTCACCGACCCAGGAGCAGTTCGACCGCGCGGCCGACATCCTCGACGCCTACGCGCACGCCACCGAGGAGGAACGCCGGGGTGCGGTCATGTTCGGCGACGAGATGATCGACGAGGCCAGCCGCAAGATGGCGACCAAGTTCGTGGTCCGCGGCAAGCGTGCCGGCCTGACCCACAGCCCGAAGTCCGACGACTGACCTGCTCGGTCGCGAGGCTTAGCCGGACTCGGCGAGGACCCGTTCGACGAGGCGCCGGGAGATGACCCGCAGGCACAGCGTCTCGTCGGCGCCCTCGAAGATCGACAGGACGCGTGCGTCAACGAAGTAGCGCGAGACCGGGTACTCCTCCGCGTAGCCCATGCCACCGTGGAGCTGCATCGCCTCACGCGTCACCCACTCGGCGGCCCGGCACACGTAGG
>CAYRHS010000216.1:0-4189 GCA_964424125.1 uncultured Burkholderiales bacterium
ACCTGGAGAAGATCGGTGTTCTCTTCTCCGACATGGACACCGCGCTACGTGAGTGGCCCGAGATCGTGCAGGAGCACCTCGGCACGGTCATCCCGCCGGGTGACAACAAGTTCGCCGCGCTCAACTCCGCGGTCTGGTCCGGCGGCTCGTTCATCTACGTCCCGCCCGGTGTGCACGTCGACATGCCCCTCCAGGCGTACTTCCGGATCAACGCCGAGAACGCGGGGCAGTTCGAGCGCACGCTGATCATCGCCGACGAGGGCGCGTCCGTGCACTACGTCGAAGGTTGTTCGGCGCCCGTGTACTCGAGTGACTCCTTGCACTCCGCGGTCGTCGAGCTCATCGCCAAGCCCGGCTCACGCATCCGCTACACCACGATCCAGAACTGGTCCCCGAACGTGTACAACCTGGTGACCAAGCGCGCCAAGGCCGAGACCGAGGCGACCGTCGAATGGATCGACGGGAACCTGGGGTCGAAGCTCACGATGAAGTACCCCGCCGTCGTCATGACCGGGCCCAAGGCACATGGCGAAGTGCTCTCGGTCGCCTATGCCGGCCCGAACCAGCATCAGGACGCGGGGGCGAAGATGACCCACGTCGCGCCCGAGACGACATCGATCATCGACTCGAAGTCGATCTCGAAGGACGGCGGGCGAACCACCTACCGCGGCCTCGTAAAGGTGGAAGAGGGCGCCGAGCACGTGAAGAGCCACGTGCAGTGCGACGCGTTGATCCTCGACGAGGAGAGCCGCTCCGACACGTACCCGTACATGGAGATCGACGAGCAGGACGCCCGCATCGGCCACGAGGCCACGGTCTCCAAGGTGGGGGACGAGCAGCTCTTCTACCTGATGAGCAGGGGTCTCAGCGAGCAGCGGGCCCAGGCGATGATCGTGAACGGCTTCATCGAGCCGGTGACCAAGACACTGCCGATGGAGTACGCGGTCGAGCTCAGCCGGCTCATCGAGCTGAACATGGAAGGTGCGGTCGGCTGATCCCGCGCCGACCGCGGATCGCAACGCCACGATGACGAGTTCGTTCACGGCTGACGCATCCCGCGCGCTCGACGGGCCCGAGTGGCTCGCGCAGCGACGGGAGCATGCCTTCGAACGCCTCGCGGAGGTCAAGTGGCCCACGCCGGCCGAGGAGATCTGGCGCTACTCCCGCATCGACGAGCTCGACCTCGACCGGTACCGGCCGGTGCCCTTCGCCGAGCTGGGCCGACCGGGTGACGAGCGAGTCCCGGGTGGAGGGCCTGTGGCAGCCGAGGCGGGAGAGCACGCAGGGCTGATCGTCGTGCGCGACGGGCGGGTCGTGCACCACGACCTCGACGAGTCCCTCGCAGCCAAGGGCGTCTCGGTCTGTGGACTGGCCACGTGCGAAGCGACCGCCGTCGGCGAGTTCCTCGGCCGGGCCAGCACGCAATCGGAGGACGCGTTCACCGTGCTCCACGACGCGTTCCTTGCCGGAGGGGCGTTCGTACACGTTCCCGACGGCGTGGTCGTCGACCGGCCGATCGTCGTCCTGCACTGGTGTGACGGCGAGGGACTCGCGAGCTTCCCGCACACGCTCGTGGTCGCGGGCCGAGACAGCGAGGTCACGGTGCTCGACCGGTTCACCTCGCCGACCGTGGGTCACCTTGTCGACGGCGTCGTGGAGCTGCTCCTCGACGACGCCGCCCGAGTGCGGTACCTCTCCATCCAGGATCACGGCCCTCGCACGTGGCACCTGGGATTCCAGCGGGCCCACATCGGGCGCGACGCTTCGTTGCGGTCGTCGGCGGTGGCCCTCGGCGGGTCCTACGCTCGGCTCCGCAGCGAGGCCCTCCTCGCCGGCGCGGGCGCCGAGTGCGACCAGCTCGCCGTCTACTTCGGCGACGACGAGCAGATGCTCGACTTCCGGACGCTCCAGGACCACGACGCCCCCAACACTCGCAGCGATCTGCTGTTCAAGGGCGCGGTGGAGGATCACTCCCGATCCGTGTACTCGGGGTTGGTCCACCTGCGCCCGGCTGCCCAGCGTGCCGTCGCCCATCAGACCAACCGCAACCTCGTGCTCACGGAGGGTGCAGGCGCGGAGTCGATCCCCAACCTCGAGATCGAGGCCAACGACGTCCGGTGCAGCCACGCGAGCGCCGTGGGCCCGATCGACGACGACCAGCGGTACTACCTCGAGAGCCGGGGCGTGCCTCCCGAGGAGGCGGAACGCCTGATCGTGCTCGGCTTCTTCGAGGACGTGTTCACGCGCCTTCCCGTTCCCTCGCTCGTCGACACCCTCCGTCGGTCCGTGCACGAGAAGGTGGGGCACCTCCATGCCTGAGCCGACCGGTTGGATCCGTGCGTGCTCCGTCGAGGACGTGAAACCGGGATCGGCGAAGCGCGTCGACGTCGACGGGCTCCGCTTGGCGGTCGTGCACGTGGGAGACGACTGGTACGTCATCGGCGACGAGTGCTCCCACGCTGACTACTCCCTCTCCGAGGGCGACGTGTGGGAGGACGATCGCGAGATCGAGTGTCCGAAGCACGGGTCGACGTTCTCGATCGTCACCGGCGAACCCCAGACGCTCCCGGCCACGAAGCCCGTGCCGACCTACGAGGTGCGCGTCGACGGCAACGACGTCCTCGTGCAGGTGGCCAAATGAGCACGCTGCACGTCTCCGAGCTCCACGCGGGGATCGGCGACAAGGAGATCCTGCGTGGCGTCGAGCTCCGGGTCTCCTCGGGAGAGGTCCATGCGCTCATGGGTCCGAACGGTTCAGGCAAGTCGACGCTCTCGCACGTGCTGATGGGAGGGCCCGACTACCGGGCCATGTCGGGCTCGGTGACGCTCGACGGCGAGGACCTGCTGCACCTGCCGACGTGGGAGCGCGCGGCCCGCGGGCTGTTCGTCGCTATGCAGTACCCGATCGAGGTGCCGGGCGTGGCGATCGGCGACTTCCTGGAGGCGGCCGTCCGCGGTCGCGGGGCGACCGCCGAAGGGCTCGACGCGAGGATCCGCACCGAGGCGTCGCGGCTCCACGTTCCCGACGACTTCCTCACCCGCGGCCTCAACGTCGAGTTCTCGGGCGGCGAGAAGAAGCGCAACGAGACGCTCCAGCTCGCGGTGTTGCACCCGAGGATCGCGGTGCTCGACGAGATCGACTCCGGTCTCGACGTCGACGCGCTGCGCGACATCGCGCGCCGGATCGAAGCGATGACGACGGAGGACGACCTCGGCGTGCTCGCGATCACCCACTACGCCCGACTGCTGACCGAGCTCCGGCCCGACCGCGTGCACGTGCTCATGGCCGGTCGCATCGTCGCGAGCGGAGGCCCCGAGCTCGCCGATCGTCTCGAGGAGACCGGCTACGAGGGGCTCGCGCGGGAGTTCGGGGTGGACACGCTGTCGGTGGAAGGACCGGCCGGGCCGGAACGGAGCACCGACCAGGACCCGTTCGAGGACCCCACCGGTAGCGCGCTCCCGTTCGAGAGCTGAGGCGCCGCGCGGGCCCCCGGTCCCGACCGACGCTAGGGTCGCAACGCCACGGAGGCGGGCGAATGCGGGTCTTCTCCTTCCATCTCATGCCCTATCCGAAGCTCGATCCGGGCTACGAGGGATCGGCCTGGGTGACCGTCCCCAACGAGCTCTACGACCCGGTGCTCGGCCACGAGCTGTACAACCGGTACCTCGACGAGATGATCCTGGCCGAGGAGCTCGGTTTCGACGGCGTCTGCGTGAACGAGCACCACCAGAACGCGTACGGCAACATGCCCTCACCCAACCTGATGGCCGCCGCGCTCGCTCGCCAGACGAGTCGGGTGCAGATCGCGGTCGTTGGCAACGCCTTGCCGCTCTACGACCCGCCCACCCGGGTCGCGGAGGAGTACGCGATGCTCGACGTGATCAGCGGCGGGCGGCTGGTCGCGGGGATGGTGGTCGGTGGTGGGGC
The DNA here is from genome assembly GCA_964424125.1 of uncultured Burkholderiales bacterium. Classification (GTDB taxonomy): domain Bacteria; phylum Actinomycetota; class Acidimicrobiia; order IMCC26256; family JAOSJL01; genus CAYRHS01. The sequence goes on from CAYRHS010000216.1 coordinate 3,929, forward strand.
CGAGTACTACTCGTTCTCGGTGAACCCGGCCCAGGCGCGCGAGCGGTTCCGTGAGGCGCACGACCTCATCGTGAAGGCCTGGACCGAGCCGGGGCCGTTCGCGTGGGTGGGGAAGCACTACCGCATCCGGTACGTCAACCCCTGGCCCCGACCGCTCCAGGAGCCGCACCCGCCCATCTGGATCCCCGGCGCGGGGTCGCTCGAGACGATGGAGTTCGTGGCCGAGCACCGCTACGCCTACATGGGGATCCCCTACTTCCA
>CAYRHS010000217.1:0-4176 GCA_964424125.1 uncultured Burkholderiales bacterium
CGCACCTCGCCCACCGACGGGCTCACCGGGCCAGCTTTGACGAGGAACGAGGTTCCACCCTCGAAGTCGATACCGAGGTTGAGTCCGCGGGTGGACAGCGAGACGAGGGCGATGGCGATGAGCACGAGCGAGAACGTCCAGGCGCGCCAGCGCTTGCCGACGAAGTCGAACGTCGAAGAGCCCTCCCCGATCGAGTGGAAGGTCTCGCGCAGCGTCATCGGCGGGCGTCCGTTGCCCGCAACGCGGCGGCCAGGCCGAACCATCTCGCGCTCACGAGTCGAGGGGTGCGGGCGATGATCGCGACCAACGGGTGCATGAACGTGTAGGAGATGACCAGGTCGAGCGCGGTGGAGAGGAACAGGAAGAGCGCGAAGCCCTTGACCGCCCCGATGGCCAACCAGTACAGGAGCGCGGCACCGATCAGGGAGACGGTGTCCGCGGTGACGATGGTCCGGAACGAGCGGGCGAAGCCCCGTTCCACGGCGGATCGGATGGTCTTGCCTGTGCGGACCTCGTCCTTCAGACGCTCGAAGTAGACGATGTAGGAGTCCACGGTCACACCGACCGAGACGATGAGACCAGTGACGCCCGCGAGCGTGAGGGCGAGCCCGATGGACTGCGCGAGATACGAGACGAGCGCCCACATCGCGCCCGCGACGATCATCAAACCGCCGACGACCACCAAGCCGAGGATCCGGTAGTACCAGACCATGAAGAGCGCCACGAGCCCCAGGCCGATGAGTCCCGCGATGACGCCGGCCGCGAGCTGGTCGCTGCCGAGCGTGGGTGACACCTCGACCGCGGCTTCCTGTTCCAGCACCACGGGCAGCGCCCCGAAGCGCAGGACGGTCGCGAGGTCGCTGGCCTCGCTCTCGCTGAAGTCGCCCGTGATGACCACGTTGTCGCCGGTGATGCCGGGATTGATCGTGGGCGCCGACTGCACGATGCCGTCGAGCACGATCGCGACCTGCTTGTTCACGTAGGGCGTCGCGATCTCCTGTACGAACTGGCCGCCGCCGTCACTCGTGAACTGGACCTCCACGAATCGCGGTCCGGCGCCGCCGGTGACCTGGCCGCTCGGGTCGTAGCGAGCGGAGGCGGTGTCGATGATCTCTCCCGTGAGCACGGCGGGACCGAGAACGTAAACCAGCTGGCCGTCGCGGTCGGGCAGCACGACCGTGCAGTCGGCCCGGTCGTCGGCGCGGTCGGTGATGCTCGGCGCGTTCGGGTCGATCTCCGGACACGGCTGGTCGGCTGCCCCGCCGTCGGTTGCCGCGCCCTGTCCCGTCGTGGTCGTCGTCGCGGGTGCAGTGGTGGTCGTCGTGGGAGCTTCGGTGGTCGTGGTCGTCTCGGCCGCGGTCGTCGTGGTGTCGCCGCCTCCCTGGCCGGCGTCACCCTGGTCCCCCGCGGGCGCCGTCGTCGTGGTCGACTCCGCCGGCGCCGTCGTGGTGGTGGCGGTGAAGTTGCCCTGGTCGTCGAACTGGTCCCCGGGGATCGCGCCCTCGACGGGCCGGAACCGGAGCTCTGCGGTCTGACCGACGAGCGCCTCGGCCTTGTCGCGATCCTTCACGCCCGGGAGCTCCACCACGATGGTGTCGCCCTCGCGGCTGATCTCTGGCTCCGCGACTCCGAGGGCGTCGACGCGCTGGCGGATGATGTCGACGGCCTGATCGAGTCCGTCGCTGTCCCAGTCGGTGCCCTTGTCGCCCACGGGGATCAGCCGCAAGGAGATCCCGCCCTGGAGGTCGAGACCGAGCACGGGCCGGTTCCCCACGGCGATGGTCCCGGCAAGCGCCGCCGCGACCACGAGGATCGTGCCCCAGAGGAGGAACCGGTTGCGCCGCACCGGCTGCTACTCGACGCGGTCCTCGACGTCGTCCGCCTCGAGCGTCTGCTCGGCGGCTTCGTCCTCCGTGTCGAGCTCGTCGGTGAGCCGCTGCGCGATGGCGGTACGCGCCATGCGGACGATGACGTCCTCGGCGATCTCGAGGTCCACCGTCGCCTCGTCCATCTCCTCGATCCGTCCATAGATGCCGGAGTTGGTGACGACCTCGTCACCGACGTCGAGGGACGACACCAGCTGGCGGTGCTCGGCGAGCTGCTTGCGTTGCGGGCGGATGATGAGGAACCAGAAGGCCACCACCATCAACGCCAGGAAGATCAGAGCGGCCACAGGACTACCTTCGTGGGTCGGGTGTGCCGTTCGATGCTACCCGGCACCTTCTCCCGACTCGGATCGGGGTGATTCGAACAGGCTCGCGGGTCCCGGAGCGTCGGCGGGCGGCACCACGCCGATGTGGGCGAACGCGGCGGGGGTGGCGACCCGGCCCCGGGGCGTACGCTGAAGCAGCCCCTCCTTCAGCAGGAACGGTTCGTAGACCTCCTCGACGGTGTCGGGCTCCTCCCCCACCGCCACCGCGAGCGTCGAGAGTCCGACGGGCCGGCCGGCGAAGGTCGCGCACAGCGCGCGCAGCAGCGACCGGTCGACCTTGTCGAGGCCGCGCTCGTCGACCTCGAAGAGCGCGAGCGCGTCTCGCGCGACCGCGGTCGTGACCCGGCCGTCGCAGCGGACTTGCGCGTAGTCGCGGACCTGCTTGAGGAGCCGGTTGGCGATGCGCGGCGTCCCCCGGCTGCGAATGGCGACCTCCGCCGCACCCTCCGCCTCGACCTCGACGCCGAGGATCCGGGCCGTGCGCTCGACGATCGCCACGAGGTCGTCGGCCTCGTAGAAGTCGAGGCGACCGACGAACCCGAAGCGGTCGCGGAGGGGACCGGTGATGAGCCCGGTTCGCGTCGTCGCGCCGACGAGCGTGAAGCGCGGGAGATCCAGCCGGATGGAACGGGCCGCGGGCCCCTTGCCGATGACGATGTCGAGCTGGAAGTCCTCCATCGCGGGGTACAGGACCTCCTCGACCGGCCGCGGGAGCCGGTGGATCTCGTCGACGAAGAGCACGTCCCCGTCGTCGAGGTTGGTGAGGATGGCGGCGAGGTCCCCCGCGCGCTCGAGCGCGGGACCGCTGGTGGGCTGGAGGGCGACACCCATCTCGGTGGCCACGATCCCCGCCAGCGACGTCTTGCCCGTTCCGGGCGGCCCCGCGAACAGCAGGTGGTCGACGGCCTGCTCGCGCGCCCGCGCCGCGCCCAGGAGCACCTCGAGCTTCTCCTTGAGACGCTCCTGGCCGACGAAGTCCGCGAGCCGATGGGGTCGGAGCGTCGTCTCCTCGGCCCGCTCCGCGGGCTCGGCCGCCGGACGGAGCAGCTCCTCGCGCGTCACGGTGCCTCGCTCACACTCGCGCCGCGAGCAGCCTGAGGGCCTCGCGCAGCATCGTCTCGGTGGCTCCGGACTCGTCCACACGCGCGAGCACGGCCCGGATCTCGTCGGCGCCGTAGCCGAGCTCGGCGAGTGCGGCCCGCACCTCGGTGCGAGCGCTCACCCCGTCGCCCGCGGGCTCGGCGAGGTCGAGCTCGGGGACGTCCAGACGGGTCTTCAGCTCGAGGAGGAGCCGCTTGGCCGTCCGGGGCCCGACGCCGGGGATCGCGGTGAGCGCGGCCTCGTCGTCGTCGACGAGCGCGCGGCGCAGCGCACCCGGGTCGAGCACGGAGAGGACCGCGAGCGCGAGCTTGGGACCGACGCCGCTCGCTCCGAGCAGCGCCTCGAACGTCTGACGCTGGTCACGGGTCGAGAACCCGTACAGGACCATCGTGTCGTCCCGTACGTGCAGGTGGGTGAAGAGGAAGGCGGGCGCATCGAGCTCCAGCGTGGGGATCGTGCTCACCGGGACCAGCACCCGGTAGCCGACCCCGCCCGTCTCGATCACGACCTCCCCCGCAGGCGAGCGTTCGAGGATCGTTCCGCGCACCGACCCGATCACGCTCGCCGCCCTCGAGGCGCGGCCGCGGCGGCCTCACGAGCGAGTGCCGCCTCGACTGCCCGGGCGAGGCCGGGCCGGGCGCCGGTTCCGGACGCGGGCGGACCTTCGGGAACGAGGTCGCGGAGTCGGGCACCCCAGAGGTGGGTGAGCGCGAGCGCGAGCGCGTCGGCGGCATCGGCGGGACGCGGGGTCTCGCCGAGGCGGAGGAGCCGCGTGACCATCTCCTGGACCTGCTCTTTGACCGCGGCGCCGTGGCCCGCGACCGCGAGCTTCACCTCGTTGGGGCTGTAGTAGGTGACCGGGA
>CAYRHS010000218.1:0-4075 GCA_964424125.1 uncultured Burkholderiales bacterium
CCCCGGCTGCCGCGGCGGCGAGCGAGGACGACGTGATGCTCACCGCACTCGACGCAGGAGCCGAGGACGTCGAGGACCAGGGTGACGGCTGGCTCGTCACCACCGGACCCACCGACGTCCACGCGGTTCGCGGCGCTCTCGAGGCCGCTGGTATCGCGGTGGAGAGCAGTGACCTCACGATGCTGCCGAGTTCGACGGTCCCGGTAGCGGACCAGGCGGCCGCCAAGGCGGTGCTGCGCCTCGTCGAGCTCCTCGACGACCACGACGACGTGCAGGCCGTCTACTCCAACTTCGACATCCCCGACTCGGTGCTCGAGACGGTCGGCGCGTAGTGGCTCCGGGGGTTGGTGACGTCGCGCCCGACTTCACCCTGCCCGGCACAGGCGGACGTGACTACACGCTCTCGCAGTACCGGGGCGGCAACGTCGTGCTCGCCTTCTACCCGGGGGACTTCACGCCCGGCTGCACCCGCCAGCTCTGCTCCTACCGGGACGACTTCTCCGTGTTCGCCGACGCCGGCGCGACGGTGCTCGGTATCTCCCCCCAGAGCGTCGAGAGCCACGAACGCTTCGCCGCGAAGCACGGGTTCGAGTTCCCGCTGCTGGCCGACGCGGAGAAGCGCGTCATCGGCGAGTACGGGGTCGGCGCGCCACTCATCGGCGTACGGCGGTCGATCTTCGTGGTCGACGCCGAGGGGGTCATCCGGTCGAAGCATGTCGGGATCGTCGGGGTCACCTACGTCAAGGCCGCGGAGATCGGCCGGGTGCTCGACGAGATCGGATCGCAGGCGTGAACATCGACGAGGCGCGCGGGTTCCTCCGCGACCACCACCACGCAGTGATGGCGACGCGCCGGGCCGACGGTCGTCCGCAGCTCTCGCCGGTGGCGGCGGGGGTCGACGACGAGGGCTTCGTGGTCGTCAGCACCCGCGAGCCGTCGATGAAGGTGCGCAACCTGCGCCGTGACCCGAGCGTGTCGCTCTGTGTCTTCCCCGACCACTTCTTCGGGAGCTGGATCCAGGTCGATGGCGCCGCCGCGATCGTGTCGCTGCCGGAAGCCCTGGACGGTCTCGTCGCCTACTACCGGCGGCTGTCCGGCGAGCATCCGGACTGGGACGAGTACCGGAACGCGATGGAACGCGAGCAGCGGGTCCTCCTGCGCATCACCATCGAGCACGCCGGCCCCGACCGGAGCGGGTAGGGCGATGGAGCTCACCGTCACGGTCAACGGGCGAGCCCACCGGGGTGACGTCGAGCCGCGGTTGCTGCTGGTCCAGTTCCTCCGGGACGAGCTGGGGTTGACCGGGACGAAGATCGGCTGCGACACGTCCTCCTGCGGCGCGTGCACCGTGTTGCTGGACGGCGAGTCGGTGAAGTCCTGCACCCTGCTCGCCGTCCAGGCCGACGGTCACGACCTGACGACGATCGAGGGGCTCGCCGCCGGCGGGGTGATGACCCCCGTGCAGGCCGCGTTCCATGAGGACCACGGGCTCCAATGCGGCTTCTGCACAGCGGGCATGGTGATAGCCGCGACGTCGCTCGTCGCAGAAGGCCTGGCCGGTGATGAGGACGCGGTGCGCCGAGGGCTCGAGGGCAACCTCTGCCGCTGCACCGGCTACCACAACATCGTCCGTGCCGTGCTCGACGCCGCAGGCACGTCGTGATCCCCGCGCCGTTCGAGTACGTGCGGGTCGAGACGGCCGAGGGCGCTCTGGCGGAGCTGGCCGAGCATGGCGACGAGGCGAAGCTGCTCGCGGGAGGGATGTCGCTGCTCCCGCTCATGAAGCTCCGGCTCGCGGTTCCTTCCGTGCTGGTCGACGTGGCTCGGGTTCGCGAGCTCGCGGGCGCGCGGGTCGAGGGTGACGAGCTCGTCGTGGGTGCGCTGACCCGCCATCACGACCTGCACCACGACGAGCTCGTGCGACGGGAGTGCGGCGTCCTCGCGGCCGTCGCGGGCGAGGTGGGCGATCCGCAGGTCCGCCACCGCGGCACGATCGGCGGTTCGGTGGCCCACGGCGACCCCGCTTCGGACCTGCCCGCCGTACTCGTGGCCCTGGACGCCACCGTCGTCGTCGAGGGGCCGCGCGGACGACGGGAGATCGCGGCGCCGGCCTTCTTCCTCGGGTTCCTCGAGACGGCGATCGAGGACGACGAGTTGCTCGTCGAGGTGCGCTTCCCACGCTCGGGCCCGGCCGGGTTCGACTTCCGGAAGTTCCGGCGGCGCGCCCAGGACTGGGCCATCGTCGGTGCGCTGGCAGCCCGCGTCGCGGACGGCACGCGCGTCGCCCTCGTCAACATGGGCTCGGCGCCGCTTCGTGCTCGAGGCGTGGAGGAAGCCTTGGCCGCGGGAGCCGAAATCGACGACGCCGCCGCGCGGGCGGCCGAGGGCGCCGATCCGCCTTCCGATCTGCACGCCACCCCCGAGTTCCGAGCGCACCTGGCCCGTGTCCTCGTGGCCCGGGCGCTCGCGGCTGCGTCCTGACCGGCATCGGGGACCACGACCGCCCCGGGCGGAGGGTGGCCGTGGCCGTCCTCGCTGCCGGGGCGGGGAGACGGCTGGGACCGGGCCCTCCGAAGGCGCTGCGCCTGCTCGGTGGACGACCCCTGGTCGTCCGCGCGCTCGACGCGGCGCTGCGCAGTGGTTGCACACCGGTCCTCGTCGTCACCGGGTCGCACGCGGCGCAGGTCGCCGAGGTCGTGGCGGATCACGCGGCTCACTCGATCGAGCTCGTGCACGCGCGGGACTGGTCCGAGGGCATCGCCGCCAGCCTCCGGGCCGCGTTGCGAGCGATGGAGCCGCGGGAGGCAGTGGGCGCCCTGTGCGTCGGGCTGGCGGATCAGCCGCTCGTCGGGGAGGCCGCGCATCGGCGGCTCGCGAGCGCCTACGCTGCCGGAGCGGAGCTGGCCGTCGCCACGTACGACGGTCGACGGCGCAACCCCGTGCTCATCGGTCGGCGGTTCTGGCCGGAGGCGCTGAGCTTGCGCGGCGACGAGGGGGCTCGGGTCCTCCTGCGCCGGCACCGGGTCACGGAAGTGCCCTGCGACGGCACCGGTGATCCTATCGACGTCGACACGACCGACGACCTGCGAGACCTGGAGGAACGATGGAGATCCACGACCGCGTCCGAGTGAATGCACCGCCGGAGGTCGTGTGGCCGACGTTCCTCGACGTCGAGCGCGTGGCGCCCTGCCTGCCGGGCGCGCATCTCGAGGAGATCGAGGGCGAAGAGCTCCGGGGTCGGGTGAAGGTGAAGGTCGGCCCGATCCAGGCGCAGTACCGCGGCGTGGCGTCGTTCGCCCAGGTCGACGAAGGCGCGCGTCGATTGGTGATCTCGGCGTCCGGGCGCGACACGCGCGGCCAGGGAAACGCGGCGGCCACGATCACCGTGCAGGTGACGGCCGAGGACGACGGGAGCATCGTGACGATCGACACCGACCTCACGGTGACCGGCCGGGTCGCCCAGCTCGGCCGCGGGGTGCTGGGTGACGTTTCGTCCAAGCTGCTGGGACAGTTCGCCGAGAACGTCGAGGAGCTGTGGACCGCGGAGCCGGAAGCCGGCGCGCCGGGCGGGGGGAGCGAGGGGCCGCCCACAAACGTGAGCGCCAGCGCGGCCGAGCCCCAGGCCGTCGATCTGGTGGAGCTGGGTGGCGCGGCCGTGGCCCGGCGCCTGGCGCCGCTCGTCCTGGCCGGAGCGGTCCTGGGCCTGCTCTGGTGGCTGGTCCGCCACCGCGGTACCGGGCGGCCCTAGGATCGAACCCATGTTCGGTCGCGGTCCCGATGGGCCCGTGCTCGGGATCGACCCCGGCGTCGCCCGCTGCGGCTACGGCGCGATCCGTCGCGGTCCGGGGGGCCCGGAGGCGATCGCCTACGGGGTCCTGCGGACGACCAGCGATCGGGGGCTCCCCGAGCGGCTGGCCGGTCTCGAGCGGGAACTCGAAGACCTGGTCGCAGAGATCCGGCCCGAGGCCCTGGCGGTGGAACGAGTGCTCTTCCAGACCAACGCCCACACGGCGATGGCGGTCGGCCAGGCGAGCGGGCTCGCGCTCGCGATCGCGGCTCGTCGAGGGGTCCCGGT
>CAYRHS010000219.1:0-213 GCA_964424125.1 uncultured Burkholderiales bacterium
TACTTCGGGTCGGGCATCTGCTCGTAGAGCCGCTTGATCGAAGGCACCATCTTGTCGGTGACCGTGCCCGAGATGACGATGAGATCGGCCTGGCGGGGGCTCGCCGGGAACGGGATCACGCCGAGGCGCATCATGTCGTAGCGCGGTCCTGCGAGCGCGGCGGCCATCTCGATGGCGCAGCAGGCCAGTCCCCATTGGAACATCCACAGCGAG
>CAYRHS010000219.1:223-3892 GCA_964424125.1 uncultured Burkholderiales bacterium
TTTCGCCACGCGTAGAGCAGTCCGAGGGCGAGGATCCCGATGAAGACGAGCATCTCGACGAGGCCGAACGTCCCGAAGCCTTCCAGTCCGACGGCCCAGGGAAAGATGAAGACGGCTTCGACGTCGAAGACCACGAAGAGGAGGGCGAAGATGTAGTAGCGGATGTGCGCCTGGCCCCACCCGCCCACGGGGTCGGAGCCCGACTCGTAGGTGATGTACTTCTCGTCTTGGGGACGGCGGGGCCGGAGCAGGCGCCCCACGCCGAGCATCGCGCCGACCATCAGGAAGGCGACACCGACGAAGACCGCGACCGTGAGATAGGCCTGGTAGTACCGCGTCACCCGCGGGCCTCCCGCCGCAAGGAGCTCGGACGCGCGGGAGTATACGTGGGGGGCTTTTCCTTGTTCCTATTGGGATCGAGGCCGATGAAGACCGAGATGTCCAGCCCGACGCTCGCCGAGCTCGTCGGCCGCGCGCCCACGGACGAGGCCCTCCGGGACGCTCGACGCCGGGTCACCTGGGGTGAGCTGGAGGCACGCACGAACGCCGTGGGCCACGGCCTCGAGGCCCTCGGCGCCCGACCCGGCGACCACGTCGCCCTCGTGGCGGGGAACCGGGCCGAGTTCGTCGAGGTGCTCCTGGGCGCGCTGCGCGCGGGGATGGTGGTGACGCCCGTGAAGACCACGTGGACGGGCAGCGAGATCGCCTACGTCGCCCGAGACGCGGACTCGGCGGTCGTGGCCACCGACCTGGACACGGGACGCAGCGCCGCGGCTTCGAGCGGCCGGAGGGTCCTCGACCTGGGCCCGGGGTTCGAGGCCTGGCTCGCCGAGCAGTGGGACACCCCGCTGCCTCGGGACCGGGCCGGGTGGCGGATGTCGTACACGTCCGGGACCACCGGGCGTCCGAAAGGGGTCGCCCGGACGCGTGAACCGACGATGCCGTTCGCCGAGTCCTTCCCCGCCTCGGCCCGCTGGGCCGAGCTGCTGGGGCTCCCGGCGGACGCACCACACCTCGCGGTCTCGCGCCTGTTCCACGGCGCGCCGCTGACCTTCGCGCTCGCGGCCCTGGCCGCGGGAGCCCCGATGCGCATCCTCGATGGTTGGGATCCCGCGGCCGCGCTCACGACCCTCGGCGACGGCGTCGGGTCGTCGTCCTGGGTGCCATCGCAGTTCCGGGCGGTGCTGGGCCTCCCCGAGGAGTCGCGGGCCGCCTTCGATCCGTCGAGGTTGCGGATGATCGTCCACGGTGGCGAGCCGTGCCCGCCCGAGCTCAAGCGGCGGATGATCGCCTGGTGGGGTCCGATCCTGACCGAGTACTACGGCTGCTCGGAGGGCGGGCTCACCCTCTGTACGAGCGCTGAGTGGCTCGAACGTCCCGGGACGGTGGGCCGGTCGATGATCGAAGGGCAGCGGCTCCGCGTCCTCGACGACGACGGCCACGACCTCCCGCCCGGTGAGGTCGGCCGCGTGTTCTTCGACTTCGGCGAAGGACGAGCGTTCCACTACCGCAACGACCCGGAGAAGACCGCCGACGTGTACGTCGGGAACGCGTTCACCGCCGGCGACGTCGGCTGGCTCGACGAGGACGGCTACCTCTTCATCACGGGACGGACCTCCGAGGTCATCGTGTCCGGTGGCGTGAACGTCTACCCGGCCGAGATCGAGGCCGCGCTCTCGGACGTTGCCGGCATCGCCGACCTCGCCGTCGTCGCCGCGCCGGACGAGCTGCGCGGCGAGCGCCCGGTCGCGTGTGTCCAGCTCGCGGACGACGCCGACCCCGACGGCGTACGTGCCGCCGTCGAGCTTCGGGCCCGTGAGGTGCTCGGCCGCGAGAAGCAGCCCCGGGGCGTGGAGCTCGTCGAGGAGATCCCCCGGGACCCGACCGGCAAGCTCCTCCGAGGCGAGCTGGAGCGCAGCTTCTGGGGCGACCGTCCCCGCTTCGCAGCGTCCTGAGACTCGGCCGAGGCGAGCAGATTCGGCAGACGCCCCGGGTCTTCTTTCTGTGCCCCGGCACCGGCTTCGCGGCGGGCCGCGTCGACGGGCGCCCGTCGGACGCCTAGGTCGGAAGTGGAAAGAGGAGCGTGGCGTCCCGGGCGAACTCCCAGAAGTGATTCGGCACGATGCCGATCGCCAGCACACCGACGACGCAGATGAAGAGCGCGACACCGGCACCGAGGTCGATGCGGGTGCGCACTTCGGTCAGCACCGAGCCCCCGAGAGCGGGCTCGGGGCGCTCGTCCTCGGGCGCGGCCCCCGTCATGTACATCGTGACGACGACCCGGAGGTAGAAGAAGGCGGCGATGACCGCGGCGACGACGCCCGCGATCGCGACCGAGTAGTCCCCGGCACGCACGGCGGCCGAGAACACGTCCAGCTTGGCGACGAACCCGGCGGTGAGCGGAACGCCTGCCTGCGCGAGGAGCATGAGCGTCAGCACGCCGGCCAGCAGCGGCTCACGCCGAGAGATGCCCTTGTAGTCGTCGAGGGAGTGGCTGCGGTCCTCCCGACCGCCCAGCAAGGTGACGACCGCGAAGCTCCCCGTCACCATGAACGTGTACACGAGCAGGTACAGGAGCGAGGCCGCCACACCGTCGATCGTTCCGACGTAGACGCCGATGAGGATGAACCCGGCGTGGTTGATCGACGAGTAGGCGAGCATCCGTTTCACGTCGGTCTGCGTCAGCGCCGCGACCGCGCCCACGCCGAGCGACAGGAGGACGAGCGCCCACACGATCGGTCGCCAGTCGGAACGCATCACGTCGAAGCTCCCGACGATCACGCGCAGGAAGGCGGCGAAGGCGCCCGCCTTGACCGCAGCAGCCATGAAGCCGGTCACGGGGGTCGGGGCGCCGGCGTAGACGTCCGGCACCCACATGTGGAACGGCACCGCCGCGACCTTGAACCCGAGGCCGACGATCAGCAGACCGATCCCCACGAGCAGGACGCCGTTGTCGAGCAGCGTGTTGGCGGCGAGGAAGTCGGAGATCCCGGTCAGGCTCGTGGTCCCCACCGCGCCGTAGACGAGCGCGGCGCCGTAGAGGAAGATCGCGGACGAGAAGGCACCGAGCACGAAGTACTTGAGCGCGGCCTCCTGCGACTCCAGGCGACGCCGGTCGAGCGCCGCCAACACGTAGAGCGGGAGCGAGAGGACCTCGAGCGCGAGGAACACGACGATGAGGTCGTTGGCGATCGCCATGGTCAACATGCCCGCGGCCGAGAACAGCATCAGGGCCATGTACTCGGGACCCTCGAAGCCGCTGCGGGCGACGAACCCGGCGGACACGAGCACAGCGAGCAAGGTCCCGATGAGCACGACGATCGAGAGGTACACGGCGAAGCCGTCGAGCGCCACCATCCCGCCGAAGGTCGTGTAGGGACCGTCGTTGCGGACCTGGACCCACTGGTAGCCGGTGAAGACGAGCCCCCCGATGACGCCGACGATTGCGGTGAACACGGAAGCGGCCAGGACTCCCGGCGCGCGCTTGGCGAGCGATCGACCCAACACGACGACGACGCCCGCCCCGGCGACGATGATCGCCGTGATGACGGCCAGCCACTCGATCGCGGGTGTGGAGAGATCGCTCATCGGGCGGTCTCTTGCCCGGTCTGCTCCGCCTTCTCGGTCTGCTGGAGCTTCTGGGGGAGCTCGGGTTCGCGGTAGTCGGTG
>CAYRHS010000220.1:0-3848 GCA_964424125.1 uncultured Burkholderiales bacterium
GGCGGCGCTCGATCGCCTCGCTCAACATCCTGCTGACCTCGCACGTCTGGCGCCAGGACCACAACGGCTTCACCCACCAGGACCCGGGCTTCCTCGACGTGGTCGCCAACAAGAAGGCCGACATCGTGCGGATCTACCTGCCGCCCGACGCCAACACTGCGCTCTCGGTCGCCGACCACTGCCTTCGCAGCCGCGACTACGTGAACGTCATCGTCGCCGGCAAGCAGCCCGAGCTCCAGTGGCTCGACATGGATGCCGCGGTCCGACACTGCACCCGCGGGGTCGGGATTTGGGACTGGGCGTGCAGCGATCTCGACGGCGAACCCGACGTCGTGATGGCGTGCGCCGGCGATGTCCCCACCCTCGAGACGCTCGCCGCCGTCGACTTCATGCGCCACGAGCTTCCCGACCTCAAGGTCCGCGTCGTCAACGTCGTGGACCTCATGACGCTGCAACCCGAGAGCGAGCACCCGCACGGGCTGAGCGACCCGGAGTTCGACAGCCTTTTCACCGCGGACAAGCCGATCATCTTCGCCTTCCACGGCTACCCGTGGTTGGTCCACCGGCTCACCTACCGGCGCGCCAACCACCACAACCTGCACGTCCGCGGCTACAAGGACGAAGGGACGACCACCACGCCCTTCGACATGGTGATGCTGAACGACCTCGATCGCTGGCACCTCGTGCTCGACGTCATCGAGCGCGTCCCGGGCCTCGCGGCCTCGGCGGCCCATCTCGCCGAGCGCCTGCGCGGCAAGCGCATCGACCACCGCAACTACATCGACGAGCACGGCGAGGACATGCCCGAGATCCGGGACTGGCAGTGGTCGGGCAGCCGATGAGTGGCGCACGCGGCTGAGGTGCGGGTCCTCGTCGTCAATCCCGGGTCGAGCAGCCTCAAGCTCTCCGTCGTCGAGGATGCGCGCCGCGTCGTCGAGGAACGGGACGAGGACGTCGCCGGTCCCCACGAGGTCGGGGAGCGGGTGGCCGCGTACGTCGCCCAGGTCGAGGAGACCGACGCGGCCGCGGCCCGGGTCGTCCACGGCGGTCCGGACTTCACGCGCAGCGTCGTCGTGGACCGCGATGTGCTCGCCGGCCTGGAAGGCCTCACGGATCTCGCCCCCCTGCACAACCCGGTCGGGATGGCGGCGGTGCGGGCGCTGCACGCCCGGCGACCGGCCCGGCCCGTGGTGGCGTGCTTCGACACCGCCTTCCACGCGAGTCTCCCCGACGCGGCTGCGGTCTACGCCATCCCGTGGCAGTGGACCGAACGCTTCGGGATCCGTCGGTACGGCTTCCACGGCCTGAGCCACTCCCATGCCGCCCGTCGGGCTTCCGACCTGACCGGTCGTCCGGCGGGCGAGCTCCGCGTCGTGACGTGCCATCTCGGCTCGGGGGCGTCGCTCGCCGCGGTGGAGGGGGGGCGCTCGGTCGACACGACGATGGGCTTCACGCCGCTCGAGGGCCTCGTGATGAGCACCCGGTCCGGGAACCTCGACCCGGGAGCCGTCACGCGTCTCATCAGTCGTTTCGGGCTCGACGCCACCCAGGTGGAGCACGCGCTCGAGCACGACTCGGGGCTGCTCGGGCTGTCGGGCCGCACCGCGGACATGAAGGAGGTGCTGGACTCGGCGGCGGGAGACGAGCGGGCCCGGCTCGCCCGAGACGTCTACGTGCACCGGCTCCGTGCTTCGATCGCGGCGATGAGCGCGTCGCTCGGCGGCCTGGACACCCTCGTGTTTACCGGCGGTGTGGGCGAGCGGTCCGCCGAGATCCGGGCGCGGGCGTGTGCGCCGCTCGCCCACCTGGGCGTGCGCCTCGATTCGCAGCGGAACGCGGACCCCGGCGAAACGGACGCCGAGTTGACGGGCGCCGACAGCAATGTGCGCATCCTGCGCGTCATCGCCCGCGAGGACCTGGAGATGGCTCGCGAGGTGGAGACGCTGCTCGGCTGACGACACCGAGCGTGGCGAGCGTCTGTGGACTACGGGGTGGGTTTCCGCGACTCGTCGAGGGGCACGTCGAGCGAATCGCCGGGTCCGAGGAGGTGCTCCTCGCCTCGGATTCGCAGCGTGATCGGCAGCCCGGTCGAGTCCGGGTCGACCCGGACCCGTGCCAGCTCGGTCGAGAGGTCGAGGTGCACCAGATGGCCCCGGTACGAGACGGCGAAGGAGGCCCCGCCGACCTCTTCGGGGATCGCGGGGTCGAGCTGGAGACAGGCGCGGCGCGCGCGCAAGCCCGTGTAGCAGCGCTGCACTAGGTCAACGGTGCCCGCCATCGCGCCGAGATGGATCCCTTCCTTCGTGGTCCCGCCCTGGATGTCCTCGACGTCGCTGTAGAGGGCCTCGACGAAGAGGTCCCAGGAGCGCGAACGGTTGTGGCGGGCGTGGATCCACCCGTGGACGACGCGGCTGAGCGTCGAGCCGTGCGCCGTGCGGGGCTCGTAGTAGTTGATGTTGCGCTCGACGAGACCGTCGTCGACCGGGTACCCGAGCCGCTCGAGGAGCGTGAGGACGTCCTCGGGTTCCAGGACGTAGAAGAGCATGTTGACGTCGGCCTGCTTGGTCAGCTTGTAGCGATTGGGCGTGTCGCCTTCGGCCTCTAGGATCCGGTCGAGGCGCGCGATGTCGCCGTACCGCTCCCGGTACGCGCCCCAGTCGAGCTCTTCGAGGTGCTCGTAGCCCTCGAACTGGCTGATGACGCCGTCGTGGAAGCAGACGCGCAGCTTGTGACTGATCTCGTCCCAGTGGTTGAGCTCGCGCTCGGTCAGCTGGAGGCGCTCCTCGATCTCGATGCGGGCGGCGGGGGACAAGGCGTCGAGCGTGTCGAAGGCCCGGGCGAGGCACCAGGTCGCCATGATGTTCGTGTAGGCGTTGTTGTCGAGTCCCGGCTCCTCCCGGTCCGGGTACCGCTCGTGGTACTCGTCCGGCCCCATCACTCCCTTGATCTCGTAGCGATCGAGCGAGTGGTTGTAGGTCGCCGCGCTCGCCCAGAAGCGCGCGATCTCGAGGATCATCTCGGCGCCGAAGAAGCGGAGGAAGTCCATGTCGCCGGTGGTGCGGAAGAACTGCCACGTGTTGTAGGCGATTGCGGCGTTGACGTGGCGCTGGAGGTGCGAGGCGTCGGGTAGCCACCGTCCCGACGCCGGGTTGAGGTGCATCGTCTGGGTCTCTTCGCGCCCGTTGCTCGCGCTCTGCCACGGGAACATCGCCCCCGCGTAACCCGCCACGCGTGCTGCATGCCGCGCCTGCTCCAGCCGCCGATAGCGATAGAGGAGGACTGCCCGGGCGAAATGCGGGAGCCGGAGGGTGAGGAAGGGAAAGACGAAGAGCTCGTCCCAGAAGATGTGGCCCCGGTAGGCCTCGCCGTGCAGACCGCGCGCCGGGATCCCGACGTCGAGTCCGACGACGCCGTCCGGGACGACCTGGAGCAGATGGAAGATGTGGAGGTGCAGGACCTGCGCGATGTGGCCGTCTCCCTGCAGGTCGAAGCTCGCCCAGTTCCACCGATGGCGCCAGCTCTGGACGTGGCGCTCGAGGAGCCCCTCGAAGTCGCCGGCCAGGTTCCGGACCCAGTCGCACGCGTCTCGGTCGGGCGAGCTGATCCCGGGGTCGCGCGAGGTGAACAGCGAGACGATCTTCTCGACGACGATCTCGTCACCCGCTTCGACGTCCAGTGCCATCGTCTGGGCGACGAAGCCCTCGCGCTCCTCGACGCCGACGTCGACGCCGTCCGAGGTCCACTCGCCGTTCCGGAAGAGTCGCGTGCGCGCAGCCTGCGCGATGCGGGTGTGGGAGTTGTTCGTCTCGACCGTGAGGCAGATCACCTCGTCGTTGGCCCGGTGGACC
>CAYRHS010000221.1:0-3823 GCA_964424125.1 uncultured Burkholderiales bacterium
TCCGTCGGTGCCCGCGGGGTACTGATCGGGTTGACCCTGACCCCAGGCGTCGAGGACGGGCTGGACCACGCACCATGCGGCCTCCACTTCGTCGAAGCGGAGGAACGGTGTGTGGTCGCCCTCGATGACATCGAGCAGGAGCTGGTCGTAGGCGTCGTACTCGGCGTCGCGGTCGGTGCTGTACTCGGTCCGCAGCGACACCGGACGTGACTCGAGGCCGAGGCCGGGCTTCTTCGCCTGAGCCACCAGCTCGATGGTCTCGTCGGGCTTGACGCGGAAGATGAGCCAGTCCGGTTCGCACTCGGCGAGGTGTGTCTCCTTGAAGAGCTGCGTCGGGGGTCGTTCGAACTCGATCGCGATCTCGCTGACGTTGCTCCGGAGACGCTTGCCCGAGCGTAGGTAGAACGGCACTCCCTTCCAGCGCCAGTTGTCGACCTGGAGGCGGAGCGCGGCGAACGTCTCGGTCGTCGAGTCGTTCGGGATGTCGGGCTCCTCCAGGTAACCGGGGACGGACTGGCCGCCAATGCTCCCGCCGCTGTACTGGCCCCGCGCTGCGTGATGCTCGAGCGCGCGTCCTCCGATTTCCTGCACGGCTTTCAGCACCTCGACCTTGTGGTCGCGCAGCATGTTGGCCTCCCACAGCGGTGGCGGCTCCATCGCGGTGATGGTGAAGAGCTGCATGAGGTGGTTCTGGAGCATGTCGCGCATCGCGCCACTCTTGTCGTAGTACTTGTAGCGACCTTCCAGGCCGAGGGTCTCGGCTACCGTGATCTGGACCTGACGGACGTGCTGCGAGTTGAGCACGGGGTCGAGGAACCGGTTCGCGAACCGGAACACCAGGATGTTCTGGGTCGTCTCCTTGCCGAGGAAGTGATCGATCCGGAAGATCTGGTCTTCGGTCCAGTCACGACTCACCGCAGCCTCGAGCTTGCGCGACGTCGTGAGGTCGGTCCCGAACGGCTTCTCGATCACGAGCCGGCGGGCCCCCTTCGACTCGTCGTCCAGGCCCGCGTCCCCCAGGCCCTGCGCGGCCTCGGCGAAGACGCCCGGCGGGAGCGCGAGGTAGAAGATGCCGTCGCCGACGACCAGCTCGTCGAGCGCGCGGAGCTTGTCACCGGTCATGTCGCCCGAGCGGTAGTGGAGGCGATCGGAGAAACGCTGCCACGCGTCCTGGGGGACGGCGGCCGCGTGATCGTCGAGCGCCTTACGAACGTGCGTGCGGAAGGACTCCGCATCCCAGTCCTCGAGCGCGTAGCCGACGAGCCGGAGATCACCGAGCTCGCCGCGGATCTCGTTGCGGAACAGCGCGGGCAGCAGCAACCGGGCGGTGAGGTCACCCGAGGCGCCGAGGATCGCGAGCGTGGGGGGTGTGGCCATTGTTACCTCCGGAGCCGCAGTGGCCAGGACCGCTCACGCTAGCGGCGCCGACGAGGGAGGCGTGACGAGCCGGGGTCAACACCCCCCGCTTCGGGACCGACCACAATGGCGGGGTGGCGCTGCCCATCGAGGACTACGCGCTCATCGGCGACACGAAGACCGCGGCGTTGGTGGGCAACGACGGATCGATCGACTGGCTCTGCACGCCCCGCTTCGACTCCGACGCGTGCTTCGCGGCGTTGCTGGGCGGGCCCGAGCACGGGCGCTGGTTGCTCGCCCCGAAGGGCGGCGTCCGCAAGGTCGAGCGGCGGTACCGGCCCGGGACCCTCGTGCTCGAGACGGACTTCCACACCGACGACGGCTCGGTCCGGGTCGTCGACTGCATGCCGTTCCGCGAGCTCGGCCGTCTCGACGTGATCCGGCTCGTCCAGGGTCTCTCGGGCGCGGTGCCGATGCGCATGGAGCTCGTCGCCCGCTTCGGCTACGGCCAGACGCTGCCGTGGGTGCGCTCGCTCGACGGGCAGCTCAGCCTGGTCGCGGGACCCCACGCCCTCTACCTCCAATCGGCCATCGAAACCCACGGCGAGGGCCAGCGCACGGTGGCCGAGTTCACGCTTCCGGCCGGCGAGACATCCACGTTCGGGTTGGTGTGGCGCGCGTCGCACGAGTCTCCACCGCCCATCGCGCTCGACGCCGTGGCGGAGCTGCACTTCACCCAGCAGCTCTGGGAGCTCTGGTCGTCGGCTTCCGGCTACGAGGGCGAATGGGAGGACGACGTGCTCCGGAGCCTCATCACGCTCAAGGCCATGACCTACTCGCCGACCGGCGGGATCGTGGCCGCGGCGACGACGTCGCTTCCCGAGCAGCTCGGTGGCGTGCGGAACTGGGACTACCGCTTCTGCTGGCTGCGCGACGCCACGTTCACGCTGTACTCGCTCATGTACGCCGGGTACCGGGCCGAGGCGCGGGAGTGGCGCGACTGGTTGCTGCGAGCGGTCGCCGGGGCCCCGACCGATCTGCAGATCATGTACGGGATCGACGGGGAGCGGCGGCTGACCGAGTTCGAGATCGGGTCGCTCCCCGGCTATCAGGGCGCGGCTCCGGTGCGCGTCGGCAACGCGGCGTCGGGACAGTTCCAGCTCGACGTGATCGGAGAGGTGATCGACTCGTTGCACCAGACGCGCCGGATCGGCATGCCCCCGGACCAATGGGTCGACGGTCTCGAGCGGAGCATCCTCGACTGGCTCGAGGACTGCTGGAAGCACCCCGACGACGGGATCTGGGAGGTGCGGGGACCCCGACGGCACTTCACGCACTCGAAGGTCATGGCCTGGGTGGCGTTCGATAGGGCAGTCAAGGCGACCGAGCGTTACGGGTTCCAGGGCCCCACGCACCGTTGGCAGGCGGCTCGCGACGAGATCCGGGCGGAGATCTTCGAGCACGGCTTCGACGCCGAGCGCAACGCCTTCGTGCAGTACTACGGCTCGAAGGACCTCGACGCGAGCCTGCTCATGATCCCGCTCGTCGGGTTCCTCCCGGCGACCGACCCGAGGATGGCCGGCACCATCGAGGCGATCGAGCGCGAGCTCGTCCAGGACGGCTTCGTGCTCCGGTACGTGCCCCAACAGGAGACCGACGGGCTCCCGCCGGGGGAAGGGGCGTTCCTTCCGTGCTCGTTCTGGCTCGTGGACAACCTCGCCATGAGCGGGCGGGGCGACGACGCGCTCGCGCTCTTCGAACGGCTCCGAGGTCTCCGCAACGACGTCGGCCTCTTCTCGGAGGAGTACGACCCGAAGGCGAAACGGCTGGTGGGGAACTTCCCCCAGGCGTTCACCCACATTTCGTTCGTGAACGCGGCCCGGAACCTCTCGGGGCCGGGAGGACCGGCGGAGCACCGGGGCGATCAGTCCGCCGAGCTCCACCGGCCTACGACCGGCGGGGCCGGCGGGACGGGCTGAGGTCGTCGAGCCCTCGGCGGGCGGCCTCGGGCAGCTTCGGCACCAGGAAGACCGCGGCGACCAGCGGGGCCACGCCGAGGACCGCGATCGCGCGCCCGATCCCGTCGAGTGGATCGGACAGGCTCCCGGCGAGCACGAGACCGACGACCGAGCCCGCCACCCCGCAGACGAGGAGCATCGCCGAGGACGTCCCGCGGACCTCCGTGGGGAACAGCTCGGTCGAGAACGCGCCCTGCGCGGGTCCGTAGGCGCCGACCACCAGGACTCCGAGCGCCGAGGTGGCCCACAGCGCGAGTCCGTCCGAGAGATAGAACGCGACCGTCAAGAGGGTGGCGACCGAGAGGCCCAGGCTGAGCAACGGCTTGCGGCCCCGGCTCTCGGCGAGGCGCGCCCCGATGAGGACCCCGATCACCGCCGGGAGTCCCTGGGTGACGCCGCGAAACAGCGTGATGGCCGCGCCCGAGAACCCCCGGTCGTCGTCCAGGTAG
>CAYRHS010000222.1:0-3699 GCA_964424125.1 uncultured Burkholderiales bacterium
CGGTCTTGTGGCGTTGGGGCCGCGCGCTGCGCGCGCGCCACGAACGCATCTTCCCCGGTGGAGTCAGCCGAAGTAGTCGGGCTCGTTGCCCGGCTTCCATTTGATGTTGCAGCCCATCGACGGGCGCTGCGGCTCAGGTACCGGCTCCCCGGCGAGCACGGCGTCGATCGCGGCGTCGAGGTCGGTCCCGGTGACGGGGACGTCGTTGCTCGGCCGGCTGCCGTCGAGCTGGCCCCGGTAGGCGAGCTTCCGGTCGGCGTCGAAGAGGAAGAAGTCGGGCGTGCACGCAGCGCGGTAGGCCTTGGCGACCTGCTGCGACTCGTCGTAGAGATACGGGAACGTGTAGCCGACGGTACGGGCCTCCTCGGCCATCGCCTCCGGCGCGTCGTCCGGGTAGGCGTCGACGTCGTTGCTGTTGATTCCGACGATCGCCACGCCCCGCCGCTTCCACCGATCGGCGAGCGCTGCGAGCTCGCGACGGACGTGTTTGACGTAGGGACAGTGGTTGCAGAGGAACATCACGAGCAGTGCGGGCGCATCGGCGAAGTCGTCCCGGGCGTACTCGTTTCCTTCGGGATCCGGGAGCCGGAAGTCGGGTGCCCGGGTCCCCAGCGGCAGCATGGTCGAGTCGACGCGTACCAAGGGTCCCTCCCTGCGCGGGTCCTGCACGCGACGCTATCGCCGTGCCGTCGAACGCAGGCTCCTGGCTGGCCGTCCGGGTCGAGCCCCGGTTCCACCGCTCGGGGGGCTACGGCGTGCTGCTCCTCTTGCTCACCGTCATCTATGTGGTGGGCGTGTCCTTCGCCGGCCCCACCGCGAGGACGACCAACGGCGTCCTCGCGGCAGCCGCCCTGCTCCTGGCACTCACGACCTCACACAGCCGTCGCGGGGTCATGCTGGTGGCCGCCGTCGCGATCTTCGGAGCCACGGTGCTCCAGTTCGTCGAATCGGCGGTGGGCGGCGTAGTGCTCGGTGGCGTCGCCTCGCTCTTGGTCGTGGTGCTCCTCTCGGTGGTCCCGGTGGTCATCATGGGCCACGTGTTCCGGAGTCGTGTCATCACGACTGAGACCGTGCTCGGGCTGCTCTGCGTGTACGTCGTGGTCGGAATCGCGTTCGCCTACCTCTACCAGGCGCTCGACGCGTTCTACACCGCCCCCTTCTTCGCCCAGGGCGGCGATCCCGTGATCGCCGACTTCCAGTACTTCAGCTTCGTCACGCAGACCACGCTCGGCTACGGCGACCTGACACCGGCGATCAACTTCGGCCGATCGCTCGCCGTGCTCCAGGCACTGCTCGGCCAGCTGTTCCTGGTGACGATGGTGGCGCGCTTCGTCGGCCTCGTGGGCCGCGAGCGTGTGAGGACGGCGTCTTCGGCTCCCGACGAGGGCGACGGCTGACCGGTCTGTCGCTCGCCCCGGGGCGGTTCGGGAGCTCCCGAGCTAGTGCTGCTCGTCGAAGGGTTCGTCCGGCAGTTCGTCGGGTGGCTCCTCGGGCTCGTCGGCGGCCGCGATCTGATAATTGCTGATGGACGAGCGGCCCATCACGATCTCGGCTGCGACGGCGGCGATGAGCCCCGGCACGACGAAGCCGGGCCGTCCGGTGGATTCGGCGACGAACATCACGGCTGCCAACGGCACCCGGTAGCCCGCGCCGAGGAAGGCGGCCACGCCCAGGACGAGGAACAGGGTCGTGTCGAGCGCGCCGAAGAGCCCGCCGACCATTCGACCGAAGAGTGCGCCGGCCACGACGAGTGGAACGAACAGTCCGCCCGCACCACCGCCCGAGACCGTTGCCGCGGTTGCCGCGCAGCGCAGCACGAGCAGCGCGAGCACGAGCTCGGTGGCCCGGCTGGGGTCGAGTGCCCACTGGACGGCCTCGAAGCCCGGACCGAGCGTCAGGCTCTCGCCCAGGATGAGCCGGCAGGCGATGAACAACGCTGCGAGCGACAGGCCGCCCGCCACCGAGCGCAGGACGGGATGCGTGCGACCGGCGAGCTTCTTCGCCTCACGGATGACCTTGGCGAAGCCTCTCGCCGCAAGGCCGGCACCCACACCGACGACGATCGCGCCGCCGAGGTCACGGAGATCGAAGGGTGGCGCGCCGGTCACGGGCAACAGCCGTTCGGTTCCCTGGATGGTGACGAAGGCGAGATAGCCGGATGCCGCCGCCACCAGCGAGGGGAGCAACATCCGCCGCGCGATGTCGTCCTGGTACGGGACCTCCAGGGCGAAGATCGCGCCCGTTGCCGGGGTCTTGAAGATCGCGGCGACGCCGGCCGCCGCACCCGCGACCATGAGCAGCTTCGGGTGATCGAGCCGGAACAACCGGGCGAAGCGTTTCTGGAGCTGGCTGCCGATTCCGGCACCGATGTACACCGACGGACCTTCGAGCCCCATCGCTCCGCCCGAGCCGATCGTCGCGATCGATCCGACGAGCCTTCCGAGGAGCGGACGGTGATCGAGGTCGTGGGCGGGATCGTGGAAGTTGCGGATGTATGCGTCGGTGGTTTCCGTGGAGCCGCCACCGGCCCACTGGATCACGACCGCGCCCACGAGCAAACCGGCCAGCGGTGCGAGCGCCCCGACCCACAGCGGAGCCTCGAGCACTGCCTTGAGAAGGATCTGTACCACGATCTGCTCGTAGAGCGAGACCGCGAAGCCTGTGGCCGCTCCGACCAGGGCGGCGATGAGCACCGTCTGTCGGTACCGGCGACCGATCGCGACGATCTGCTCACGGCGTCTCACGATCGGCAGGGTCTCCCTCGAACCCCCCGCCGATCGTCACGCGCCCTCACGCCAGAGAGATTGGCACACGTTCGCGGTCGGCTTCCGCTTCGGGGTGCCTGGACCAGGCGGCACGTCTCGACCGACTCGTGCACGCCTCCGGCCGCCCCTGCGCCCGTGCTCCGCTCCGGCGCCGGGACGGAGCGGCTTAGGAGGGCGCGGCGATGGCGACGAGGGGAGCGGTGGCCTCGGCCGCGGGGAATGCGCCCGCGTCACCGAACTCGAATACTCGGCCGTCGCTCCGGGCGACCCAGTAGCCGTCGCCGCTCGCGGTCGAGCGGATCCCGACGAGCTGCATCCCGTCCTCGACGCTGGCGTCCCCCAGGTGGTCGGCATCTCCCAGCGCGTGCACCGCGCCCGTCTCGTCGAGGACCCAGCCGCCCTCGCCCGAAGGTGTGGGCGCGAACGCCACCGCCCGACCGGCGACGTTGGCGGCCGAGAGCCCGGCCGCGGTGTGCGGCTCGAGGACGCCTGACTCGGAGAGCAGCCAGAAACCGGACCCACGCGGAACGGGCACGATCGCGACGACCGCTTCATGGAGTCGGGTCGACGCCGGTCGGGGCGCGTCGCCGAACGCGTGGAGGGTCCCATCCGCGAGCGCGATCCAGTAGCCGCGTCCCGACGCTGTCGCGGCGAGACCGACGGCGGGTGCGCTCAGCGCGTGACCTTCGAGCGAGCCGAAGTAGCGAGCGTCACCGAAGTCGTGGACTTCACCGGCCGCCGTCAGCAGCCAGTACCCCTCACCGTCGGGATGCACAGCCATCCCGACGACCGCGGCTTCGAGCTGCCGGCTCGCGGCGGAGCCGAGGAAGCGCATCACGCCCCGGTCGTGGACCTGGCCGCCTGCGTCGGTGAGCCAGTAGCCGTACGGCGGCGCGTTGGGTGGTGGTGGCGGCGGTGGTGGTGGTGGCTCCGG
>CAYRHS010000223.1:0-3611 GCA_964424125.1 uncultured Burkholderiales bacterium
GTCACCTGGGAGTTCGACTGCCACCTCTACCTGAAGCGGGCCCTCCTCGGACGAGCCCTGTTCGGCGACTCGCGCCACCACCGCGAGACCCTGGCGGCGACGCTCGATCCCCGCACGCGCCCATGAGTGGCGGGGTGCGCGTCACGCGCGACGACGAGATCCTCCGGCTCGAGATCGACCGACCACGGGTGCGCAACGCGCTCGATCAAGAGTCGCTGGAGGAGACCGCCGACGTCGTGCCGGCGACGGTGAACGATGACACGACGCGCGCCATCCTCCTCACGGCCGCCGGCGAGCACTTCTGCGCAGGGATCGACCTGCCCGCGGTCAACGTCAAGGGCGAGCGAAGACCCCGAACGGGCCACGTCGAGCGCGGCATCGCGGTCGGTGCGCATCGGCTCGTGCTCGGGCTGTGGCGCTCGCGCCTGCCGGTGGTCGCAGCCGTGCGCGGGCACGCCGCCGGCCTCGGGTGCCAGCTCGCGCTCGCGTGCGACTTCGTGCTCGCGTCTCCGACGACACGGTTCTCCGAGCCCTTCGTCCAACGGGGCCTGACGCCCGACTCGGGCGGGACCTTTCTGCTGCCGCGCCTCGTCGGGCTCGCCCGGGCGAAGCAGATGCTGCTGCTCGGCGAGGTCGTCGACGGCACCCGGGCCGCCGAGTGGGGGCTGGTCCAGGAGCTGGTCCCCGACGACCGGCTCGATGCGGCGGCCGGGGAGCTCGCGCAGCGCCTGGCCGCGATGCCGACGGTCGCCGTCGGGCTCGCCAAGGACCTCGTCCACTCGTCGCTCGAGCAGACCTTCGAGCAGGCGCTCGCGACCGAGGCCCGCACCGAGGAGCTCCCGGTGCGGAGCGCCGACTTCAAGGAGGGGCTCACCGCGTTCGTGGAGAAGCGCGACCCCGAGTTCGGCGGCCGCTGAGCTACGCGCCCTCCTTGCGCAGCCTGAGCTTGGCGTTGTCCCAGGTGAGCAGGCGCTCGTCGGGGTCGAAACGGACGACCGCGGCACGCGCGTAGTGCTCGGCCGTCGCCTTCGGCACGCGCGCACCGGGAAGGCCGTAGGCCGCGTACTTCTCGGACAGCGCGCGCCGCGCGTCGTCAGCCTCGTCCCCGTCCACGATCCGGGCAGAGCCCGTCATCGACACGGCCTTCAGCTCCGTCCAGCGCTCGCCGCTCTCGACCACGAACGCGGCGCGCGGGTCCCGGCGGATCCGGTCGAGCTTCTTCGCCTGGGCCGGCGTCTGCACGTAGATGCGGTGGTCGAGCACGGCGAACCAGACCGGCAGCGACACGGGGACGCCGTCGGCGCGCAAGGTCGTGAAGACACCGGTGTGGGCGGCGACGACGAACGCCCACGCCTCCTCGCTGGTGAGGCGGATGCCCATCAGGGCGCCGAAGACGTCGCCAGGTGCTTGAAGAACTCGAGCCAGCTGAACGTCTGGGCGAGCGGGGGCCCGCCTTCCTCCACGACCGAGCCGTGGAGCCAGTCGATGAAGAGGTCGGCGCCGGGGATCGTGACGTTCCCCGACGCCTCGTAGCGGAACCGGCGCCCGTCCAGGTCGAGGAGCGCTGCGGTCGGTAGGCGCCGCCCGTCGCGTTCGCTCCACGTGACGTCGAAGCCGATCTCGTCGACCGCGACGGGCTCCTCGCCGTCGCGGTGGAAGAACCCGACGCCGAACTCGCCGGGACCGGTGATCGCGACCCCGTGCTCCTGGCGGCCGTCCTCGCCGATCCCCGCCCACACCCACCACATCTCTTCGAGCTGCTGGAAGCCCTTGCTCTGGAGCCACACCGTCCCGTGCTCGCCGTAGAACCGGTCGAGGCCACCGAAGCCCTGTACGGACTTGCCGTCGACGGAGCCCGTGACCCGGCAGATCTGGTCCGTGTAGCCGAACGCGTCCGGCGGCCCGGGGCACGTGTAGCGCATCGCGTCGCCGAGCGGCTCGAGCGTGAGGTCGAGCCAATCGTCCTCGCTCCACGACAACCGCTCGGGCGTGAACGCGAGCCGCATCCCCCGGTACAGCGGGTTCGTCGGGGTCACGACCTGCGCACCCTCGATCTCGTCGTAGGCGATCCCGCCGATGTAGAGGTCGTCGACACCGGGGATGTTCGCGTGGCGCACGGTCGGGTCGGACCAGACGTCGGGCGCGATCTCGAGGCCGTAGAAGAGGAACGTGCTGCCGACCTCGTGCTGCCGGAGCAACGCGTACCGCTGACCCGCGTCGTCGGTGACCCCCGCCCAGAGCCACGCGGTCGCGAACCCGAGATCCGGGAACGTCGGCGCCCGTCGGCCGTAGTCGGCGAGCACGGGCCGGAAGGCCTCGACGTGGGCCCGCGATGCCACCCCGACCAACTCGTCCGTACGTTGCAGCCCCACGTGACCCCCCGTTCGCCGCCGGAGCACCATGGTAGAATTTATTCAACTCTTTCGTCCGGGCGACCGGGAAGGCGTGTCCCCGTGGCCGATCTCGTCCTCGTGCGCGACGACGCCCGCGTGCGGACCGTCGCCTTCAACCGTCCCGAACGCCACAACGCGTTGAGCGACGAGCTGCTCGCGGCGTGGCGAGCAGCACTCGCAGATGCGGTCTCGGACCCGGCGGTGCGCGGCATCGTGCTCGCAGGCGAGGGTCCCTCCTTCTCGTCCGGACGGGACCTCGCCCAGCTCGGACGACGCCCCGCGGGCGAGACGGACTTCGCCTTTGTCCTCGCCGAGCAACGGGCCGCGCTGGCGGTGCGCGAGATCCCGAAGCCGGTCGTCGTCGCGCTCCACGGACACGTCATCGGAGGTGCGTTCGAGCTCGCGCTGCACGCCGACCTGCGCGTCGCGGCCGACGACACGAGCCTCCGGCTCCCCGAGATCGCCCGCGGGATCCTCCCCGACGTCGGCGGGATCGAGATCCTCCACCGCCTCGCGGGGCCGTCCCGCACCAAGCGTCTCGTGATGACGGGCGAGGCGATCGACGCCCGCACCGCGCTCGAGTGGGGAATCGTCGACGAGGTGGTCACCGGAGGCGAGCTCGACGACACGGTGCTCGCGCTGGCGAAGCGCCTCGCCGCCGCGCCCCCACCGGCGGCCCGCCGCGCCAAGGAGCTGGTCGACGCGATCAGCGACGAGTCGGTCCGCCACGGCTTCGCCCGGGAGCTGCGCGCCCAGGTCGACCTCTTCGCGCGCGCCCGCCACTCAGACGACGGGGACCGTCCCGACGAGTGAGGTACGCTCGCCGTCGGAGCGGCGCAGGACCAGGAAGTCGGCCCCCTTGAACCCGCGGTGGTCCTGAGGGCCGAAGGTGATGATCGTCCCCGGACCGCCGGTGCACGCGGGAAGCCGCCGGATCGTCTCGAGCGCGTCACGCAGGCCGTCCGGCGTCGCGATCCGCATCCGTCCCAACCCCCGCGCCAGCACCGTGCCGACGTCGTAGCCGACGGTCGCGGCCGCGCCCCGGGGTCGGTACCCGTGGAACGCCTCCCAGCGATCGGCCATCCGCTGGAAGACGGGGTTCCCCTCGTGGAACTGGTCGACGCCCACCCAACCGCGGAGACGCCGCGCCTTGTCGGGGTTGTTGTCGGCCCCGACGAACGCGGTCGTCATGATCCGCGGGGGGTCCCAGTCCAGCTC
>CAYRHS010000224.1:0-3511 GCA_964424125.1 uncultured Burkholderiales bacterium
TCCGATCCGCCAGATCACGGGTGAGCGCCACTTCGGCGAGCTCCTGCTCGACGACGTGCACGTGCCGGTCTCGCAGCGGGTGGGCGACGAGGGCGAGGGATGGCACATCGCCATGCACAGCCTCGCCCATGAGCGGTTGCTGTCCGGGAACGTCACACCGATGTTCCCCCGCCTCCAAGCGCTCCGGTCCTGCCTGCGACCCCGGGGCGCGACCGCGCTCGAGCGGCAGACGGTGGCCGCGCTCGAGGCCCGCTTGCGCGCCGCGGCGGGAGTGCAGGCCCGCGCGCTGACGCTGGCGCAAGCAGGCGACGAACGCTTTCCGGCGTGGGCGTCGATGGTCAAGGTGCTCTCCACGGAGATCCGGGTCGCGATCTCGGAGGCCGCGGTGGGGATGCTGGGTCCCGAGGCGACGATCGTCGGCCCCGGGGGCGCAGGGACGGCGCTGGCCGATCGGGGCGACGACGCCGCGCTGTGGGCCTACGAGCTACTGGACGCGTGCGCCGCGCCCATCTATGCCGGTACGAACGAGATCCAGCGCAACATCATCGCCGAGCTCGGGCTGGGCCTTCCGCGGTGAGCTGCGCGATCGGATGATCGAGTGAGAGGAGCGGACCATGGAGCGCCTGGCTGACCGGACTGCGATCGTCACCGGTGGCGGTTCCGGGATCGGCGCGGCCTCCGCCCACCGACTGGCCGCCGAAGGTGCCGCGGTCGTCGTCGCGGACGTCGACGGCGAGCGAGCCGACACGGTCGCGGCCGAGATCGAGCGTGAGGGGCGACGCGCGATCGCGATCGAGGTCGACGTGGCCAGCCGCGCGTCCGTGGACCGGATGGTGGACACGGCGTACGACACCTTCGGGCGGCTCGACGTACTCCACAACAACGCGGGTGTCGGGAGCATCCTCCCGCTGCCGATGGTGGACGAGGCGACGATCGATCGCCTGCTCGGCATCAACGTGAAGGGCGTGATCCACGGGATGGCGGCCGCGGCCCCGCGGATGCTGGAGGCCGGCGGCGGGGCCATCGTCAACACCTCGTCGCTGGCGGCGTCCTTCGGTGCGCCCTTGCAGGTCGTCTACAGCGGCACCAAGGGCGCCGTGAGTGGGCTGACCCGCGCCGCCGCGATGGAGTTCGCGCCGACGGTACGGGTGAACGCCGTGTGCCCGGGAGGGGTACGGACCCGGTTCACAGAAGCCGCCATCGGCGCGCCGATGCCCGCCGAGCTCGAGGAGATGGCCGCGAAGCTCCACCCGCTCGGGCGGCTCGCCGAGCCCGAGGAGGTGGCCAGCGTGGTCGCCTTCCTCGCTTCGGACGACGCATCGTTCATCACCGGCCACGCGCTGCCCGTCGACGGCGGGACGCTCGCCGGTGCGCTCCTGGACATGGGCTGAGAGGAGAAACCGTGACCGACGAACCCCAACTGCAACCGCCCCGCGAGGGAGCTCCCCCGGTGTCGAACTGGGGGGTCTTCGGCGACGACGACGAGGTAGGCACGCTCAACTACCTGACGCCCGAGGCGGTGCGGCGCGGCGCGGCCTCGATCACGACCGGGGAGCGCTACCCGCTGAACCTTCCGGTCGATCTCCCGAAGGGCCGTCCGATCGGGCGGCCCGAGCACCAGAAGACCGCCCATCTGCTCAACCTCGAGTTCGCCGGCGTCGTCGTGAACGACGACCACCTCGTGCTCGCCACCCAGGGATCGACCCAGTGGGACTCCTTCGTCCACACGGGCGCGGTCGAGGACGGCGTCGACGGCGTCTTCTACAACGGGGTCGGCGTGGAGGCCGTCGACGAGAACGGCTACGCGCACCGCAACGGGATCGACAAGGTCGCGCAACGCGGAATCGCCGGACGCGGGCTCCTGCTCGACGTCGCCCGCCTCGTCACCGGGTCCGACGCCCCGCTGCCGAACGACTACCTCATCACGGCGGACGACATCGACGGCTGCCTGCAGTCGGCGAGCGCCGAGATCCTCCCCGGCGACGTCGTCTGCTTCCGCACGGGCTGGGTCGAGGCGTACCTCGACGAGGACGAGGAAGGACGAACATCGATGATGGAGCCGGTCGGCGCGACCGGCGCCCCGCCGTCACCCGGGATCACGGCCGACCTCGCGCCGCTCGCGCAGGAGCAGCGCTGGGCCGCGGTCGCGGCCGACAACCTCGCGGTCGAGGCCAGTCCGTTCCGCCCCGACAACGCTCGATCCGCCCACGTGCGGATGCAACGCAACCTGGGGCTGCCCTTCGGGGAGCTCTTCGACTTCCGCGCCCTCTCCGCGGCCGCGGCCGCCGACGGGCGGCCGGACTTCTTCTTCGTCGCGGTCCCACTGTGGATCCCGGGCGGGATGGGATCGCCGGCCAACGCCATGGGGTTGCGCTGATGTCGGGACCGACGAAGGTGACGACGGCGGGCGGGCTCACGCTCGTCGCCGAGGAGGCCGGCTTCGAGGACGGGCCCGCGGTGCTGCTCCTCTCCGGGACCGCGCAGCCACGTGCACTCTGGGCCGCGCCGGTCGCGGGGCTGACGGACGCCTACCGGGTACTGACCTTTGACGCACGCGACGCCGGCGACTCGGACCGTGCTCCGGGCGGCTACGACACGGCCGGGCTCGCCGACGACGCGGTCGCGGTCCTCGATGCCTTCGGGGTGGAACGCGCCCACGTCGCCGGTCTCTCGCTCGGCGGCTGCGTCGCGCTCCAGCTCGGCCTCCGCCACCCCGACCGCGTCCGGTCCCTCTGCACCGCTTCGTGTTGGGCGAGAGTGGACGCCCAGCTCGCGAGCCAGTTCCGCTTCTGGATCGACCTCATGGACGCGGCGGGATTCGGCATGGTGTTCCGCTTGATGTCGTACACAGCCTTCTCGCTCGAGTCCCAGGAGCTCATGGGCGACATGGCCGAGATCGCGGAGAGCGTGGAGGCCGGCACCGACGCAGAAGCGTTCCGGCGCCAGGTCACCGCCGACCTCGAGCACTCCCTGAGCGACGGGGACTTGGGGCGCATCGCCGCGCCGTTGCTCGCGCTGTCGGGGACCGAGGATCTCATCGTCCTCCCCCGACACGCGGAGATGCTCGCGAACGCGGTCCCGAACGCCGAGTCGGCCTCCGTCGAGGGCGTCAGCCACTCGATGGTCGTCGACCATCCCGAGCGGTACACCGCCGCCCTGCGCAGCTGGTTCGACCGCAACCCGACCTGACCGTCGTCGGCTGCGCTGCTCGTCCGATGCGTTCACGGCGCGCGCTGAGCGCGCGCCGTGAACGCATCAATGAAGGCCCGTCGTCCCCGGATCACGCGAAGAGCTCGTCCTTGAGGAGGACTCCGTCCTTCATGATCGCCTTGAGGTTGCGTTCCGGGTCCTGGAGGAGCGTGATGTCCGCGCTCGGGTCGCCGTCCACGACGAGCAGGTCGGCGAGGCGGCCCTCCTCGATCAGGCCGAGATCGTGCTCGTGGCCGGACAGCGCGGCCCCGTTCACCGTCGCCCACCGCAGCACGTCGACGGGGTCGACACCTACCTCCTT
>CAYRHS010000225.1:0-1720 GCA_964424125.1 uncultured Burkholderiales bacterium
GCGGTCGAAGGTCGTGTTCTGGTCGCCGCCCCAGAAGGCGGGCGCGTACTGCTGTGCGCCCGTGTAGCCGGAACGGGAGTAGAAGAGGTAGTCGCCGTCGGGACGGGCCTCGTCCCAGAACTCGCGGTTCGCCTGCTGCCAGAGCAGCGGGTACTGGTTGTGGACCTCGGCGCCGCTGCGACCGTCGGCGAACTGCGCGTCGAAGGGCACCCACTCGCCGTAGTCGACCATCGCCCCGTCGAGCCCCAGCTCCTCCGCCGCTTCGACATAGCCCTGGTACCACTCGACGGCGTCGGGGTTCGTCACGTCGAGCCCTCCGCCACCCGGCAGCACGAACGGCGGGGTGAGCATGAGGTACGGCTCACCCTCGGGGTTGCGGAACAGGTAGCCGCCTTCCACGGCCTCCGCCCACTTCTCCTGGTTGTGGGCCTGGAGCTCGATCTGGTCCCCCGCCTGGTTCGTGCTCGGGCCGCCGGGTGTCGACTCGGCGTCGGGGATGAAGGGGCTGAAGTAGCCGAGGAAGCGGTAGCCCTCGTCGTGGAGCGCGTCGGTCATGGCCCCGAGGTCGGGGTACTCGGTCTCGGAGACGTCCCAGTCCTGGCTCAGGCGGAACCCCGTCGCCTGCGAGCCGATGCCGATCCAGTCCTCGGTCCAGATCACGCTCGAGGGGATGTCGTTCTCGCGGATCTTCTCCGCCACCCGCAGCACGTTCTCCTCACCGCGCACCGCGTCGTTCATGGGCGCGAAGAACCAGTCCGCCGGCATCTCCGTCGGCCGACCGACGATGCCCGTGTAGTGCTCGACGAGCTCGAGCGGGTCGTTACCGGTGAACACGTAGTAGGAGAGCGAGTCGTCCCAGCTCTCGACCCGCCACGTGTCGGGATGCTCGTCGGTGCAGAGCTCGAACTCCGAGTAGCGGGTCGTGTCGAGCGAGATGCCGTAGCCGTCGGACGAGAAGAAGTACGGGATGGGGATGTAGGAGTCGTAGGGCTCGCCGAGCACCGACGGCACAGGCTCGGGGGTCTCGGGCGTGACCTTGCCGATGCCCTGCTCGACCACCCAGATCGGGATGGTCTCGCCCCGATACTCGGACGCCCACGTCTGGGCGCCGAACCCGTAGAAGCGTTCGTCGGCACCGCAGGCGAAGCTCGCCGCGACCTGAGTGGCGTCGTCGGGTGCGTCGACGGTGACGCGCAGCACGCCGTCGTCGACCGCCTCGACGGAGACCGACCCCTCGGAGTCGGCCGCCTCGGCGACGAAGGTGTCGTCCCCGTCGGTGGTCACGGTGGCCGGGGTCCAGGGGAGCTCGGATTCATCCGGCGTGGAGAGCAGCTCGTGGCCCAGGTAGAGGTCGCCCTGCTTGGAGCTGACGTCGTAGGGCGCGTCCCGCCACGCCACCGGGGCGTCGCGTCCGTCGCCCGTGGCGGGGCCCAGCACGGTCTCGCCGTCGGAGACGAACTCCAGACCGGCGTCGGCGACCTGGGCGTCGAGCGGCGGGGGCGAGCTGCCGTCCTCGGCGTCGTCGGAGTCGTCCGAGGTGCAGGCGGTGACGGCGAGCGCCGCGATCACCGCGAGCGTCACGAACCGCCGAAGTCCCACCCGGGCTCCCCCCTCCGGGCCGGAACCCTAGCGATCGACCTCGCAACGGCGCGGGCGTGGTCTCGGGCCCCTGGCCAGATGCTTCACCGGCTGCTATATTGTTCACAGATTCGCTAACTAT
>CAYRHS010000225.1:1730-3498 GCA_964424125.1 uncultured Burkholderiales bacterium
CATCTGCGCGTCAGGAGCCTCCCATGGACGACGTCACCTTCGTGCCCGCGCTCTCCTACCGCGACCCGAAGGCCGCCCTCGACTGGCTGGCCGACGCGTTCGGCTTCGAGCTCACCATGGCCATCGACGGTCCGGACGGCGACGCCACCCAGAGCCACTACGAGATGGCCTGCGAGGGACGGGGCCGCATCATGATCGGCGGCGAGTGGAACGAGTGGATGCACAGCCCCGCGTCGGGCGACGGGCACACCACCTGCAGCGTCCACGTCGCCGTCACCCACGACATCGATGCGCACTGCGAGCGGGCACGCGCCGCCGGCGCCACCATCGTGGCCGAGCCCTCGGACCAGTTCTACGGCGACCGCGTGTACCGCTGCACCGACCTCGAGGGCCACCAGTGGACGTTCTCGATGCACGTGCGCGACGTGACCCGTGAAGAGGCGGAGGCCGCCATCAACATGCCGATCTTCGCCACCACCTGGCAGTGAGCGCCCGCGCAGGCGCGGCCGAGGTCGACCGCACGTTGGCCGCGCTCGCCGACCCGGTGCGGCGGCGCAGCGTGGAGCTCCTCGCCGAGCGCCCCCACCGGGCGGGTGAGCTCGCCGCCGCCGTCGGGGTGTCGCCGCCGGTCATGAGCCGGCACCTGCGGGTGCTGCGCGACGCGGAGCTCGTCGACGAGGAGCACCCGGAGTTCGACGCGCGCGTCCGCATCATCTCGCTGCGCCCCAAGCCGATGGATGGGTTGCAGGCGTGGCTGGCCGACGCCGAGACCGGGTGGAGCGAGCAACTGGCTGCGTTCAAGTCCCACGTGGAGCGCGGGTGAGCGGTTCGCGGGTGCTGGTCGCGCTGCGCGTCGGGGCGCCGCCGGAGCGGACCTTCGACGCGTTCACCGGTGAGATCGGCGAGTGGTGGCGGCCGAACCGGCTGTTCCGGTTCACCGATCGCGCCGACGGTCGTCTGGCGTTCGAACCCGAGCCACCGCAGCGGTTGGTCGAGATCGGCTCCGACGGCGAGCGCTTCGAGATCGGCGACGTGCGGGTGTGGGATCCCCCGCGCCGTGTCGTGTTCGGTTGGCGGCAGGCGACCTTCCCGCCGGAGCGGTCGACCGAGGTGGCGGTGCGCTTCGAGCCCGTCGAGACGGGCACCCTCGTCACCGTCGAGCACTTCGGCTGGGACGCGCTGCCCCGGGAGCACGCGGCGCGCCACGGCTTCCCCCTCGACGCGTTCCAGCACCGCCTCGCCGAGTGGTGGCAGGTGCTGCTCCGGTCGCTGGGTGAGCGCGTCGCCGGCTGAGCGGCGGCGTATCGACTGCTACTGCTGCGCCGGGAGCTGCGCCAGCCGCAGGGTGATCAGTCGCTCGACGAGCGACGGTGGCAACGGCGACCCGATGTCGAAGCGGAGGGTCCCCTTCGACCACGAGTAGTCGGCCAGGTCCTCGGCGATCTCCGCGAGCACCGATCCGCTGTGCGGGAAGTAGCTCAGGTGACGCTTCGCGGCGGCGAATCCGGCGATCACGTGGCCGTGCACCCGGTAGCCGGGAACGCCGTACGAGATGCACTCCTCGGCCTCGGGGACGATGCCGAGGATCGTCTCCCGCAGCCGCTGGAGCGCCAGTCGCTTCGGCTCGTCCAACGACGCCAGGTACTCGTCGACCGTCTCCGCGGCCATGGGCGCAGTCTCGGCCCGGCCTCCCCCATGGTCAACACCGTCGCCACAACGCGCCCCATGTCGGCGGGCCTGGCTTTCAACCACCGACCTTCTGGTTATG
>CAYRHS010000226.1:0-263 GCA_964424125.1 uncultured Burkholderiales bacterium
GTTCGCCTTGAGCGCCGCGGGGTTCATCGCCACGAGGACGTTCGGCGCGTCGCCGGGCGTGGTGATCGAGTGGTCGGAGATGTGGACCTGGAACGACGACACCCCGGCGATCGTCCCCGCCGGCGCCCGGATCTCGGCCGGGAAGTTCGGGAGCGTCGCGAGGTCGTTCCCGAAGATGGCGCTCACGTCGGTGAACCGGTCACCGGTGAGCTGCATCCCGTCGCCGGAATCACCCGCGAAGCGGATGACGACGTCTCCCAGCG
>CAYRHS010000226.1:273-1603 GCA_964424125.1 uncultured Burkholderiales bacterium
CCCGTCCGAGAGACTCGGCTCCCTCGGGCGGCGTGTCGGTTTCGACGGACACCGTTGTCCTCTCTGTGTGTTCCCGGACGTTCGGCCCGCACCTCAGTGTACCGACGACCTCCCATCGATCGGGGACGGGCCGCCGGCTCCCACCGCGGGCGCGAGGGCACCTATGCTCGCCGAGGTCGGTCGCGGCGGTGACGAGGAGCCGCGGGGACGCGAAGAGGAGGGGCACGCATGGGCCTCGGGTACACGGGAAAGCTGTTCGTCCTGGCGTTCGACCACCGCGGGTCGTTCCAGAAGAAGATGTTCGGCATCTCGGGCGAGCCCGACGCCGAGGAGACGCGCCGGATCATCGACGCGAAATCGGTGATCTTCGACGGCTTCACCCGCGCGATCGCCGAGGGCGCCCCGCAGAGCGAGGCCGGCATCCTGGTCGACGAGCAGTTCGGCACCGATGTCGCCCGCAAGGCCCGTGCCAACGGGCTCATCCTCGCGATGCCGGTCGAGAAGTCGGGCCAGAACGAGTTCGACTTCCAGTACGGCGACGACTTCGGCGCCCACATCGAGGAGTTCGATCCCGCGTTCTCGAAGGTCCTCGTGCGCTACAACCCCGATGGGGACGCGGCGATGAACCAGCGCCAGACCGAGCGGCTGAAGCGCCTGTCCGACTGGCTCCACGACCACGACCGCAAGTTCCTCTTCGAGCTTCTCGTCCCGGCCGAGACCGAACAGCTCGAGGCGGTCGGCGGCGACAGCGAGCGCTACGACGTCGAGATCCGACCCGGCCTGATGCTGCGCACCATCACCGCGCTCCAGGGCGCGGGCGTCGAGCCGGACATCTGGAAGATCGAGGGCATCGATCGCCGGGAGGACTGCGAGCGCATCGCCGCCCAGGCCCGGAGTGGCGCGCGTGAGAACGTCGGCTGCGTGGTGCTGGGCCGCGGTGCGAACGCCGAGAAGGTCGAGCACTGGCTGCGCCAGGGCGCGCCCGTTCCCGGCTACATCGGCTTCGCCATCGGTCGCACCATCTGGTGGGATGCCCTGGCCGGGTACCTCGACGGCACACTCGCCCGCGAGGACGCGGCCGCGAAGATCTCCAACAGCTACCGCCACAACATCGCGGTCTACGAAGGCGCCGCGAGCTAGCTCGCCTTCCTCCGTCCTCTCCCACCACCCGCCCGCGGGTCGAGGGACTCGAGCGCGACCCGCGCCGACCGGAGCATGGTCGCCAGCCGGCGGCGATCGCGCCCGACGACGACTCGCTCGGCCTCGACGTCCGCCCGTGTCCCGGGACCACCGTCGGGCCGGCGGAAGAACCGGCGGCGCACGCGCCCCA
>CAYRHS010000226.1:1703-3415 GCA_964424125.1 uncultured Burkholderiales bacterium
CCAGGTTCACCGGCGTCGGCTCGTCGTGGAATCCCCTGCTTCCCCTGCTCCCTGGGTTCCCCGCGATCATCGCGCACCTCCGATCCTCGGGCCACGGCGTCGTCCGCGCGGCTGCGGGGAGGTGGTGGGAGAAGCTCGAACCGACGTTAGCGCTCGGCTGTGACAGTCAGCGCGTCAGGCGAGGGCGCGCAGACGCTCGCGCGCGTCGGTGAGGTCGGGATCCGCGTCGGCGACCTGCCGGAACAAGGTCCGGGCGCGAGGCAGGTTGCCGGCGCGCTCCTCGAGGTCGGCCAGCGCGTAGAGCAGCCGGAGATCGGCGGGGCGGGGCCGACGGACCTTGCGGGCGCGCTGGTCGAGCAAGTGCAGCGCGGCGCCCAGCTCCCCCCGGTCCGCGAGCGCGCCCGCGACGACGATCCGCCCCTCGACGACGAGCTCGGGCCGCAACGAGGCCTCCCGCAACTCCGCCCAGAGCTCGTCGACGCGGTCGAAGCGACGCTCCGCCCGGTAACAGTCCATGAGGACGGGGTGCTGTTCGGTGGAACCAGTCAGCCGCCGGAACTCCTCCAGCTCGTCGCGTGCCGCGCGGTAGCGACCCGAGCGATAGAGCGCGAGGCCGAGCAGCTCCCGAACGCCCGCCGCGTCGGGAACCTGCTTGCGGACCGGTTCGAGGATCCGCACCGCGTCCCGGTCCCGCCCGTCGGCGAACGCGTCGGCGGCCTCCATGACCCGCTCGTGGAGCCGCGCGCCTCGCTCGCCGGAGAGGCGGACGAGCTCCTCGCGCACCTCGCCACCGGCCGCGCCTTCCGCGCCGGTCTGCCGGCGGTGCCGGCGCCGAGGTCGCCTCGTTCTCTCCGTCACGATCCCTCCACGGCCCCCACCCTGCCATCTACGCTTCGAGCAGCAACGCTCGGGAGGTCGTCGTGGCCGAGACGCCGGACCGCGTCACCCGGACGAGGGCCGAGGCGCGGGCAACCTACGACCGCATGAGCGGCCACTACGAGTCGTTCGAGGGTCGGTTCCTCCGCTCCTGCCGCAACGCGGGAGTGGCGCTCCTGGCGCCGGCAGCCGGTGAGACGGTGCTCGAGGTCGGTCACGGGCCCGGGGAGGCCACGGTGGCGCTGGCCCGGGCCGTTGGACCCGAGGGCCGCGTGGTCGGGCTGGACCTCTCCGAGGGCATGCACCGCGTCGCCTCGGAGCGGGTGGCGCGAGCAGGGCTGGCGGCCCGCGTCGAGCTGCATGTGGGCGACGCCGTCTCGCTCCCCGCTCCGGACGCCTCGGCCGACGCGGTCTTCATGTCCTTCACCCTCGAGCTCTTCGACACCCCCGAGGTCCCGGTCGTGCTGGCTCAGTGCGCCCGCGTCCTGCGCCCGACCGGGAGGCTCGGAGTCGTGGCGATGGCCCTTCCCGAGCACCCGGGAGTCATGGACCGCCTCTACCTGTGGGCGCACCGCCGCTTCCCGCGTGTCGCCGACTGCCGCCCGATCCCCACGACGAGGTGGCTGACCGACGCCGGCTTCCGACCCCGCCGGCGTGAGCGCCGGTCGGTGTGGGGTCTCCCCGTCGACCTCGTGGTGGCCGAGCCGCCTGCGCTCTGATCGGCCCGGGCGCGACGACGCCCGCCGAACCGGTCGGTGAGCGATCGGTCCTGCGGGCGTCGGGCAAAGGAATCCGGCGGCGTCCTACTCTCCCAGGAGGTCACCCTCCAAGTACCA
>CAYRHS010000227.1:0-3380 GCA_964424125.1 uncultured Burkholderiales bacterium
ATGCAGGTGGCGGGCTCGGCGGTGGTGGTGCGGGTGTTCCAGTATCGCTCATGGTGTGGGTCCCCCTCGGTGGCCGCGAGCTGCGGCCGTTCCGCCCGGGATTCTGTGTGGCGACGGGCTGCGAGTCAACGATCTCCAGGCGTCGCAACGGTCGCGGGCCCGTCGCCGTCACTGCGATCGACCTCCCGTCGACCCTCGAGCGCCCGGCCCAGCGTCACCTCGTCGGCGTACTCGAGGTCGCCGCCCACCGGAAGCCCGCTGGCGATGCGGGTGACCTTGACACCGAGCGGGCCGAGGAGCCGGGCGAGGTACAGGGCCGTCGCTTCACCCTCCACGTTGGGGTTCGTGGCCAGGATCACCTCGCGGACACCCTCCGCGTCGAGGCGCGCCATCAACTCCCGGACCCTCAGCTGCTCGGGGCCGATCCCCTCGATCGGGGAGATCGCGCCCTGGAGGACGTGATAGCGACCGTTGAACTCGTGCGTGCGCTCGATGGCGACGATGTCGCGTGGCTCCTCGACGACGCAGAGCAGCGTCCGGTCGCGCCGATCGTCAGCGCAATACGAGCAGAGGGGGCCTTCGGCGATGTTGAAACACCGCTCGCACCACGAGACGCGGTCCTTCGCCTGGACGATCGCGGTGGCGAGTCGTTTGGCGTCCTCGGGCGCCGCCTTGAGCAGGTGGAACGCGATGCGCTGCGCCGACTTGGGCCCGATCCCCGGAAGGCGGCCCAGCTCGTCGACGAGGACCTGGACCGGACCTTCGTAGACCGACGCCACGAACAGCCGCTCAGCCGAGCAGGCCGCCGAGGTTGCCGAGATCGACGCCGCCCGCGACGCCGCCCATGCGCTCTGCCTGGAGCTCTTGCGCCTTGCGCAAGCCCTCGGAGACGGCTGCGACCACGAGATCCTCGAGCATCTCGACGTCCTCGGGGTCGACGACGTCCGGCGCGATGGAGACGCGCTGCAGCTCCCCGGTTCCCGACACCGTCGCGGTGACGACGCCACCACCCGCGCTTCCCTCGACTGTCTCGTCCCCGAGCGACTCCTGCGCCGCGGCCATGTCGGCCTGCATCTTCTGCATCTGGCGCATCATCTGGTTCAGCTGCTTCTGGTTCGCCATGTTCTCCGCTCTCGGCGCCTCCGGCGCCGGGCCGCTAGGCCCCGCCTCGGGCGGCGCAGGATACCTGCGCCGCTGATCCTCGGCTTAGCTTCTGTTACGAGGTTGTTCCTCCACGACGGTGGCGTCGAAGGCCTCCACGAGGTGGGTCACCGAATCTACCGGAGCGTCCGCCGGGGCTTCGGCCAGCTCGGCGAGATCGAC
Organism: uncultured Burkholderiales bacterium; assembly: GCA_964424125.1. Lineage (GTDB taxonomy): Bacteria > Actinomycetota > Acidimicrobiia > IMCC26256 > JAOSJL01 > CAYRHS01. Next base: position 1,324 of record CAYRHS010000227.1, read on the forward strand.
GGTCTCGTCCTCGGGAGGCTCCTCCCGCGCGTCGGACGGCGCCGAATCGACGTCCTCTCCGCTCACGTTCGTCGGTCGGGTCAGCGGCTCGGGTGGCCGCCCGCTGAAGGCTTCGTGAGGCTCGAGTTTGAACCGCGGCGCCCGGGGCAGGCGCTTCGAGAGCTCCTCTCGGATCCGAGCCGCGCCTTCCCGGAACCGCTGGTTGATCGCGTCGAATCGCGCGGGAGGGACGCCGAAGACGGCCACGCCGTCGCGGACGCGGATCGGTTGCGCGTCCTGAACGGCCCGCCGCAACCGGCTCTCGAGTGCGGCCAGGGTGTCGGACCACGCGAGCACGAGGTCGTCCAGCTCCAGCGCGTCGTCGGCCGGCTCGGCCGGTGCCACGGGCGCGGGCTCCGGGACGTCGGGAACGGTCGGTTCCTCCGGGCGCGCCTCGACCGACTCGCTCGGCGGCGGCTGCACGGCACCGAGAGCCTGGCGCGGCGCCCGACCCTTGGCGGTCGGCGGCGCCGACTCGCTCGCCGCGTCGCCGGTGCCCGGCGACGAGGTCCCGCCACCTGTCGCGCCCCGCTCGAGCGCCGTCTCGAGGCGCTCGACCCGCTCGGACAGCGCGTCGATCGGGGGTCCTGCCTCGCGGCGGGCGAGCCGGACGAGCGCGACTTCGAGCACGAGGCGCGGATCAGGGGCGGCCGCGCCCCGCATGTCGACCACCGCCTGCCCCAACGACTCGAGCGCTCGCACGAGACGGGCGTGGCCGAACGCGTCGCCGATGACGGCCAGCCGTTCGCGCTCCTCCGGAGGCACGTCCACCGGTGCCTCGTCCCCGACAACCGTGACCAGGAACGCGTCGCGAAGCGTTCTGACGAGATCCTCGGCGACCTGGCGGGCTTCGGTCCCGGCCGACAGCGAGTCACTGACTGCCACGAGCACGCCCGCTGCATCGTCCGCGGCGACGGCGTCGAGGACCGCGACTCGCCGATCGAAGGGCGTCGCGCCGATGAGTTCCGTGACAGCGTCGAGGTCGATCTTCCCCGCGCCGTGGGCGAGGGCCTGGTCCAGGAAGGAGACGGCGTCGCGCGCCGATCCGGCTCCTCGACGGGCGATGAGCTCGAGCGCGGCCCGATCGGCCTCCACGCCTTCCCGTTCGCAGAGATCGGCGAGGTGGTCGGTCAGCTCCTGGGTGGTCAGGAGGCGGAACGCGTAGTGCTGCGTGCGCGACCGGATCGTCGGAAGGACCTTCTCGGGCTCGGTGGTCGCGAGTACGAACACGACGTGGTCCGGCGGCTCCTCCAGGGTCTTGAGGAGCGTGTTCGTCGCCGCCTCCGTGAGCATGTGCGCCTCATCGAGCACGTAGACCTTCTTGCCACCGCCTGCGCTCCGATACGCAACGCGCTCGAGCAGCTCACGCATCTCCTCGACCTTGCGCTTCGATGCCGCGTCCTGCTCGATGACGTCGAGCTCGTCGCAACCCAGCTCGCGGGCGAGGATGCGAGCGGTGGTCGTCTTGCCCGTACCACGCGGGCCCGAGAAGAGGTAGGCGTGCGCCACGCGGTCCTCGGACAGCGCGTTGCGCAACGCGGTGGTGACGTGCTCCTGGCCCACCAGCTCGTCGAAGGTCTGGGGCCGGTACTTGCGGTAGAGCGAGGTCACGGGCCGACTGTAGCGAGCGGGGGGATGAACGGACCGTGCACCCGCCGTCGAACGGGCGCCGCAGGTCGCGGCCCGTGCCGTCGGCTCAGACCAGGCGACCCCGCGGCACACGGGAGGGACCGCTGAGAGCTGCTTCCTTCCGGACCTGACTCGATTCACGGGCTCCCGTTGCGCAGGACCCGGCCCTCGACACCTTCGGCTCGGCGCGAATCCTCCGGCGACCCGAGCCTCGGGCGGGAGTTCAGCCCCCGGTACGTGGGTTCGGGGTACAGGGCACCACGAGCTCCCCGCCTAGCACGGTCCGCGGCTGCATCGTATCGCCCGCTTCCGGCTCCGGGCCGATGAGGTTCCCGAGGACGCGCCTAACCTCGCCTGCTCGGAGGGATGCGAGAGCGGCCGAATCGGCA
>CAYRHS010000228.1:0-3341 GCA_964424125.1 uncultured Burkholderiales bacterium
CCCCCTGGTCTAGAAGTCTCGCCTTGAGTGACAGCAGGCCCGGATGAATCTCCGCCGCAGCCGCCTCAAGGTCGTTCTCTAACAAATCTGGGAGCAACTGACGACCCTTGACGAAGGTCGGGATGTTAGTGTGCTGCCCGCGCATTGTCAACGAAAGGTCATAGCTGGCATAGACCGCGCTAGTTGAGAGCGGGTGACCGTCAAAGCAGATCACGAGGGCGAGTGGCGATGGCTAACCATCGCCCCGCAAGCCAGCCGGCAGCACAATGAAGCGACGTGGGGCACGGCGGCCAGTCGCGGCGTCGCGGGTGTTGACGAGGGGCCCTTCCTTCGCCACGAGGTTCAGACCGTCACGGATGGGATTTACGAGGAAGACGTCGGCGCGGCCGAGGGCGGCGATGCTTCGAGGGAAGTCGTCGTCGGTGGAGAGCACGATCGGGGTCCATTCCGGCGTGCCCCAGCGTCGGTTCACTGCCGCGGCCGTGGCTTCGACCTCGTGGCGGTACGCGAGGTACTCGGGCAAGCCCTCGCGGGACGCGTAGCACATGGCCGCGAACACCACCTCGCCCTTCCACTCGGTGTGTGTTCGCAGGAGCTGGTCGAAGGCCAGGAATCCGCGTGCGATGTTCTTCGAGGGCTCGATCCGGTCGCTCCGCACGATGACGCGACGCTTGCCGACGCGTGCCGCGAGGTTCGTGGCTGCCGTGCGGGCTCGCTCCGAGGCGGCCACGTCGGACAATGCGTCGCGGTCAGGACCGAGGGACGAGACGAAGGTGGCCGGTACGGGAGCGCGCTCCCCGAGGACGTCGAGCGCGGAGGCGGTGAAGGACCGTGCCCAGCGCGACGTGTGGAATCCGGTCGGTACCGACGCGATCGAGCGGCAAATCGCCGTCGCGACCTCGGTCGGCAGGATCCGCATGGAGTTGGGACCGCACCACGGGGTGTGGACGAAGAGGACCACGCGGAGGTCGGGACGGGCTGCGCGCAGCAGACCGGGCACGAGGAGCAGGTGGTAGTCCTGCACGAGCACGACCTCACCGTCTCCAGCGATCTCGAGCACGGCGTCGGCGAAGGCCTGGTTCACCCGTTCGTACGCAGCCCAGGCCTCGAACCAGAACGGATCGAAACGGGGCCGCCGCATCAGGTCGAAGAGCCCGTGGACGAGGAACCACAACGTCGAGTTCGACACGACGTCGTAGTGCGCCCGTTGATCGGCGCGATCGAGCGCGAGGAGCCTGAGGTCGACGTCCCCGACCGTTGCCGCGCCGGCTCCGACTGCCGCCCGGTCGTCCTCGCCGATCGCGGCCGCGACCCAACGGACGGGGTCGTCCGCGTGGTCGGCCTCACCGCCGAGCAGGAGCGGTCCGAGCGCGGAGACGACGCCGCCGGCACCCCGGCGCGGGGTGAAGGATCCGTCATCCTCGCGCCGGAACGAGAACGGCCCCCGATTGCTGACGACGATCATGCGGTTGCGAGGTCGTTGAGCAGACGCAGGTAGTCCTCAAGCTCCCGGGTCGCGAGGAACTCCTGGCGGACTTTCTCGCGTCCGGCTGCTCCCAGCTCGTCGGCGCGATCCGGCTGCTGGAGGAGCTCGATGGTCCGCTCCGCGCACGCTTCGACCGAGTCGACGAGGAAGCCGTTGTTGCCGTCGTCGATCTGGAGCACGATCCCGCCGGCGCGGCCACCGACCACGGGACGCCCCTTCCAGAGACCTTCGCTCACGGTGAGCCCGAACCCTTCCCGAATCGACTTCTGGATCACGACACGTGCCGCGCGCTGGAACGCGTTGATCTGCACGGACCCCACCTGCTGGATGTTGGAGAGGAGGAAGATGTCGGGATCTCCGGCCGCCGCCTCCTCGGTGAGCTGCCAGTAGTGGAACCCTTCGGGGTCGTCGGTCGCCATCGAGCCCGCGAGGAGGAGTTGGACTCCGGGGACTTCGGCGCGGACGAGGCGGAAGGCTTCGATGACCCCGATCGGGTCCTTCCAGGGGTCGTAGCGGCTGATCTGGCAGATCATCGGGCGCCCCGGGTCCAGCCCGTACTGGCGGCAGATCTCGTCGACGAAGGGCTGCTGGAGGTCGAGGTTCTTGACCGACAGCGGGTCCGTCGTCGGCGGCGCGATCTCGACGCGATCGTGATCGAAGGCATCCGGGACGAAGTCGGCGAGCGTCCAGATCGAGGCGTCGTAGTGCTCGACGAACGGACGCAGGAAGTCCCAGACGTGGGGGCTGGCGTCGGTCAGGTCGATGTGACAGCGCCAGATCCAGCGCGCGGGCGACCCCGACCGCCACATCGGCGAGCCTTCCAGGAAGCTCGGGATCGCGGCCGGCTGTGGGTCGTGGATCACCACGAAGTCCCAGCCGTTCGTCAGCTCGTAAGCGTTGGCGAGCACCCGCTCCAGGTAGATGCGCTGCATCTCGTGGGTCCAACGGATGTCCGCGCCCTGGAGCGCGTTGTGCATCCCCTTCGTAGTCGCGAAGAACTCGTCGCTTCCCTCCATGACGTGCCATTCGGCGTCCAGGCCTGCGGAGACGAGGAGGGGGACGTGGGTCGAGAGCAGCTCGGCGACGCCGCCGCCGTATGCTGTGGCGTTCAGGTGCAGGATCCGCGCCCCGCGTAAGGGCTCCGCCAGCTTGCGGATTCGCTCCAGTGCCTGGGCACCGGCGACCGACTCGTACTGCTCGAGGTCCTTGTGCAGCAGCGGGACACGTTCCAACACGGCGGCATTCTCCCCCGGCACCCCGGCCGGATCCGATTCTGACTCGCCGAACCCGCAGGCCCGCGTCAATCCTGGTGTCGTGGTCACCGCGCTCGTCTGCCCGGACAAGTTCCGGGGCTCGCTGTCCGCCGCGGCCGCCGCGGACGCGATGGCACGGGGGCTGCGCCGAGCTGGGGTCGACGACGTGCGTGCCCTGCCCCTCGCCGATGGGGGCGAGGGCACGCTCGAGGTGCTGCTCGCCCGAGGCGGTTCACGGCGACGCACGACCGTCAGCGATCCCCTCGGGGCGCCCGTCGAGGCCGAGTGGGGCGTGCTCCCCGGCGGCACGGCCGTCGTCGAGGCCGCGCGGGCGAGTGGTCTGGCGCTGGTCCAGAATCGCAACGACCCGCTGCGCGCCAGCACGCGGGGAACGGGGGAGCTCGTTGCCACCGCGATCACTCGGGGGGCCGAGCACATCATCGTGGCCGTCGGGGGGAGCGCGACGACCGACGGGGGCCTGGGCGCCGTCACGGCCCTGGGTTGGTCGCTGACCGGCGTGGACCTCGTGGTCGCATGTGACGTACGGACGCGTTTCCTCGACGCGGCCCGTTCCATGCAGGTCGACATAGATCGACAGCGGC
>CAYRHS010000229.1:0-3269 GCA_964424125.1 uncultured Burkholderiales bacterium
GCCGGTGGTGAAGCAGGAACCGGGGCATGCGAGCAGGGTCGCCGACGCGCGCCGGGGTCCCGGCGGGCTCGCGGCGAGCTTCGACGTCGCCGGTGTGCGCGTCGACCACGGCAGCCATCGGTTGCATCCGTCGTGTGACCCGGAGCTGCTGGCGCTCCTGCGGTCCCTCCTCGGCGACGACCTGCAGTGTCGGCGGCGCAACGGCCGCATCCTCCTCGAGGGCCGGCCCGTGGCCTTCCCGCCTCGCGTCGTCGATCTCGCGCGCGAGCTCCCCGCGGGGTTCGCCGCTGGGATCGCGCGGGATGCGCTCGGTGCCCCGTTCTGCCGGCCACGTCGTGACACCTTCGACGACGTGGTCCGCGCCTCGCTCGGACCGACGATGGCCCGTCGGTTCTACGAGCCGTACGTGGAGAAGCTCTTCGGCGTTCCGGCGCACCGGTTGAGCGGGGAGCTCGCGCGCCGGAGGGTCGGGGCGACGTCCTTCGGCGGGCTGCTCCGCAAGGCCGCGCGTGGTCGCGACGCCGACGCGCGGACGTTCTGGTACCCGGCGACGGGCTTCGGCGCGATCGCGGAGGCCCTCGCGGGCGCCGCCGCCGACGCGGGCGCGGTCCTGCGCTTCGAGGCCGAGGTGGCGAACCTCTCCATCGGGGGCGATGCCGTCGAGGTGGAAGCCGGCGGTGAGCACGTGCGTGCCCGGGCGGTCCTCTCGACGCTACCGATCGCCGTGCTCACCCGGCTCGTGGCGGGAGCTCCCGAAGGAGTCCGATGCGCGGCGGATCGGCTGCGCTCACGGGCGATGGTGCTCGCGTACGTCGTGCTGCCCGTCGGCCACTACACGCCTTTCGACGCGCACTATTTCCCGGGTCCCGACGTGCCCTTCACCCGTGTGTCCGAGCCGAAGAACTACCGGGACGGCCCGGATCCGGACGGCCGCACGGTGCTCTGCGCAGAGTTCCCCTGTGATCCCGACGACGCGCGCTGGCACGCGGGGCCGGAAGAGCTGGCCGCGGCGGTCGCGGCCGGACTCGAGCGGGTCGGGCTCCCCGCCGTCGACGTCGCGGGCTGCGAGATCCGGCGGATAGCTCGCGCCTATCCCGTCTACGATCTCGGGTTCGAGGCGCACCACGAAGTCCTACGCTCGTGGTGCGACGCTCTTCCCCGACTCGTGTCCTTCGGACGTCAGGGCCTCTTCGCACACGACAACACCCACCACGCGATGGTCACCGCGCGAGCTGCAGCGGCGGCGCTCACACCCGAAGGCGTGGTCGCGCGCGATGAGTGGGCGGAGGCGCGTGCGGGGTTCGACCGTCACGTCGTGGAGGACTGACCGGCTCTACACGGCCGGTCGTTCAGCTCGCACCACACCGCGGGGACGACACGGCGCAGGTAGCGACCGATGCGCACGAACGAGCGGCCCTCGGTGCGGAAGTGGTAGCTGATCGGGACCTCGCGGTAGCGGAAGCCCTTCCGCAGGCGGTCGAGCGTGAGGACCTGCGCGTAGTTGTAGTCGTGGCGGATCGTTGCCGCTGCAGCCGCCTCACGCGATAGCCGCTCTGGCCGTCGGTGATGTGCCGCCTCGCCACGAAGGCGAGTGTCCGGATCAGCAGGCGGTTCCCCAATCGCCGGTGAGGGAGCATCCGGTCGATCCGCCCCTCGAATCGCGATCCGACCACGTAGTCGGCCTCGCCATCGAGGATCGGCCCGATCATCTCCTCCAGCTCCGACGGGTCGTACTCGCTGTCGGCATCACAGAACGCGACGGCGGTGGCCGCCCGCCGGGTCGTTCAGCGTGGGGAGGAGGAAGGCGCAGGCGGATGGCCGAACTCCGGATCGGCGGCCAGGTCAGGTTAGGGCAACTTTACAAAGGGCAGCCGAACCCGCGAGACTGCCCCGCCATGCGACGGAGCAGGTTCGTTCGGCTCGCCGTGGTGCTGGGTGTGGTGGGGCTCGTCGCCTCGGGCTGCACCGGGGGAAGCGGTGACCGCCTGACCGTGTACTCGGGCCGGACCGAGAACCTCGTGGGCCCGCTCCTCGACGAGTTCGCCCAGAAGACCGGAATCGACGTCGACGTTCGCTACGGGCAGTCGGCCGACCTCGCGCTGCTCATCGCCGAGGAGGGCGATCGCTCGCCCGCCGACGTGTTCCTCTCGCAGTCGCCAGGCCCCATGGGATTCCTCGAGTCCGAAGGCCGTCTGCAGGAGATCGCCGAGGAGAGCCTCGACCTCGTGCCGGCACGTTTCCGTGACGACGGTGGCCGCTGGGTGGGGCTCTCGGGCCGGATCCGCGTGCTCGTCTACAACACGGATCTGGTCGACCCGGCCGATCTCCCCGACTCGGTGCTGGACCTCACGAACGAGGAGTTCCGCGGTCGCGTCGCGATCGCACCCGAGAACGGATCGTTCCAGGACTTCGTGAGCGGGATGCGTGAGCTCCTCGGTGAGGACGAGGCGAGGGAGTGGCTCGAGGGGATGGCCGACAACGACAGCCCCACCTACGCGAACAACACGGCGATCCTCGAGGCGGTCGCGCGCGGGGAGGTCGAGATGGGACTCGTGAACCACTACTACAACGAGCGCGCGAAGGCCGAGGACCCGGGGACGCCCACCGAGAACTACTTCTTCCCCGACGCCGACGTGGGCACGATGGTGCTCGTCACCGCGGCCGGTATCGTCGACACCGCGCCGCACGTCGACGAGGCCCAGGAGCTCGTCGAGTTCCTCCTCGGTGAGGGCGCGCAGCGCTTCTTCTCGGCCGAGACGTTCGAGTACCCGCTCGCAGTCGGAGTCGAGCCGTTCGTCGATCTGCCGCCCCTGGCCGAGATCGAGTCGCCACAACTGGATCTCGGCGATCTCGGTGGTGACCTGGCCACCACGCGGGAGCTCATTCGCGACAGCGGGCTCGAGGGTGGCTGAGCCGGCAGTCGCGGGCGCGGCACCCGCGGTCAGCCCACCGCCCGCTCCCGCACGCGCGCCACGTGCCCAGTCGCGACCGATCGGTCTCACACTGCTCTGTGTCGCGATCGCCGCGTGCTTTGCGGCGCCCTTCGGCTATGTCGTCGTCCGCAACGCGTCGTGGATCGGTGACCTGCCGGAGCTGCTCGGAGCCGAGGGGGCGTTGGGTCCGCTGCGCCGGTCCCTCGTGCTCGCCACGCTCGTCTCCGGGAGCGCGGCCGTCGTGGGCACGACGCTCGCGTGGCTCGTCGTGCGCACCGACCTCCCGGGCCGTCGCCTCTGGCGCGTGCTCGCCGCCTTGCCGCTGGTCGTGCCCAG
>CAYRHS010000230.1:0-2802 GCA_964424125.1 uncultured Burkholderiales bacterium
CCACGCTGATCAGCGCCCTGGAGGATCATGCCAACGCGAATGCCGAGTTGGCCGGCAAGGCCCTGGTAGAGCTGTGTAATCTGTTGTGTGGCGAGTTGGCCGGCTCCGGCCGGACGAGCGGAACAGCACGCTGTTCGTCCCCCCGACCGAGGCCATCCGCAACTCGCTCGCCTTCGCTGTCGTCGCGACGTGCATCGCCGTCGGGCTGGGCACCCTCGTCGCGATGGTCGTCACTCGGCCCGGACTCGGACGACGGGGACTCGACATGCTCGTGATGCTGCCGCTCGGCGCGTCCGCGGTGACCCTCGGCTTCGGGTTCCTGGTCGCACTGGACCAGCCACCACTCGACCTGCGGACCTCGCCCTGGCTCATCCCCATCGCCCACTCGCTCGTCGCCACTCCCTTCGTCGTGCGCACGATGGTCCCCGTGCTCCGCTCGCTCGACCAGCGCGTCCGGGAGGCGGCCGCGATGTTGGGGGCATCGCCGCTGCGTGCATGGCGCGAGGTGGACCTGCCCATCGTGAGCCGGGCGCTCCTCGTCGGCGCCGGCTTCGCCTTCGCTATCTCGATGGGCGAGTTCGGAGCCACCGTCTTCATCGCGCGGCCGAACTACCCGACGATGCCCATCGCCATCTACCGCTTCCTCGGCCAGCCCGGCGCGCTCAACTTCGGCCAGGCCATGGCGATGAGCACCATCCTCGCCGCGATCACCGGCGTCGTCGTCTTCCTCATCGATCGCGTCCGCGTCGGCGCCATCGGGCGGTTCTGATGCGCCCCTCGGGTCCTGAGAGCGACCTCGAACGACGCATCGAGCGGGGGTTGGCGGTCCGCGGGTTGGTGCGGCGCTACGGGGAGCTCCCGGCGGTCGACGGGATCGACCTCGACGTCGGCACCGGGGAGGTCGTCGCGATCCTCGGTCCCAGCGGATGCGGGAAGACCACGCTGCTCCGGCTGGTGGCGGGCCTCGAGATGGCGGATGCGGGCACGGTCTCCTGGGACGGCCGTGACCTCGCCGGTGTCCCGCCCCACCGCCGCGACTTCGGGCTGATGTTCCAGGACCACGTGCTCTTCCCGCACCGAGACGTGGCCGGCAACGTCGGCTTCGGCCTACGCATGCGCGGCGAGCCGGCGGCGCGCGTCGCCGAACGGGTGGCGGAGGCCCTCGAGCTCGTCGGTCTCGCGGGCTTCGGCGACCGGGCGGTCAGCTCGCTCTCGGGAGGAGAGGCGCAGCGCGTCGCCCTCGCGCGGGCGCTCGCGCCCGAACCGCGACTGCTGATGCTCGACGAGCCACTCGGCTCGCTCGACCGGGTACTGCGCGAGGAGCTCGTCGTCGAGCTGCGCTCGTTGCTCCGCAGGATCGGGTCGACCGCGATCTACGTCACGCACGACCACGACGAGGCGTTCACTGTGGCCGACCGCGTCGTCGTCATGCGCGGCGGTCGCGTCGAGCAGGCCGGGACACCCGAACAGCTCTGGCGCTCACCCGTCTCGCCGTTCGTGGCCCGCTTCCTCGGCTGGGAGAACGTTGCCGACGGCGACGCGGAGCGTACGGGCGCCGTAGCCATTCGTCCCGACGGCCTCCGGCTCGCAGCCGACGGGGCGATCACGGGGACGGTGGAGGCGGTGACGTTCCGGCGTGACCACTTCGTCGTGCGTGTGGAAACCGAGGACCACGGAACGCTGACCGTGCTCGCCCGGCAGCGTCCGCCCGCGGTCGCCGAACGCGTGCACGTCGCCGTGGACGCCGACGCGATCGTCACCTTCGACGATCGGGGCACCGAGCTCCCTCACGGCCCCCGGAAGTAGCGGGCGGTCCCGCCAGCCGCGATCGCGTCCCAGAGCCGGGCGAGCGCGTGCACGTAGGCCGCGACGCGCAAGGACACGTCGAGCTCGGAAGCGCGGGATCGGATCTCCCCGAACTCGCGCACCATGCGATCACGGAGTCGATCGTGGACGAGCTCGACCGGCCAGTAGTCACCGGTGCGGTTCTGCCCCCACTCGAAGTAGCTGACGGTCACGCCGCCCGCGTTGGCGACGATGTCCGGGACCACGGTGATTCCCCGCTGCTCGAGGATCTCGTCGGCCTCGGGGGTCGTCGGACCGTTAGCGATCTCCACGATCGCCTCCGCCCGCACGTTCGGTGCGTTCGCGTCCGTGATCACGCCTTCGAGGGCCGCGGGCACGAGCAGGTCGACATCGAGCTCGAGCAGCTCCTCGTTGGTGCAACGTTGTACGTCCACGGCCTCGCACACCGATCCCTCGCAGTAGACCGCCTCGAGCCGGCGCGCCTCGCGCTTGAAGCGGATCAAGCTCGGCACGTCCACGCCCTCCGGTCGGTAGATGGCCCCCTGCGAATCGCTGAGCGCCACGACCCGGTAGCCCGCCTCGTGGAGGAACCCGGCAATCGCCTGGCCGGCGTTGCCGAAGCCCTGCACCGCGACCGTCGTCTCGGCCGGCTTCCACCCACGCGAACGCGCGAGCTCCTGCGTGCAGAGGAACGCTCCCCGCCCCGTCGCGTCGTCGCGGCCCTGACTGCCTCCGAGCTCGACGGGCTTGCCGGTGATGACCGCAGGTGTGCGTTGTCGCCGGATGGTGGAGTACTCGTCCATCATCCAGCCCATCACCCGCTCGTTCGTGTAGACGTCGGGTGCGAGCACGTCAACCTCGGGTCCGATGAAGTCGGCAACCTTCTCGATGTAGCCGCGGCTGAGACGCTCCAGCTCGAGACGGGAGAGCTGCTTCGGGTCCACCGCGACCCCACCCTTCGCTCCGCCGAACGGCAGCCCCAACGCGGCGCATTTG
>CAYRHS010000230.1:2812-3249 GCA_964424125.1 uncultured Burkholderiales bacterium
GCGAGCGCTTCGACTTCGTCGAGATCGACGCGAGGGTGGTACCGGACCCCGCCCTTCGCCGGTCCGCGCACGTTCGTGTGCCGGACGCGGTAGCCCTCGAAGGTCCGCAGCGTCCCGTCGTCCATCCGGACCGGGATCCAGACGTCGAGCACCGACTCGGGATGCGTGAGCAAGTCGAGCACCTCGGGGTCCACCTCGAGGTGGCGGGAGGCGTGCTCCATGCGAGCGAGCGCGCTGCGCAGAACCGGACCGGGCACGCTCCGAAAGCTAGAGCACGGGCAGTCGATGCGGCGCGACCGTTGCGGTTGCACGGTCTCCATGAAACCCGCACATCTCCGACGGGTCTCTCACACCTTTTGATCCTTATGCTGGAACGGTGTCGGCAACCGCTTCGAGCGCCCTGGCCTCCCCGGTGACGCGCCCCGCGACCATCGTCG
>CAYRHS010000231.1:0-3196 GCA_964424125.1 uncultured Burkholderiales bacterium
GGCGTCGACGTCGGCTACGCCTTCGGGGCTCGTGTTCAGCACGACCGTCCCCGCGTAGCGCTCCTGCACGAAGTCGCTCTCGAACACGGCGCGGGCGACGAGCATGCCGGTGCGAGGACCGAACCCGAAGTGGAAGCCCGAGCGCGTCTCGACGCGCGTGTAGCCCATCCCGAACGGCTTGTAGAGCCGGTCGACCATCCGGTGCAGGTACCCCTCGCGCATCTCGGTTACGTGGGTGTGCACGAAGTGGTCGCAGGCGAAGAGGTCGCGGTTGAGCCAGAACCGGCCGAGGCGCGTGCCGATCTCGGTGCCGCGGTCGATCTGGGGGGCCTCGGCGACGTCGTCGAAGCGTTCGGCGAGCCGGTAGACGGTCATCCAGTCGGGGTTCTCCATGTGGCCCATCGACTCGGCGATGCGCACCCGGATCGTGGCGCCCGTGTGCTCCTCGAGGTGGCCGACGAGCTCTTCGAGCATGGCGACGTACGCCTCGCCACAGAGCGCGAAGCCGTGGGGGTTGGCGAGGACGTTGACCTTCTCCCCCGCGCGGATCCTCGACCAGTCGACCGCTTCGACCCGGGCGCGCGTGCGGCGCCGGACCTCGCCGACGTCGGTCGGGCCGAACTCCGGGACCGGCGACCAGATGGGCTCGGGGAGCTGCGGCGTGAGCGCGCGAACGGGCAGCGCCACGATCCCCGGGAGCTGCGCGGCTCGCATCCGGACGATCACGGCCGGTTCGACGCCCTTCCACGTGGGGTGAAGCGGCGGTGGTGCGAGCGGGGCGCGAAGCGAGGTCGTCATCTCATGCCTCTTCCAGGTTGCCGAGCACGACGTTGATGTCCTTGCGGAGCGGGTAGGTCGGGTAGGCCTCCACCAGCTCGTCGGGCACCTGGAGGTTCTCGTTGAGCTGGTGCACGAGCCGGCCCGTGGTCCCGTACCACTGGAATCCCCGCGGCGGGTTCTTCGGGGCGTCGCCGTGACCGGCCACCTCGAGCAGCTTCAGCGTGGGCTCGACGCAGATCTCGGTGCAGCCGGTGCGACCGCCCGTCGCACGCGACAGCGCGTCGGGGGTGTGCGCCCCGGCGAGGATCGCCGCGGCCAGCTCACCGGCGGTCACCTCGGAGCAGAAGCACACGCGCCCGTCGGGCAGCAGACCGGCGGCCATACAGAGCGCGGCCACCTGCTCCTGGTCGACGTCGGGAACCTCGGTCCCCACGAGGCGGGGCTCGTCGAGGTCGACCATGCGGATGGCGTCGTCGGGACAGAGCTCGAGGCAGTTCTGCGCGTTGTAGCAGGCGACCTCGTCGATGACGGCGAGCTTGCGGCTGGGACCCGGTTGGCCGTCCGGGCGCTCGACCATCCGGATGGCGGCCGTCGGGCACGTGTACGTGCACAGGGCGCAGCCGGTGCAGTGCTCGGCGATGATCTCGGCGATCTGCCGCACGATCCGCGCCATCGCATCCCCCCGGAGGTCGCCCGGTCGATCGCTTTATCGAAGTTAATCGATTCTCCGGTGCTGGTCGAGGGCCAGCGCCGTGGCGACGCGCAGCGGAACGCCGAGCGCCGCCGCGAGGCGGACCAGGTCCTCGTGCTCCGGCTTGGCTCCCCACGGGCCGCGTTTGATGCGCACGGGATGCCCGCGGACCTCGACCGTGTCAACCTCGCGAGGCACCACGACCTTGTCGACGGCGTGCCGGCGCAGCCCGAGGGACCCCGTCTCGGCGAGCAGGAGGCGGGAGAGCTCGTCGGCGGCCTCGACGGCAGCCAGGACGTGGACGGTGTGCGCGGGCCGTCCCTTCTTCATCACGATCGGCGTGATCCAGGCGTCGTGCGCGCCCGCGTCGAGCGCGCGCTGCACCACGTGGGCCAGGACCTCCCCCGTGACGTCGTCGACGTTGGTCTCCAGCACCACGGCGGTCGAGGCCGACTCGGGCGTGCGGCCGAGCGACGCGGGCAGGACGTTCGGGCGGTCCGGGAGTTGTCGGCGCCCCGCGCCGTACCCGGTGGCCTCGACGGTGAACGGCGGGAGGGAGCCGAAGTCGGTATCGAGCGCGCGCAGCAGCGCCGCACCCGTCGGGGTCACGAGCTCCACGTCGGCATCCCCTCCGTGGATCGGCACACCGGCCAGGAGCGCGGCGGTGGCCGGCGCGGGGACCGGCAGGCGCCCGTGCGCCGAGTCGACCGTGCCAGCGCCCACCGCGGGCGGTGCGCTCAGCACTCGCTCCACGCCGAGCAGCTCGATTGCGGCGGCGACACCGACGGTGTCCACGACCGTGTCGATCCCGCCGACCTCGTGGAGGTGGACGTCCTCGGGCGGCGTCCCGTGGAGCCTGCCTTCGACCTCGGCGATGGCCCCGACGGCCCGGACCGCGACGTCGCGGCCGCACTCGGCCCGCTCCACGAGATCGAGGAGATCACCCGCCCGCCGGTCCTGCGGTCCCGGGTCCACGGTCACCGTCGCCCGGGTGGCCATGATGCCGCCCGCGTCCACGCGCTCGGCGTCCAGCTGCCAACCCTCGATCCCCGTGACGGCGACGGCGTCGCGGATCTCGTCGGCGGACGCGCCGAGGTCGATGAGGGCCCCGAGGAGCATGTCGCCCGAGATCCCCGAGAAGGGGTTGAGCCAGAGGAGCACCGACCCGCTCCCCGCGGTCTCGCTCACCAGAAGCCGACGACGGGGTGCGGGGTGTAGGGCTCCTCGAGGGCGGCGACGTCCTCAGCCGAGAGCTGGAGGTCGAGCGCGGCGACGGCGTCGTCGATGTGGTGGGGCTTCGTCGCGCCGACGATCGGCGCGGTGACTCCGGGCTTGCCCAGCAGCCACGCCAACGCGACCTGCGCCATGGGCACGCCGTGAGCGTCCGCGACGGCGGCAACCCGTTCGACGATGGCGCGGTCGCTCTCGCTGGTGTCGTAGAGCGTCTTGCCGAACTCGTCGGTGCGTGACCGCTCGGTCTCGACGTCCCAGGCACGGGCGAGCCGCCCCCGGGCCATGGGGCTCCACGGGATCACAGCGATCCCCTGGTCGCGGCACAGCGCCAGCATCTCGCGCTCCTCCTCGCGGTTGAGGAGGTTGTAGTGATCCTGCATCGACACGAATCGCGACCAACCGCGGAGCTCCGACGTGTAGAGCGCCTTCGAGAACTGCCAGGCGAACATCGACGACGCGCCGATGTAGCGCACCTTGCCCGAGTGCACGAGG
>CAYRHS010000232.1:0-3153 GCA_964424125.1 uncultured Burkholderiales bacterium
TCGGCGGGGGTCGGCCGGACGCCGAAGTTGTACTTGGCGCGCTGGTCGGGATCGGTGATCGCCCCCCAGACGGCCTCGGGCGTGGCCTTGATGTAGATCTCGAACACCTTCTCCATCGTTTCCTCCACGTGGCGCTTGAGCCCGCTCAACGTCGCGGCCCAGGGCTCGGCGTACTTGCTCACCCACCGGTCGTGGACGAGCCGGATCGGGACCGGATTCAGGAAGTGGAGCTTCTCGCGCCCCCTCCGCCTGGTGACCACGAGGCCCGCCTCCTCCAGCACCTTGAGGTGCTTCATCACCCCGAAGCGCGTCATCGAGAAGCGTTCGCCGAGCGCCCCCAGGCTCTGGCCGTCCTCCCGGAAGAGCTCGTCGAGCAGCTCCCGCCGGGTCGGGTCGCCCAACGCCTTGAACACCGTGTCCACGCTGCGAAGTATAGGTGACTAGACGGTCACATATAAAGGGGAAACCCTTACGAGCTCAGGGCTCGATCCGGGTGATCGTGGTCTCGGCGGTGGCGGCCGTTTCTCGACGCGCGAGCCTGGAACGATGCAGCTGAACCCGCGCTACAGAAACGATCCGCTGATCGGCCTGGAGGGCGCGCCGGCCGCGATCGTCGAGCCCACGATCCGGCAGCGCCGTCGCCTGACGGCGACGCTCGCCTCGCTCACCGACGAGCAGTGGGCACACGCGAGCCGCTGCGACGGCTGGTCGGCTCGCGACGTCGTCGTCCATCTCGAGAGCACCAACACCTTCTGGACCTACTCCATCGAGGCGGGCCGTCGCGGTGAGCCCACGCGCTTCCTCGCCGACTTCGACCCCGTGCGCTCACCCGCCCAGCTCGTCGCGGGGTCGCAGGACGTCCCCGCGAGCGAGGTCCTCGACGGGTTCGTGCGCTCCACCGAGGCGCTCGCCGACCTGCTGGCTTCGCTCGACGACCGGGACCTCTCTGCGCTCGCGGAAGCTCCACCGGGCCACCTCGACGTCAGCGCCGTGGCGAATCACGCGTTGTGGGACTCGTGGGTGCACGAGCGGGACATCCTGTTGCCCCTGGGCATCGCTCCCGACGAGGAGGCCGACGAGATCGCCGCCTGCCTGCGCTACGCGGCCGCCCTCGGCCCCGCGCTCGCCGTCACTCGCGGCACCGCCCGTCGCGGTGTGCTGACCGTCGCGGCCACCGAACCGGACGTCGAGTTCGTCGTCGACATCGGCGATCGGGTCGTTGTCCGCGAGGGCACCGACCGCGCCGATCTCGAGCTGTCCGGCGCGGCCGTCGAGCTCCTCGAGGCGCTCAGTATTCGCAGGCCGCTCGACCGACCGCTCCCGGAGGAGTCGGCCTGGATGCTGGAGGGACTCGCCGAGGCCTTCGACCCCCGAGGGGAGTGAGCGCTCGGCCCGGGGCCGCTCAGTCGCCCTCGGAGAGGCCCGAGGCGGTCTCGATCTGTTCGCGCAGGTCGGCGCCGAAGCGAGCGGCCGGGGCCCCGTCGACCACGTTGTGGTCCACGCTCACCGTGAGGTCGAGCACCTTGCGGATCGCGACGCGGCCCTCGACGACGCGGGGCCGTTCGGTGATCCCGCCCACGACGATCTGGAGGGACATCAACGTGAGCGGTGCGAGGGCGAAGCCGCCCCCCTCCGCGAACATCCCCACGGCGGTGACCGAGACGGTTCCCGCGCGCTGGCGCGCGCGGACCGATCGGGCGAGCACCGCGTACATGGCTGGGACGACACCCGGGATGCGACCCAGCGCGGGGAGCACCCGTTCCGATGTCCGTTCGTGACCCGCGAACGGTCGTGCCTTCACCCCGTGCAGCTCGGCGCTGAGGTCCGCGACGTCGCGGACGTCGGCGTCGCGGACGGTGTGCACGAGCGGGAACGGCCCCTGCGGGGTCGAGATCTCGACGATCGTCGAGACGTCGACGTGGCGGTGCACAACGAGCTGCCCGCGCCAGTTCCGGTAGGCGTGGACCTCCGGGTGCCGGGCGACCGAGCGCGCGACGGCCGCGACCACGAAGGCCGTGAACGACAGCGGTGGGTCGTGCGCCGCGAGGCACCGCGAGGCCTCGGTCACGTCGAGGTCGAGTAGGCCGTGCATCGGCGCGGTGCGTCGGCCGGCCCGCAGCGCCCCGGTGACGAGCCGCCGATCTGCTGGGAACGGTCGGACGTCGACGCCGCGGGGCCGCACCCGGTTCCTCGTCAGGGCTGCTGGGGGCGCGCCGAGGCCGGCGCGCTCGTGGACACGACCGCGGCTGAGGCGACCGTCGTGGCAACGGCGACGGCCAAGATCAGCGACTTCCGGGGCCTCCGTGGCACGACTTGCTCCTCCCGGCGCCCGCACGGCCCGAAGCGGCCGAATCGATCGAGTCTCGCGCGCAGTGGCAAGGACCCGAGCGGTCGTGGTCTAATATGGGTGGGCAGTCACCCATATAGTGGGGCGGTGATGGGCCGCACGACCGAAACCACCAGGCAGGACAACCGGCGCCGGCTCCTCGACGCGGCTGCCGCCGCGTTCGCGGAGGCCGGGATCGAGGCGGCCAACATCAACGACATCTCGCTCGCGGCCGGGCTCGGCAAGGGCACGGTCTACAACTACTTCCCCTCCAAGGAGGCCTTGTTCCTCGCGGTGGTCGACGAGGCGTGCGCCCTGGCCGCCGCCGGCGCCGACCGGGTGCCGCCCCACGCCTCCACGCGCGAGCGACTCCGCGCCGCCCTCGCCTCGGACCTCGATTGGGTCCGTGAGCACGAGCCGTTCGCGCAGGTGCTGGTGCGCGAGTCGCTGAGCGCCAACTCGCAGTTCTATCCCCGGGTGGTCGAAGCCGCAGCGCCCTTCGTCTCGAAGGTGGCGACGATCCTCCGCGACGGCGTGTCCCGCGGCGACGTGCGCACCGACCTGGTCGTCGACGAGCTCGCCCTCCTCTTCACCGGCCTCCAGGAACTCGCGCTCGTGCAGTACTGGGGCTCGAACGGCGCGTGGCCACCGTTCGACGCGATCCCGGATTTCGTCGTGAAACTGTTCCTCGAGGGCGTGGTCCCTCGACCGGCACCGGACGACGCGCGATGACCCCCGACCTCGCCGCCACGACGCGATCGCCGGGCAGTCCCGCCGACCAGGGCCCCATCGTGTCGCTCGCCGGCGTCGCCAAGTCCTACCGGGCC
>CAYRHS010000233.1:0-3121 GCA_964424125.1 uncultured Burkholderiales bacterium
GCTGCGGACCCGCTGGGGGCTGGAACTGCTGGTGGCCGAACAATATGACCGCGCGGCCTCCGTTTTCGGCCAGGCCCTGGCCGGCGAGCGGCGACCCGAAACCCGGGCGCTGCTTTCGTTCTATCGAGCCGGCTCGCTGGAGCTCGCGGCACACGTCGTCGCCGTGTATCTCCGGGAGGTTTCGGTCGAGCACGACCACCTCGTACGAGTTGGCCAGGGCCTTTCCGAGCCCCGTGTCGCCGTCATGGGCGACGTCGACTGCGAACCCGTGCCGTTTCAGCCCCTTCTGGAGGGTCGACGCGAGCCGCTCCTCGTCCTCGACGACCAGAACACGCATGAATGCAGCGTACCGACGTGTGAATAAACGTCGGATGAACGCGCGCCACTTCCTGAGAAGTCGGTGAGAATCGCCAGACGTTATCTCCGCGTCACACCCTGCTCCGTACGTTGCGGCCGACAGCATCCGTGGCCGGTCTCCCGGTCACCACGACGACAAGGAGCAGAGCAACATGACCGATGAGACCCCGACCCCGAAGCGGAGCAGCCTGCGACGCAAGATCGTCGTGGGCGGTGTCGCCACGACCGCGGCGTTGGGTCTGGCGGTCCCGGCGGTGTACGCGCAGGAGAGTGACGACGCCCCCGCGACCGAAGCCCCGGCCCCCGATGCCCAAGCCCCCGAGATGGACCGACAGCCCTTCCAGCATCTCGTCGACGAGGGCGTGCTCACCGAGGAGCAGGCCACCGCCGTCCACGACGCGCTCGAAGCGGCCCGGGACGAAAACGCGGACCTGAGTCGCGAAGAGCGCGAGGCCTCGAAGCAGGAGGTCCTGGACAGCCTCGTCTCGGAAGGAACGATCACCGAAGAACAGGCGCAGGCGATCGAGGATGCCCGACCACCGCACGGCCACGGCCACGGCCACGGCCTCGAGACCGCTGCCGACGCAATCGGCATCGAGCCTGACGCGCTGCGCGAGCAGCTCCAGAGCGGCTCCTCGATCGCCGACGTGGCCGAGGCGAACGGCGTCGACCCGCAGACGGTCGTCGACGCGCTCGTCGCGGAGATGAACGAGCGGATCGCGCAGGGTGTCGAGGACGGTCGTCTCACCGAGGACGAGGCGGCCGAGCGGCAGGCCGAAGCGGCCGACCGGGCGGAGGAGATCGCCAACCGTCCCGGTGACGAGCGGCCGATGGGCCCGGCGGACGGCCCCCGTCGCGGCCCCGAGGATCGGGACCAGGCCCCCGAGAGCCAGGACCAGGCCCCCGCCCAGTCCTGACTGATCTGCGCCGAATCGTGACCCCTCCCCCCAGCTCGGTGGGACGCGGCGTGTGCGCCGCGTCCCACCGGCGCGGGAGGCTTCCTGCGTAGTTCGCGGGCCCTCGCGGTGTAACGGGGGGTGCGTCCGACTACGGTCGGGTCGTCTCGGGACGATCGGGGGTGTTGATGATGCGGACCGGATGGGCCGTACGCGGGCGCATCGCCATGGGGGTCGTGGGTTTGCTCGGGCTCGTCGGCGCGGCGTGCAGCTCGGGCGGATCGAGCCCCAGCGCCGACGGGAACGGGACCGAGACCGCCGAGGCCGACTTCGCCTACCCCGAGTCCGCCTGGACGGAAGGCGACGCCGCCGCACTGGGCATCGACCAGGCGGCACTCGACGAGCTCGTGCGGTACGCGGCCGAGCTGCCTTCGACCTGCCTCGTCGTGACGAAGGACGGCGAGCTCGTGGACGAGTGGTACTGGGAGGGGTCCGACGCGAGCACCGAGAGCGAGATCTTCTCGGCGACGAAGTCCTTCACGAGCGCGCTCGTCGGCATCGCCCAGGATCAGGGCCTCCTCGACATCGACGAGCCCGCGTCCGACTTCATCACCGAATGGCAGGGAACCGACAGCGAGGACGTGACGACCCGCAACCTGTTGAGCAACGATTCCGGTCGCGAGTGGGATCTCGTCACCGACTACGGCGACATGGCTGCACGCGCCACCGACAAGTCCGCGTTCGCCGCCTCACTCGACCAGCAGTTCGAGCCGGGCACCGTCTGGGAGTACAACAACTCCGCCATCCAGACACTCGAGATCGTGCTCGAGAAGGCAACGGGGATGGACGTGGCCGAGTTCGCGGACGAGAACCTCTTCACGCCGCTCGGAATGACCTCGACGGAGATGGGCCACGATGCGGCGGGCAACACGATGACCTTCTTCAACATCACGACGACGTGTCGCGACATGGCGCGCTTCGGTTATCTCTTCCTGCGCGACGGACAATGGGCCGACGGCGAGCAGGTGATCTCCTCTGACTGGGTCGAGGAATCGACAAGCCCCTCCACCGAGTTGAACTCGGCCTACGGGTACCTGTGGTGGCTCAATGTCGACGGACACTGGGTGAAGCCGACCGTCCCGGGTGGCAAGCCCGAAGGCGACGGCTTGCGCGTGCCCGGCGCGCCCGAGGACATGTTCGCGGCCCAGGGTCTCGGCGGTCAGCTGATCATCGTGTTCCCGTCGAGCGGTGTGGTGGTGTCGCGCATCGGACCGGCGGGCAGCGCCGTCGACGCCGAACTCGGCGGCGGCGGCGACGTCGACGCGCAGCTCGAAACGAGAGCGGCGCAGCTCTCGCCCGACGGGTCCTGAGGCGGCGCTCAGTCGGTGAGGACGCTTCGGACCTCGTAGACCGGGTAGGTGCGGCTGCCTCCGGGGGTGACCGTGCCCAGGTCCTCGGTCAGGGTCACACCGAAGCCAGTGATCTCGGCCGTGCCGTGCCACCGCACGTGCACGTCGACCACATACGGCTCATCGCCGGACTTCCGCTCGTAGACGTGGGTGGCAGCCGGATCTTTTTCGCTCCCGGCTCGCGACGCGCTCACCGACGCGCCGTCGCCCGTGTTCCATGCGATGCGTTCGACCTCGGCCGTCGCGGTGACGCTCCAGCCGTCGAGACCGACCGGCCCCACCTGCAACGTCTCTGACCCCTCGTACCAGAACCACGTCTCGAGCCCCGTGACGCCCTCGTTGGGAGGGCTCGAGCTGACCGTCGGCTCGGGCACCGGCACCGACTCCCAGATCTGTGCCGGCGACGGCGGATCCGGCGTCGGTTCCTGCTCGGCGTCGATCGGAAGGCAGCGCGTGCGA
>CAYRHS010000234.1:0-3053 GCA_964424125.1 uncultured Burkholderiales bacterium
CCCGACACGCTCGACGTTGTGGAGGATCTGCCGCTGCAGGTTGGAGTCGTCGACAACGTCCATGTCGACGATGCCGAGCGTCCCCACCCCCGCCGCCGCCAGGTACATGGCGGCCGGTGAGCCGAGGCCACCCGCTCCGAGCAGAAGCACCTTCGAGTCGAGCAGTCGCTGCTGGCCCTCCTCGCCGACCTCGGGGAGGAGGATGTGGCGCTGGTACCGGTTTCGCTGATCGGACGAGAGGACGGCCGGCGTCACCCACGGCCGCCCCTCGCTCTTCCACTGGTTGTAGCCGCCGGACATCGACACCACGTCCGCGTAGCCGAGCGCCTCGAGGGTCTGCGCCGCGAAGGCGGAGCGCACACCGGCGGCGCAGTAGACGACCAGCGGACGGGAGCGGTCGGGGAGCTTCTGTTCGGCCTGGCTCTCGAGGTGGCCGCGGGGGATGTGGACGGCGGAGGGGATGATCCCCTGGTCGACTTCGTCCTGCTCCCGGATGTCGAGGAACGTGGCCGCGTCGAGCTGGCCCTCGGCTGCGCCGGGGTCGATCTCGCGGATCCGGGCCTTCGTGTCGGCGAGGAGCTCGCGGAATGTGGGCATCGGTCCCCTTCGGGGTCGGCTAGCCGGGTGACCGGCACGCCGGGGCGTCGAGGTAGTAAATCCTACCCGAGGGGTCGGATATTCCAAACAAGGCCGACCCGGCCCTCAGCCCGGAGCCCCGGCCGCCGAACGGTGCTAGGAAGACGGCCGCGGCGGTCGTCGCGACGAGGGGGTCACCGTGGAGCTGGTGGGAGTCGACATCGGGGGGACGGGCATCAAGGGGGCGCCGGTCGATCTGGCCACGGGGACGCTGGCGGCTCCGAGGAATCGGATCCCGACTCCGCAGCCGGCGACGCCGGCGGCCGTCGCCAAGACCGTGGCCGAGGTGATCGGTCACTTCCCCCACGACGGTCGCATCGGTTGCACCTTCCCCGCGGTGATCCAACACGGCCGGGCGCTCACCGCAGCGAACGTCGACAAGTCGTGGCTCGGCGCCGACGTGCGGTCCACGATCGAGGAGGCGACCGGTCGGCCCGCCACGGTGCTCAACGACGCCGACGCGGCCGGGATGGCCGAGATGGAGTTCGGCGCCGGAAAGGGTCGCAGTGGCGTCGTTGCCATGGTGACCCTCGGCACCGGGATCGGGACCGCGCTCTTCGTCGAAGGGTCGCTGGTGCCCAACACGGAGCTCGGTCACATCGAGATCAAGGGTCGCGACGCCGAGACGTGGGCCTCGGAGAAGGTCCGCGAGGACAAGGGCCTGAAGTGGAAGAAGTGGGCCAAGCGCGTGAACCGCTACCTCCAGACGTTCGAGGCCCTCGTCAACCCCGAGCTGATCATCATCGGCGGGGGCGTGAGCAAGAAGTCGGTGAAGTACTTCCAGTACCTCGACACGCGCGCCGAGCTCGTCGCGGCCCAGCTCCGCAACGAAGCGGGCATCGTCGGCGCCGCCGTGGCGGCCTCGAAGGAGGCGTAGGCGACGAGGCGCCGGGGTCGAGCCGGGCGCCGCGCGCAGGCGAGAATCGGATGCGATGGTGAAGCCGCTCCGAGCCCAGGTCGTACAGCTTGGGGCCTTTCTCCTCGCGGGGCTCCCGGCCTTCGTCCTCGCGATCGGCATCAACGTCGCCCTGGTCGCGTGGACGCCGATCCCCAAGGCGGTCGCCTACGCCTTCGTGCTGTGGGTGCAGGCCACGATCAACTTCTTCGTGGTTCGCCGCTTCGTGTTCGACACGACCACGAACGAGGCCTCGACAGGCGCGCAGTACCTGACGTTCCTCGGGGGCGTCGCCCTCTTGCGGGGAGCTGACTGGGCCGCGTATGTGATGATGGTCGCAGCCGGCGTCTTTTTCGTGGCCGCGCAGCTGATCAACGTCTTCGTGTTCTCGCTCGTCCGCTTCGTCTTCGCCCGTCGTGTGATCGAAGGACCCGCTCGACGCTGACGGTCCGCCTCGGCTCGGATCGTCAGAGCGCGGCCACGATGTCGGGGAGCACCTCGCCGAGTGGCTCGCGGGAGACCGCCGCCGCGACGCCGTCGAAGGGCGTCTCCTGGGCGTTCAGCACCACGATCCGGGCACCGGCGGAAAGGGCGAGCTCGGGGAGCGCGGCCGCCGGATAGACGGTGAGCGAGGTTCCGAGCGCCAGGAAGACGCCCGCGCGAAGTGATGCCGTTTGCGCCCGCTCGAGGTCCGCCGGCACCAGGTTCTCCCCGAAGCTGATCGTGGCCGATTTGAGGATCCCCCCGCATTCGAGACACGCGGGGTCGTCCTCGCCGGCCTCGATCCGGGCCAGAGTGGGCGCCATCGGGCCCCGAGCGCCGCACGACATGCACTTGACCTCGTGCACCGTGCCGTGGATCTCGACGACGCGCTCCGGTGAGTTCCCCGCCGCCTGGTGCAGCCCGTCGACGTTCTGGGTGACCAGGGTGTCGAGGCGCCCCTTCCGTTCGAGCTCGGCCAGCGCCCGGTGCCCCTCGTTGGGCTGTGCTTGCCACATCCCGCTCTCGAGCCGGTGCCGCCACGCTCGGACCCGGATCTCCCGGTCGGCCAGGTAGTAGGAGATGTCGGCCATCTTCTCGGCCGCCGGGTCCCTGGTCCAGATGCCCTTCGGGCCCCGGAAGTCGGGGATGCCCGACTCCGTCGACATGCCCGCGCCGGTGAGCACGACGACGATCTCGGCGTCGCGCAGCCAGCTCGCGATCTCGGCAGGGTCGGTGTCGAGGGCGGGCATGGGTCCGCAGGATACCCAGGCGGGTCGCGCAGACACTCCCGCCGCCCCGTCCGTGCTCGGCGGCCGGCTGCCGCCTCACGCGTAGGCGTCGATCCAACCACCACCGATGTCGACGAACTCACCGTCGGTGAACTCGTAGATGCGTTGCGCCGACACGAACACCCCGGTCGGGACACCGCCCAGCTCGACGGGATCGCTCGCGTTGAGGACGGTGCCCATGAAGATCGGCTGGTCTTCGAGGGTGAGGATCTCGGCGGTGACCGTAGCGCCGCTCACCGCATCGACACCTT
>CAYRHS010000235.1:0-2969 GCA_964424125.1 uncultured Burkholderiales bacterium
GCCGCGATCGCCAACCTGGAGGTCGAGAGCCTGCTGCACCGAGCGCCGACCTTCCACGGCGACACGATCTACGCCGAGACGAAGGTGCTGGACAAGAAGGAGTCGTCCTCGAAGCCCGACCGCGGGATCGTGAGCGTCGAGACGCGAGGTTTCAACCAGCGCGGCGAGGAGGTCTGCTATTTCCGCCGCAAGGTCATGGTGCCGAAGCGCGAAGCCGCGAAGGCTCGCGAGCGGCCGTACACCACCCCCGAGTAGCCGGTCGGAGCGTGACGGCCGGCTGTCGCTTCTGCGCGATCGTCGCCGGCGACCTCGATGCGCAGGTCGTGTACGAGGACGACCAGCTCGTCGCGTTCCTCGATCATCGCCCGCTCTTCCCGGGGCACACGCTCGTCGTGCCGCGTGCGCACGTGGAGACGCTGCCCGAGGTGCCTGCCGAC
Organism: uncultured Burkholderiales bacterium; assembly: GCA_964424125.1. Taxonomy (GTDB): domain Bacteria; phylum Actinomycetota; class Acidimicrobiia; order IMCC26256; family JAOSJL01; genus CAYRHS01. The sequence goes on from CAYRHS010000235.1 coordinate 438, forward strand.
CTCCTCACGCCGCTCTTCGTGCTCGTGCAGCGCGTCGCGCAGGCGCTCGTGGACGCGCTCGGTGCCGAGGGGAGCTTCGTCGGACAGAACAACCGGGTGAGCCAGAGCGTCCCGCACCTGCACGTCCACGTCGTTCCCCGGCGCCGCAAGGACGGGCTCCGCGGGTTCTTCTGGCCGCGCCATCCCTACGAGGGCGACGCGCACATGGCCGAGGTGGCGGCGACGCTGCGCCGTGCACTTCAGGAACCGTCCGCGCCCGTCAGCCGATCGGACCCGTGAGGTAGCGCTGGATCGTCGGCGCGTACGCTGCGACGAGGGTGTCGGTCTCGGTGGAGGCGATCGGCTCCACGATCACGACGCGGCGAGTGAGGAAGATGCCGAGGAGCTGCGAGCCGACGAGGTTGGCGCGCAGCCGCCCCTCGGAGTCGAGGTGTGATGCGGCGGTGGCCAGGAGCACGGACTCGACCAGCTCTCGCAGCATCGGGAGGCCTTCCTCCGAAGACAGCCCGGCGCGCACGATCCCGACGAGGGGCGGGCTCGCGCCAGGGTCGTCGATGAGCTCGAGGAAGAAGCGCACCACCCGCTCGCCCGCTCCCTCGTCGAGATCCCCGAGGAGTTCCGGGATCACGAGGGTGGGGTCGAAGGGCAGCTCCATGGCCTCGGCGAAGAGCCGGCGCTTGTTCCCGAAGTAGTGCATGACCAGCGCGGGGTCGACCTGCACGTCGGCGGCGACGCCACGGATCGTCGTGCGTTGGAACCCGAGCGCCGCGAACCGAGCCCGAGCCGCGTCGAGGATCGCGTCGCGACGTTCCGTATGCGTCGCCTCCTGCTCGCGGGTGGGCGGGCTCACGGGGGATCTCCGCCCCCGGAGGCGGCGAGCTCCACCATCCGCTCCTCGAGCGTGGCCGGCACCACGTCGAGCGATGCTTCGATGCCGGCCGCGGCCAGCCTGGCTTCGACCCACGTCGGATCGGCGTCCGGGACGCGGACGTTGCGGCCGCGCAGCGTCGCCGGAGCTCCGGCCGCCGCGAGCGCGTCGAAGACCTCGGGCCAGGGCGCGCCGCTCACCTCGATCGCCCGGCGTCCCTCGACCAGCTCCCGTTCGGACCCCTCGGCCACGGCGCGGCCCCGGACGAGCACGACGAGCCGATCGCACTGCACCGCTTCGTCCATGAAGTGGGTGGAGACGAGGACACTCGCGCCGGCGTCGGCGCGATCCCGGATGCGATCCCACAACGCGGCCCGCCCGAGCGGGTCCACTCCCGAGGTGGGCTCGTCGAGCACCAGCGCGTCCGGGTCGTGCTGGAGGGCAGCCGTGAACGCGACCCGCCGGCGGAGCCCGAGCGGGAGCGAAGCGACCGTTCGGTCCCGGACCGCGGCGACCTCGGGCTCGAGCGCGGCCTCGTCGCCGCCGAAGGCGGCCGCCGTGAAGGCGAGGTTCTCGTCCACACTGAGATCGGGCCACAACCCCAGGCCCTGCGGGACGTAGCCGATCCGGCTGCGGCTCGCGCGGGTGGGCGGTCCCCCGAAGTGGCGCGCGTTGCCCGAGCTGGGGGAGAGCAGCCCGAGCAACATGCGGATCGCCGTCGTCTTACCGGGGCCGTTCGCGCCCAGGAGCCCGACCTCCTCACCCGGCTCCTCGGCCTGGTCGAGCGCGTCGACGGCCACGAAGTCGCCGAACGTTCTCGTCGCAGCGCGCAGGGCGAGGCCGCTCACGTCGTCGTTCCGACTCGCTGCGCGAGGGCCGCGACCAGGGCCGCGTCCTCGAGGTCGGGCTGGACGGTCTCGTCGGTGACGGACTCGTCGCCGTCGGGCACCCATTCGCGGAAGCGCCGACCCCGCCGCCACGCGCGTCGGCGGTCGCGGGGCTCGCGGACCTCGATGATCCGCCCGGGGATGCTCCCGATCAGCTCGTCGGGGGTGCCCCGCAGGATCGTCCGCCCGCCGTCGAGCACCGCGACCGACCCGGCTCGTTCGGCCTCGTCCAGGTACGCCGTCGCGACCACGACCGCGGCACCGCGCGCCGCGGCCGCGGAGATCACCTGCCAGAGCTCTGCTCGACTGACCGGGTCGATGCCGGTCGTGGGCTCGTCGAGCACCAGGAGCTCGGGGTCCGGCAGGAGCGCCAGCACGAGGGCCAGCTTCTGTCGCTGGCCCCCGGAGAGCTGTCCCGCCAGGCGGTGGGGGAAGTCGCGCAGGCCGGTCCGCTCGAGGAGCGACGCGGCGCGCGCGCTCGCCGCTCGTCGATCGAGACCGAAGGCCCGGGTGACGAAGTCGAGGTTCTCGTCGACGCTCAGGTCGACGAACGTCCCTGCGCCGGTGGGCACGTAGCCGACCTGGCGCGGGGGCGGTCGTCGGACCCGCCCGGAGCTCGGCGCGAGCCCTCCCGCGAGCACGCGCAGGAGGGTCGACTTCCCCGCGCCGTCACCGCCGACCACCGCGGTCACGTCGCGTCCAGGTACCGCGAGGGTCACGTCATCGACGGCCCGCGTCGATCCGTACAACCGCTTTACCGGGCGCAGCGCAATCTGA
>CAYRHS010000236.1:0-2938 GCA_964424125.1 uncultured Burkholderiales bacterium
CACCGGGCGCGTGAGACGACCCTGCTGACCTAGCCAGTAGTCGCTCTTGGCCCCGAGCTCGTCGACGGAGTTCGCGGCGAAGAACTCGGGCGTGACGCGGCGCTGCGTCGCCTCCTCGGCCACGGCCTTGGCGCCGTTCTCACAGAACTCCGCGTGCGAGCGGTCGTGGGGCTCCGGCCACGCGCACCCGGGGCAGTCGAAGCCCCCGGACTGGTTGACGCGCAACAACGTCTTCACGCTGCGCGTGACACCCATCTGGTCGTAGGCGCGCTTCGCGGTCGTCAGCACCGCGGGCAACCCGGCGGCGACCCGCTTGCGCGCCCCCGCCTCGACGTTGTCGGGCGGGTCGTCCTTCGGCGCGCGGCGGGCCATGCCGGGCTCAGGCTAGAAGACTCGCTGCGGGTGGGAAGGAGGGGCGGACGAACCCTGTCGACCGCGCGTGCCCACCCCGATCTGCTCAGAACGCCCGGCGCCCCGACAGGGCGAGGAGGCGTGTCTGCGCATCGGCGTTCGGGGGTGCGGGGACCTCGTGGCCGTAGCGGCCCGGGCCGCGAGCCTCCTCGGTGACCGCGACCATCGCCTCGGTGGCCGCCGCGACGAGATCGTCTGCAAGCTGTTCGTCCCCACCCACCGCCCGCGCCAGATCCCAGGTGTGGATCACCAGGTCCCGCATGAGGCCGTCGACGAGCGCCGGAAGCGGGACCGCGCGCCCACCGACGGCGACGGTCCCGACGGCCGCGGCCTTCGCGTCGTCGAGCGCGGGGGCAACCCGGGCGCGTTCCTGGTGCCACGCGTCGACGAGGCTTCCCTGCACGGGCTGGTCGCGTACCGCGTAGAAGTCGGCGCCGTCGAGCGCCGCCCGCAGCGCTCGGAGGTTTCCGACGACGTGGACCAACACGTCCCCGGCCGTCCAGCCCTCGCAGGGCGAGGGTGACGACCAGGCCTCGGCTTCCGTGGCGTCGACCCGGCTGTCGAAGACGTCAACCGCCTGCAGGAACGTCTCCCTGGAGTCCACGGAGATCGGCATCGTCGTAGCCTCCCGAGCGCGTCCGCCGATGAGTCCCGGCTCCCCGGACCGTCGTATCCGGTAGCAGGGACCTCTCAGGATGGCAGGAAGGAAGCAACGGTGCCGAAGCTGCGGGTGCAGAACTTCGCGATCTCCCTCGACGGGTACGGAGCCGGACCCGACCAGAACGTCGAGCACCCCTTGGGCGTCGGCGGTGAGCGGCTGCACGAGTGGGCCTTCGCGACCCGCTCGATGCGCCGGATGCACGGCATGGAAGGTGGCGAGACCGGCCTCGACGACGACTTCGCCGCACGGGGCGAGACCGAGATCGCCGCCACCATCGTGGGCCGCAACATGTTCGGCCCCATCCGCGGATCCTGGGGTGACGAGTCCTGGACCGGTTGGTGGGGAGACGACCCCCCGTTCCACCACCCGGTGTTCGTGCTCACGCACCACCCACGTGCGCCGCTCACCATGGAGGCCGGGACCACCTTCCACTTCGTGGACGACGGCATCGAGGCCGCGCTCGAGCAAGCGCTGGACGCCGCCGGCGGCGCCGACGTGAGGCTCGGCGGAGGCGTGGCCACCATCCAGCAGTACCTGCGCGCGCGCCTGATCGACGAGATGCACGTCGCGATCGTGCCCACCCTCCTCGGCAGGGGAGAGCGACTCTTCGACCACCTCGACCGCGGGCCCGACGGCTACGAGTGCGTCGAGTTCGCCTGCTCACCCTCCGTCGCGCACGTCCGCCTGGCTCGCGCGTAGTCCCCCCGTCGACCTCGGGGACGACCGGGTCGCGGACGAGTACGGTGCGTAGCTTCTGCATATGCAACGTGGGTCGGGCGCGAGAGGGGCTCACCCGCGTCGCACGGGACCCGAGGCGGAACGGGAATGGAGCTCTCCGGCAAGCGCGTGCTCGTGACCGGCGCGTCGTCGGGGATCGGCGCGGAGTTGGCGCAGCGCTGCGCCGCCGCGGGCGCGACGGTGGGGATCTGCGCCCGGCGGGAGCAGCGACTGCGAGAGGTGCTCGAACGCTGTCGGGTGCACGCCCCGGGATCCCGCATGTGGACGTGCGACCTCGCCGACAACGACCAGGTCGGCGCGCTCGTCCGCTCTGCGGTCGCCGAGCTCGGTGGGATCGACGTCCTCGTCAACAACGCCGGCATGCCGAAACGCAGACACGTGACCGAGCTCGACGCGACCACTGTCGACGCCGTGATGCAGCTCAACTACTCGTCGCCGATCCGGCTCACTCTCGCAGTGCTGCCCCAGATGCTCGAGCGCGGCTCGGGACTCGTCGTGAACGTCTCGTCGGTGGCCGCGACTCTGTCGTCCCCGGGCGAAGCGGCGTACGACGCGTCGAAGGCGGCGCTGTCGGCCTTCTCGGAGGCGATGGCGATCGACCTCTGGGGGACCGGCGTGCGCGTGCTCGTCGTGTACCCCGGCGTCGTCGATACCGAGCTGTTCACGATCCCCGACAACGATCCGCTCCCCGCGACCATCGAGCGGATCCCGGTGTCGGAGCTCGCGGACGGCGTGATGGACGCCATTGACCGCAACGCACTCCAGGTCTACGTGCCGGCCTGGTTTCAGGAGCTCGCGGCGGGCAAGGCGGCGGACATCGAAGGGTTCGTGGCCGGGTCGGCCGCCTGGGTCGCCGAGCAGGCCGAGACGCGCCCCGAGGAGCGGGCCTGATGCCCGGCGCTGATCACGCGGACGTCGTCGTCCTCGGCGCCGGTATGGCAGGGGTCAGCGCAGCCCGGGCGCTGGCCCAGGGCGGCCTCGACGTGGTCGTCGTCGAGGCCGGCGACCGAGTCGGCGGGCGCGTCCGCACCGTGCGCGACCTGACCGGACACCCCGTCGAGGCGGGCGCCGAGTTCATCCACGGCAGCGGCGCGGCCACGTGGCCGGACGTGCGGGCCGCCGGACTCT
>CAYRHS010000237.1:0-2910 GCA_964424125.1 uncultured Burkholderiales bacterium
CGCGGTTGCGCAGGTCCAGCCACTCGACGGCCTCGTCGCGGCGATGCCTGGGGATTCCCACGGCCTCGACGGCCTGGGTCTCGGCGTTGTTGATCGCCACGAGCGCTTCCAGCGCCTCGGGGCTGTTCGGGGCTCCGGGGACCGCGGCCGCGTCCTCGGCCGACGTCGCGCACGCGGCGTTGATCGCGCTCTGCCAATCCTCGAACTCCACCGGACCCGCCGCGGCGTCGTCCTCGGGCCCGGTGACGCGGACGTCGTCGACGGAGTACTCGAACGTCTCGCCGTCCTCGGTCGTGAGCTGAACCGTGACCTCGTAGTCGCCGGGCTCCTCGTAGACGTGGTCGGGGTTCTGCTCCGTGGTCGTCGTCCCGTCGCCCAGGTCCCACAGCCACTGCGGGGACTCGCCGACGTCGTCGCGGGGGAAGGCCGTGAACTCGACGGTCAGCGGCGCCTCTCCCTCATTGGGTTCCGCCTCCACGCTCACCGAGGGGCGGTCGGAGCCGTCGAGTGCGTCGTCATCGGAGCATCCAGCCGATGCGATCAGCACGCACGCGAGCGCGACGGCCAAGTTGGATGGCAGCGACGGCCTCATGGCTGCGGGACATTAGGCGAGCGGATCCAGCCATCGCCACCGCGAGGGCTCGGTCGAATCCTGACGCCGACACCGAGGCTGTCGATCGACGAGGTCGTTCAGCGCGCCGCGGCCTCGGGGGTGCACGCCTCGAGCGGCGCGGGGCGACCCTCGCGCAGGCCGGCGAGGACGTCGGGTGCGTTCGTGAACATCCCGTCGACCCCCATGTCGAGGAGCTGCGTCATCTCGGCGGGGTCGTTGACGGTGTACGGATGCACGGCGAGGCAACGATCGTGCGCTGCGGCGACCTGCGCCTTGTTCACGTCGGCGGACGGCGGGCCGATCCCCACGGCGTACTCGGCGATGTCGTCGAGCGCGGCCGAATCGGTCGGCTCGGCGCCGGTAACGAGGAGCTGCACGAGGGGCAGCGCCGGTTCCAGGGTGTGTACGAGGCGCAGGCTCTCGGGACTGAAGGACTGCACGATCACCTGACGGGTGTCCGACACGTCGTCGAGGAGCCCCGACTCGGCGAGCAGGTCGACGAGCGGCTGCTCCATGGCCGGCTCGGCGCCCGACGTCTTGACCTCGATGTAGTAGCGCGCGTCGTCGCCGTAGCGATCGAGGACCTCCGCCATCGTCGGGATCGTCAGGCCGACGTAGGCGGGATCGGCACGGTCGGGATATGTCTCGTTGAACCACGACCCCATGTCGCACTCGCGGAGCTGGTCGATGGTCTTGGTGGCCACGGCTCCCGTGCACGACTCGGCCGGTCCGCGTGCGGTGCGGTCGAGTGTTGCGTCGTGGAGGACCACGAGGACGCCGTCGGCGGTGATCTGGAGGTCCTGCTCGAGGTAGTCGGCTCCCTGTTCCAGGGCGAGGTCGTAGGCGGCGAAGGTGTGCTCGGGCGCGGCGTCCGACGCGCCGCGATGGGCGATCACCACCGGAGCATCGGGCGCGCGTGACGCGTCGTTCGCCGACGTCGTCGTGGTCGGCGCGGCGCCCTCGCCGGCGCCTCCGCCACACGCGGCGAGCAACACGACCCCGATGCATACTGCCAACAAGTGCGAGGTCGCGCTCCTGGCGTGTCGCCGCCCGCACGACGCCATGTGACCTCCCCCCGAAGGTGGTGCATCGCTCTCGGCCGAGGGTACGACACACGGGTTCGGACCGATCGAGAGGGCAGGGCGCCGATGCCGAGCGACGCGGCGCCCTTCGGGCTCATGACCCGAACGTGGCGGACTCGCTGCGCCGGCCCAGGTGAGACTTTCACGGCGCTGGCCGTCATCCCGTTGAGGACCCAAGCTCACTCCGCGGCGGCAACGGTCTTGTCAGACCCGGCAGGATGGGACGTCCCGCCGTCGTGGAAGGATCGGCAAGTGAACATCGGTGTCTACAGATATGCCCCCACCGTCGACGGACTTGTCGGCGAGGTCCGATCCGCGGCAGACCAAGGCTTCACGTCGTTCTGGATGCCGCAGATATTCGGCCTCGACGCGCTTACCGCGTTCGCAGCTGTGGCTCGCGAGGTTCCCGGGATCCATCTGGGCACCGCTGCTGTGCCCATCTATCGCGAGCACCCGATGGCGCTCGCGCAACAAGCCCTCACTGTCAGCCAGGTGAACGGGGGCCGGGTGATCCTGGGTATCGGTCTGTCCCATCAGGTGGTGGTCGAGTCGATGTGGGGCCTGTCCTACGCGAAGCCGCTGCGACACATGAGGGAGTACTTGGAGGCTCTGATACCGATGCTTTCCGGTGAAGCATCGTCAGTCGATGGCGAAGCCGCCAGCTCGCACGGCTCCGTGAATGTGGCAGCCCCAGCACCGCAGCTGTTGGTGGCGGCCCTGGGTCCCAAGATGCTCGAACTCGCCGGTCAGGTGGCCGACGGAACCGTCACCTGGTTGGTTGGACCGAAGACCTTGGCCTCCCACATCGTGCCCTCGATCACCCGCGCGGCCGAGGTCGCAGATCGTCCCCAACCCCAGATCGCGGCGGGGCTGCCCGTGTGCGTCACCAACAACCCGGAGAAGGCTCGCGAGCGGGTTGCCGAGTTCCTCATCATGTATGGCGGGCTTCCGTCGTACCGGGCGATGCTCGACCGCGAAGGCGTAGACGGCCCAGAGGACATCGCCGTGATCGCGGCGGCCGCCGAGGTCGCAGACCGACTGGCCGGTGTGAGCGAAAGCGGCGTCACGACGCTCGCAGCCAGTGAGTTCGGAACCCCCGACGAACTTGCTGCCACGCGAGACGTTCTCGTGTCGCTCCTCTGAGCCGTCCGTTGGTGCGGTTCTGCAGGCAGCCGCTGCACACCCGCAGGGCCACCTCCCCGGCCTAGCCACTCG
>CAYRHS010000238.1:0-2869 GCA_964424125.1 uncultured Burkholderiales bacterium
TTCTGGAACACCATGCCGATGCGCCGCCGGACCTCGACGGCGTCGACGTCGTCCGCGTACAGCGCGACACCGTGGTAGGTGAGCGTCCCGCTCACCGAGGCACCGTCGATGATGTCGTTCATCCGGTTCAGGCAACGAAGGAACGTGCTCTTGCCGCACCCTGACGGCCCGATGAGCGCCGTCACCTCGTGCTGCGCGATGTCGAAGGTCACATCCTCGATCGCGATCGTGCGGCCGTAGGTGACACCGAGGTCTTCGACCGCGAAAACCGTCGGCGACGCGCCCCCCACCTCCGGCTCGTGGCTCGCCGTCTCCGGCGTCGTGCGCATCTGGTCCATCGCCACTTCCGGCATCATCGCCGTGCTCCTGCCGACATCGCCGTGCTCCCGCCCGCCGCTCCAGGACTCGACGCCCGCAGGCTACGGGGCCACCAGGACACGCGGACCACGTGCCGATGGATCGACAGTGAACAGGCCGTGAACAATACCGGTGGAGCAGACCGGGCGCCGCGAGCGCCTCCGCCCAGCGGCCACAATCCGCTCCGAAGCGTCGAGCGACATCCGGGAGCGACCATGACCGAACGCAAGGGTCTCGACGAGCAGCTGCAGGAACTCCGCGGCGACATCATCAAGCTCGCCGCGATGGTGGGGGAATCCATCGGCGCCGGCACCCGGGCGGTGCTCGACGCGGACCTGGGACTGGCCGAACAGGTCATCGCCGGTGATCAGGCCATCCACCAGACCAACCTGGCCATCGAAACACGCTCCTACGAGCTCTTCGCCCTCCAGCAGCCGCTCCTCGCGGTCGACCTGCGGACCCTGCTGGCCACGCTTCGGATCCTCGGCGAGCTCGAGCTGACGGCGAACCTCATGGTGTCGATCGCGAAGGCGAGCCGCCGCCTCTTCCCCAGCGAGCTTCCTCCGAAGATCCGGGGGCTGATCGAGCGCATGGGCGCGCAGGGCAGCGTGCAGCTGAACCTCGCGGTCGACGCCTTCGCCGACCTCGAGCCGTCGCTCGCCGCGGCGCTCGCCGACCTCGACGACGTGATGGACGACCTGCAAAAGGAGCTGTTCCGGGCGATCTTCGAGCACTGCGCGAACGACGAAGCCGGGCTCCAGCAGGCCGTCCAGCTCGCGCTCCTGGGACGCTTCTACGAGCGCGTGGCCGACCACGCGGTGCAGATCGGGCGGTGGGTGACCTTCATGGTCACCGGCGAGCTTCCCGACGGCGCCGAGACCCCTTTGCAGGCGACCGACCTGGACTAGCCGCCCGATGATGTTCCGGTGACGTTCATCGGTCATTCACCCCGATGCTGCGGCCGCGCTACCGCAACTCTCTAGCGTCCGCGGCGGGTGCGGGCGCTTGGTTCCGTGCTCGGATGCATTCAACGGGAGGACACCGATCGATGCGAATTCGCCAACGGAACCGGTTGCTGTCCGCACTGGTGCTCGCGATGGTGCTGGCCATCGTCGCAGCAGCCTGCGGTAACGACGACGACTCCAGCGACAGTGGAGCGAGCCCGACCGGCGGCGGGGGCGAGACCCTCGACCTGTCCGGCGAGATCACCGGCTCCGGTGCCAGCTTCCCGGACGCCTGCTACCAGGCGGCGATCGCCGCGTTCACCGACGTGGCGCCGGACCTCACGGTGACGTACAACTCGATCGGCTCCGGATCGGGCAAGGAGGAGTTCGGCCAGGACCTGAACGACTTCGCCGGCAGCGATTCGCTCGTCGACGAGGGGGACGGGCCCGAGCCGGGCTCGTTCTTCTACATCCCGAGCACCGCTTCCTCCGTCACCGTGTCGTACAACCTGCCCGACGTGGACGAGCTGAAGCTCAACGGTCCGGTGATCGCGCAGATCTTCCAGCGTGACATCACCACCTGGGACGACCCCGCCATCACGGAGTTGAACCCGGACGCGGACCTGCCCAGCACCGAGATCACCGTCGCTCGGCGTTCGGACGGCTCGGGGACGACCAACAACTTCACGAAGTACCTCGATGCCGCTGCACCCGGCGTGTGGACGCTCGGCGCCGACGACACGGTCGAGTGGCCTGCCGACACCGTCGGCGGCGCGCAGAACACCGGTGTGGCGCAGATCGTCCAGGACACCGAGGGCGCGGTCGGCTACGTGGACCTCGGCGACGCGCAGGTCATCGGCCTGCAGACAGCGGCGATCGAGAACAAGGAAGGGAACTTCGTGGAGCCCTCGGTGGACGGCACGACCGCGGCCTTGGCCGGCGCCACGCTCGCCGACGACCTCACCTACAACCCGCTCGACGGGCCCGGTGCGGACGCCTACCCGATCACGGCACCGACGTACATCCTCGTGCACACGAGCTACGACGACACACAGGTCGGTAACGACGTCGTCGGGTTCGTGAAGTGGCTCATCACCGACGGCGTGTCCCAGAACTGCGAGGACGTGAGCTTCGCGCCGACGCCTCAAGAGTTCCAGGACGCGGCGGTGGCCCAGCTCGACGAGGTGCAGATCGGCTGACCGAGGCCGGCTGATCGAATTGCTGGAGACGGCGGCGCGAGCACGGAGCTGCAGCGCCGCCGTCTCCGCGTCTCCGAAGTCGGCGTCGGTTCGTGCGTCGAGCACCGCTGATCGACCAGAATCCGGCGCGACGGGAAGGGAGAGGAATGGCAACGGCCGCACCGCCGATCGCAGAACCTGAGCCGGGAGAGCTGGCCGGACGCGGTCGCGGGCGCCTCGGGGACAGCGTGTTCCGCGTTGCGACCGTCACGTCGGGCGCCCTCGTGCTCGTGATCCTCGGTTACATCGCGATCAGCACGACACGCGAGTCGCTCCCTGTCTTCCGCGATCAGGGAATCCAATTCATCATCGGCGAGCGCTGGGCACCCA
>CAYRHS010000239.1:0-257 GCA_964424125.1 uncultured Burkholderiales bacterium
CCCGCGCGTCGTCGGAGATGTCGGCAAGGCGGGGGTCGCGATCGACTCGGTCGAGGACATGAAGGTGCTCTTCGACGGGATCCCCCTCGACCGCATGACCGTCTCGATGACGATGAATGGCGCGGTGTTGCCCGTCCTGGCGGGCTATGTCGTGGCAGCCGAGGAGCAGGGCGTCGGCCAGGAGCAGCTCGCGGGAACCATCCAGAACGACATCCTCAAAGAGTTCATGGTCCGCAACACGTACATCTATCCACCGG
>CAYRHS010000239.1:267-2797 GCA_964424125.1 uncultured Burkholderiales bacterium
ATGCGGATCGTGGCCGACATCATCGAGTACACGGCCGAGCACATGCCTCGCTTCAACTCGATCTCGATCTCCGGGTATCACATGCAGGAGGCGGGCGCGACCGCCGTGCAGGAGCTCGCGTACACGGTCGCCGACGGACGCGAATACGTGCGCGCCGCGCTCGACCGGGGGCTCGACGTCGACAAGTTCGCCGGTCGGCTGTCGTTCTTCTTCGCCATCGGCATGAACTTCTTCATGGAGGTGGCCAAGCTCCGCGCCGCTCGCCTCCTCTGGTCGCGCATCATGTCCGGTTTCGGCGCCGAGAACCCCCGTTCGATGATGCTGCGGACGCACTGCCAGACGAGCGGTGTCTCTCTCACGGAGCACGATCCGTACAACAACGTCGTGCGGACGGCCTACGAAGCACTGGCCGCCGTGCTCGGCGGCACCCAGAGCCTGCACACGAACAGCTTCGACGAGGCGCTGGCACTGCCCACGGAGCAGTCGGCCCGCATCGCGCGCAACACCCAGCTCATCCTGGCCGAGGAGACCGGGATCACCCACGTGGTCGACCCACTCGGCGGGAGCTACTACGTCGAGGCGCTGACCGCGAGCCTTGCCCACGAGGCCTGGAAGCTCATCGAGGAGGTCGAGGAGCTCGGTGGGATGACGAAGGCCGTCGAGGCCGGGTTGCCGAAGCTGCGGATCGAGGAGAGCGCGGCGCGGCGCCAGGCCCGAGTCGACCGGGGCGACGAGGTCGTCGTCGGCGTCAACAAGTACCAGCTCGAGGACGAGCCTCCGGTCGACATCCGCGAGATCGACAACAGCGCGGTGCGCGAGCAACAGATCGCGCGGCTCGAGCGCGTCCGTGCCTCGCGCGACGAGGACCGGTGCCGGGCCGCGCTCGACGCGCTCGCGCACGGCGCCGAAGGCGACGGCAACCTCTTGGAGCTCAGCATCGAGGCGACGCGCGCGCGGGCGACGGTGGGAGAGATCTCCGACGCGCTGGAGAAGGTGTTCTCACGCCACCGGGCCGTCATCCGTAGCATCTCGGGTGTGTACGGCTCGACCTACGAGGGTGACGACGCCTACGAGAAGGTGCGGTCCGAGGTCGAAGCCTTCGCCCACGAAGCAGGACGGCGCCCGCGGATGCTCGTGGTGAAGCTGGGCCAGGACGGCCACGATCGGGGCGCGAAGGTCATCGCCACCGCGTTCGCCGACCTCGGCTTCGACGTCGACGTCGGTCCCCTGTTCCAGACGCCCGAGGAGGCGGCGCGGCAGGCGGTCGAGAACGATGTGCACGTCGTCGGCGTGTCGAGCCAGGCTGCGGGACACCGAACGCTCGTGCCGGAGCTGATCGCGCAGCTCCGCAAGCAGGGCGGCGAAGACGTCGTGGTCGTGTGCGGTGGCGTGATCCCGCCCCAGGACTACGACGCGCTGCGGGGGGAAGGCGTCAGCGCGGTGTTCGGTCCGGGAACCAGCATCCCGCCCGCGGCCGCGGAGGTCCTCGAGCTCGTGCGCGCTCGACAGCACGGGTGAACGACGCCCAGGAGCTCGCGGCGGCGCTTTGCGGCGGTGACCGGCGAGCGCTCGCGCGTGCGATCACGCTCGCGGAATCGACTCGGGACGATCACCGGGCGGCAGCTGAAGCGGTGCTCGGTGAACTCCTCGACCGAACTGGCGGGTCGATCCGCGTCGGCATCTCCGGCGCTCCCGGCGCGGGGAAGTCGACGCTGATCGAGACGCTCGGCTTGCACGTGATCCACCGGGGGCACCGGGTGGCCGTGCTCGCGGTCGACCCGTCCAGCACGCGGACGGGTGGCTCGATCCTCGGCGACCAGACGCGGATGGCCGAGCTCGCCCGCTCGGACCAGGCGTTCATCCGCCCTTCGCCGACGGGCGGAACCCTCGGCGGGGTGGCCCGACGGACCCGCGAGGTGATGCTGCTCTGCGAGGCTGCCGGCTTCGACGTCGTGATCGTGGAGACGGTCGGAGTCGGTCAGTCGGAGGTCGCCGTCGCGGCCATGGTCGACTGCTTCGCGGTGATCCTCGCGCCGGGCGGCGGGGACGAGCTCCAGGCGATCAAGCGCGGCATCATGGAGCTGGCGGACCTCATCGTCGTGAACAAGGCCGACGGCGACCTGGAGGATGCGGCGAGGCGGGCCGCGGCCGAGTACACGGCCGCGCTCGGCCTCGTTCGGCCCCACTCCCTCTCGTGGACACCGCACGTGCTGCGCTGCTCCGCTCTGCTGGGGCACGGAATCGACGAGCTCTGGGCGACCATCGAGCAGATCCGGGCGGCGATGACCGAGACCGGCGAGCTCGAGGACCGTCGCGCGACCCAGGCCCGGGAGTGGATGTGGTCCGAGCTCACCGACACCTTGCTGGACCGCTTCCGCTCTGATCCCGAGGTCGCGTCCCGCCTCGGCGACCTCGAGGCCGCCGTCACAGGCGGCGAGCTCCTCCCCCCGGTCGCCGCCCGCCGCCTCCTGGACACCTGGGAGAAGCTCGAGGGAGCCGAGGGCGACGGGCGGGGCTATGGGTGGGGCAG
>CAYRHS010000240.1:0-2642 GCA_964424125.1 uncultured Burkholderiales bacterium
CCTCGCGGGGGTCGCCGGCCTGGTCGCCGGCGCCTGCTCCATGGCCGCGGGTGAGTGGATCTCGGTGCGGTCCCAGGCCGAGCTGTACCTGCGCGAACTCGACATCGAGCGTTCCGAGATCCGCCACCTCCCCGACGAGGAACGCGAGGAGCTCCAGCTCATCTACGAGGCGAAGGGCGTGGGGATCGACGAGGCTCGCCGACTCGCCGAGCAGATCATGGAGGACGAGGAATCCGCGCTCGACGTGATGGCCCGCGAGGAGCTGGGTATCTCGCCCGGCGACCTCCCTTCGGCCTGGGTGGCGGCCATCTCGTCGTTCCTCGCGTTCTGCATCGGAGCACTCATCCCCGTGCTTCCGTACACGATCGCTGGAGGGACGGGGGCGTTCGTCTCGGCCGCGGCCGCGTCGGGCCTGGCGCTGTTCGTGGTCGGCACCCTCATCTCGGTCTTCACCGGTCGCCGACCGGTGCGATCGGGTTTGCGCATGGTGGCGATCGGCGGCGGAGCGGCCGCGATCACCTTCGTCATCGGAACCCTCATCGGCACTGCGTGAGCGGGGCCGGGTGGCTCCTCAGCGGTCGAGGTAGAGGAAGCCCGCGCCCTCGTTGCGGCACTCGATGCCCGCGGCTGCCAGCGCACCGTCCCAGTCGCCGCGCACCTCGGGATCGGTCTCCTCCATCCCGTGGTCGGCGACGATCACGAAGGCCGTGTCGTCGATCGCGCCCGACGCCTCGATCGCGTCGAGAACGTCGCCCAACCGGCCGTCGGTGTCGCGGACGCCGGCCGCGGCGAGCTCCGAGTACGGGCCGCCCATGTGCATCGCCGCGTCGGTCAGCGTGAAGTTCACCCACATGAAGCGCGGGCGAGGGACCTCGACGCCCCGGTAGCCGCCTTCCGACCAGATCCCGATCGCCTGCTCGACGCCCATGTGGTCGACGATCGACCACATCGCGTAGCCGAAGTCGTCGGCGTAGCGGCGGGTGACGTGCGGCAGGCCCTCGGTCGTCGGGCGGGTCTCGGGGACCGAGCCCGACCGGAAGAAGTCGAAGGTCGAGTAGTCGGCGCCGACGTCACACGGCTCGTCGACGGCCGCGGTGCAGGCATCGGGCCACGTTCGGTGGACGGCCTGGTAGATGGTCTCCGTCCCGTCGACGAGGTGCTGCATCGCCCACGGCCACGTGGCGAGGGAATTGGTGTCGATGCTCTGGCCGGTCCGCCGGTCGTGCCAGGCGTTGTGGAGCACGCCGTGGTGTCCCGGGTAGCGGCCGGTCAGGATCGAGGTGTGGTTGGCGAGGGTGACGGTGGGCAGCCCCGAGATCGCTCCATAGCGCAGGCTCGTGCCCTCCTGCATGAGGCGCGCGACGTTCGGGGCTTCGCCCCGGGCGGCGAGGTCGTAGAGGACGTTCGCGTTCGTGCCGTCGAGAAGGAACCCGACGACGTGGCGCGGCGGCCCGTCGGAGGGATCGAGCAGATCCGATCGGGCCACGCCGTCCGCCCCCGCGAGCATCGAACCGTCCTCGTGCGGCGCGACCCCGAGGAGAGCAGCCACGGTCGGTGCCACGTCGACGAGACGAGCGGAGTCGTCGATCATTCCCGCGTGCCGCACGCCCCGCCCGGCGAGCACGAACGGTGCCCGGGCCTGGACGACCCCGAGCGAACCGTGCTCGCCGAGGTGGCCACCGGCCTCGGGCCAGTGGTGCGCGGCCGAGTGGACGACGCAGAGGTCGGGGGCCGCGGGGTGGTCGAAGAGCTGCGCCACCTGGGTGTAGCCGTGCGGGTAGGCGTTCTGCGTGCGGTGCGGGTGGCGCGACCGGCGTTCCGACTCGAGGCCCGCGAATCGGTCCACTGCCTGGTCGGCGAGCGGGTTCCGGCCCTCGACGTGGAGGATCTGGATCCCGTCCCCGTCCCGGCGCCGGAAGCGGACCCGGCCGTCGGGTGCCACGGCTTCGTAGACCTCCCCCTCGGCGAGAAGGACCATCTCGACCGTGGCCTCGAGCTCGCGGTCCAAGAGGGTGGCGATGGCGTCCGCGGCCGACTCCGGCAGCGTGGCGCGGGGGGTTCGGGCGGAGATCGCGTCGGTCACGCTACGAGGGTAGTAGGTCCGATTTCCGGATCCGGCCCCTGGCCGGTAACCTGTAATGTCTGTTCCGGAGCGGTTCGCGTCCCCGTCGCAGGGTCGTTGCGAGCCGCTCCCGGACCGTTCACCCCGGGGAACCCGGGGGCCTATCCGAGTCAGCACCACAGCGAGCAGCCGTGCGCACTTACACCCCCCGCCCCGCGGACATCGAGCGGGCCTGGCACCTGGTCGACGCCGACGGCGCGCGCCTCGGGCGCCTCGCATCGGAGGTCGCCACGCTCCTGCGGGGCAAGCACAAGCCGATCTGGGCTCCGCACGTCGACGTGGGCGACCACGTCGTCGTGGTCAACGCGGCGAAGCTCGACGTCACCGCCCGCAAGGCCGAGCAGAAGACCTACTACCGCCACTCCGGTTACCCGGGCGGGCTCCGGGAGGAATCGCTGGAGCACCTGCTCGCGCGCGACCCCGAGCGGGTCGTGCGTCTCGCGGTGAAGGGGATGCTGCCGAAGGGACCGCTCGGGCGATCCATGATCCGCAAGTTGCGCGTGTACGCGGGGCCGGAGCA
>CAYRHS010000241.1:0-2607 GCA_964424125.1 uncultured Burkholderiales bacterium
CTTCGTCGAGAGGCTCGCGAGGTCGCTGCCGGCGTTCGGCTCGCTCATCCCGATGCACCAGGCGATCTCGGCGCGCAACGTCGGGAGGACGAAATGCTCGCGCTGCTCGTCGGTTCCGTAGTCCTTGATCGACGGAGCGACGATGCCGATCCCCTGCGGATTGGTGCTCCGCGAGAGGCGCTCTCGCGACAGCTCCTCGAAATAGATCATCTGCTGGGTCGGCGTGGCGTTGCGCCCCCCGTACTCGGGTGGCCAACCGGGGACGAGCCAGCCCGCGTCGAACAACCGCCGCTGCCAGGCGCGTGCCCACGGCCGGAGGTCGGCGCTGGAGGTCGGCGGGTCTGCCGCGCGCTCTGCGGGATCCGGCCGGTGCTGCTCGAGCCACGCCACCAGCTCGGACCGGAAGTCCTCGTCGGCTTCGCTGTAGTGGAGCTGCATCCTGCCCAGACCCTACTCTCGACCGCTTGGACTTCGACTTCTCGGACGAGCAGGAACAGCTCCGCGACAGCGTGCGCCGGTTCCTCGCGGAACGGGCACCGATCACACCCTACGTGCGCGCTGCGTACGACGACCCGGTCGGGACGACGGACGATGTCTGGGAGAGCTTTTGCGAGCTCGGCGTCGCCGGGTTGCTCGTCCCGGTCGAGCTGGACGGCCCCGGCGCCGGCTTGGTCGACGCCGCGGTGGTACTCGAAGAGCTCGGCCGTGCCCTCGCCCCGTTTCCCTACGCCGCCTCGGCCTTGGGAACCGTGTCGCTGGTCGTCGACCTCGCGCCGGCGGAGCTGCAGGCCGAGTTCCTCCCGGGTCTGACGGCGGGCCGTGTCCTCGCGTCCGTCGCGATCGATGTGGCCGGTGCACACCGGGCGCCGCGGGCACCGACGAGCCGAGCACGTTCCACCGAGGCCGGCTGGGTAGTCACCGCAACGAAGCTTCGCATCGCCGAGGGAGCCCGCGCCCACGTGTTCCTGGTGCCGGCGCAGACCGACGCGGGGCCTTGCGTGTTCGCCGTCGATGCTCGGGGGCCCGGCGTCTCGGTCGAGCCCACGCCGACGGTTGACGCCACCTCACGGACGGCGACGGTACGGCTCGACGAAGCTCCGGGCCGGCGCCTGGACCCGGATCCGGATGCAACGAGCTGGGCGGTCGACCGGACCGTCGACCTACTCACGATCGCAGCCTGTGTCGACGGCGTGGGCGCTGCCACCCGAGCCCTCGAGCTCGCGCTCGAGTACGCGCACGAACGCCACCAGTTCGGGCGTCCCATCGGGTCGTTCCAGGCAATCCAACACCTCTGCGCGGACATGCTCTGCTCGGTCGAGCTCGCGCGCGCCGGGGCCTACTACGCCTGTTGGGCCTTCGACGGAGCGGACGACGCCGAGCGTCACTGCGCGACTGTGATGGCCAAGGCCTACGCGAGCGAGGTCCTCCCGGAGGTGGGCGAGGCCGCCATCCAGGTCTTCGGCGGGATCGGGTTCACCTGGGAGCACGACATCCATCTCTTCTACAAGCGGCTGCTCACGCTCGAGCGCACCCTCGGGGGGAGCGACGACCACCTCGACGAGCTCGCCCGGCTCACGCTGGGCCAGTAGGACCTGCTTCGTCGCGCCACCACCGGAACAGAGCGCCGAGGTCGGCGGTGGAGACGCCGGCATGGGCGAGGACCCCGCCGCCGGTGACGGCCTCGGTCGTCCACGTGATCGAGGCACCCGTCGAGTCGAGCTCGCACCGGTACCGCCCTTGGTGGTCGTGACGCGCGGTCGTCCACGCCCGCTCCTCGACCGCTCCGTCAGCACACGTCGGCGGGCCGTTCGGGCTCGTCGGTCCTCCGAGCCCCGGCGGCGCGTCTCGGCGGTACGCGGTACGGAGTTCCGCGTCATCGGCGAAGAGCGTGTACCGCACGTCGACGGCGCCGTCCCGGCACGTGACACTCCCGATGCTCGAGCTCCTCGCCCCGACCACTTCACACGTCGCACGGAACGCGGCGGGCGCCAGCCCGAGCAGCTCGGACCGAGCCGGCATCGCCCGCGTCGCGGCATCCTCGGGTGGTGACGGAGCCACGTCGGGAGACGGCGAACCCCCGATCCTGTCGGCCACGAGACCCGCGGCGAGCAGGAGCGCGACCACGAGGAGCCCCACCCGCCACCGTCTCCGGGCACCGCTGCCCGGCTCCGCAGCCGGAGTGTCCCAGAAGCCGGCCACGGTGCGGACGGGACCGGGTACCAGCGCCGTGGCGCGTCGGCTCGCTTCGATCAGCGCCCGAGCGCTACGCGCCGGACGGCCGGAATCGGGATCCCTGCCCTCGCCGATCCTCCGACGATCGGCCGCCCCGAGCTCGTGCGCGAGACCGCGCACGGTCATGCGGCCGAGCGCCTCGAGGTCCGCCCGGATCGCCCCCGGATCGTCGACGTCCCCCGCGTCCGCCAGGGCCACCTCCAGTCGCCCCCTGGCGAGGGACACAAGGACGCTCGCGGGCTTGACGTCGCCATGCGCGAGCCCGAGGGCGTGGAGCGCGTCTATTGCCGTGGCGACCCGCTCGAGGACGGCGAGGACGACCGCGCGATCGGGCCTTGCCTCATACGCGAGGAGCTGCGCGAGCGTTCGTCCGGT
>CAYRHS010000242.1:0-2600 GCA_964424125.1 uncultured Burkholderiales bacterium
CAGTTCTACAACCTCGTTCCGACGCTGACCGCCTCCGAGAACGTCACGCTGGTGGCCGAGATCACCGGGAGCGATGCCGAGGAGCGCACCGCTCGCGTGCTCGACGAGGTGGGGCTGGCGACACGGGGCGACCACTTTCCGGGCCAGCTCTCGGGCGGGGAGCAGCAGCGCGTTGCCGTCGCCCGAGCGCTCGTCAAGAACCCGCCCGTCCTCCTCTGCGATGAGCCCACGGGCGCGCTCGACGTCGACACCGGCCGCGAGATCCTCGGCCTGCTGCATCAGTTGACCCGAGACAACCGTCGGACTGTCCTGCTCGTGACGCACAACTCCACCATCGCCGAGATGGCCGACCGCGTGCTGCGACTCCGCGACGGCGAGCTCATCGGCGACGAACACGTCGCGAACCCGCTCGAGCCGCACGAGCTCAACTGGTGAAGACGCTCCACATCAAGCTCCGTCGCGATCTCGCCGCCCGGCGATGGCAGTTCGGTGCCGTCGTGGTGACGATCTTCCTCGGGGTCACCCTCTACGCCGCCTCCTACGACGCGTTCCGCAACCTTCAGGCGTCCTACAACGTCACCTACGACAAGCTCGCCTTCGCCGACCTCACGGTCACGGGCGGGAAGACCTCCGAGTTCGCGTCCACGGCGAAGAACACGTCCGGCGTCGCCGCGGTCGCCACCCGGACCCAGGCCGACATCCCGTTCCGCATCGGCGGCGACCACAAGCTCCTGGGCCGAGTCGTCGGCATGCCGGCCGACAAGCAGCCCAGCGTCGACAAGATCGACGTCCTCTCGGGCTCCTACCTCGACCCGAGTCAACCCCGCGGCGTCGTGGTGGAACAGCACATGGCCGACCACTTCCATCTCTCCGCCGGTGACCAGCTCGAGATCTCGACGCCGGACGGCTGGGAGAAGGTCGAAGTGCTCGGCACCGCGGCGTCGGCGGAGTACATCTGGCCCGCCCGCTCCCGGCAGGACTCGCTCACGACCCCCGACGACTTCGGCGTGCTCTTCGTCCCCGAGGAGCTCGCGGTGTCCGCCGGCGGCGCCACCGCCGTACAACAGGACCTCGTCCTCTACGACCAGGGAGCCGATCGCCCCGCCCTCGATCGATCGCTGACCACCGACGCGAACGACGACGGCGCGACCGACGTCGTGACGCAGGCCGACCAGGCGTCGAACGCGCTGTTGCAGGAGGACGTCTCCGGCTTCGGCGAGCTGTCGGTGCTCTTCCCCGTGCTGTTCCTCACCGCGGCCGGCATGGCGTCCTTCGTGCTCCTGAACCGGATCGTGTTCTCGCAACGGGCCCAGATCGGCACGCTCATGGCCAACGGGCTCAGCGGTCGGACGGTGCGCCGCCACTTCCTCGCTTTCGGGCTGACGGTCGGGCTCGCGGGTGCCGTGCTCGGCACGGGCGTGGGCCTCCTCCTCGGCCGGCTCATCACCGGTTCCTACACCAGCGCGATCTCGGTTCCCGACACGGTCACCCGCTTCTGGCCCCTGACCCCCGTGGTCGGCCTCGCGTTCGGGCTCGTGGCCGGTTCGTTGGCCGCATGGATCCCGGCCCGGGGTGCCTCCCGAATCGAGCCCGCGGAGGCGATGCGCGGCGACGCGCCGCGCACCACCGGCCGTCGCAGCCTGATCGAGCGAATCCTGCCTCCGCTCTCGCACCTCCCGGCGCGGTGGAAGATGATGCTGCGCAGCCTCGGGCGGGCCAAGCGCCGCGGGATCTCGACCGTGCTCGGCGTGGTGCTCTCCCTCACGCTGATCCTCGTCTCGTGGGGAATGGTCGACACGACGGACATCCTCGTGAACCGTCAGTTCGAGGAGATCCAGCGTGAGGACGCGCAGCTGTACTTCGACGTACCGCTCGACGGTGCGAACGTCGGAGCGGTCGCGAACGTCGACGGTGTCGCCCGCGTCGAGTCCGCGTCGCAGCTGGCGATCTCGATCCGCCACGGCGGTGACGTCTACGCCACCGACCTCTTCGGGTTCGAGCGCGACACACAGATGCACGAGTTCCTCGCCAGCAGCGGCAAACACGAGCGGCTCCCCGAGCACGGGATCCTGGCGGGGACCTCGCTCAAGGGTGTACTCGGCGTCCAGTCGGGCGACGAGGTCGAGGTGGCGGTGAGTGCACCAGAGACGACGTTCACGACGACGATCGCCGGCTTCGTCGACGAGCCTCTGGGAACGCTGGCGTACATCTCGCTCGAGGACCTCGCGAACCTCCTCGGTTCCGCCTCACCGCCCCAGCAGCCGAGCGTGCTCGAGGCGCCGAGCGTCGCCACGGTCCTGGTCCAGTACGACGCGGGCGCGGACCGAAACACGATGCGCCAGCGTCTGAGCAACCTGCCCGACGTGGCCGCGTTCGTCGACTCGCGGCAGCTCTACGACTCGGTGCAGTCGCTGCTCGGGCTCTTCTACGCGTTCGTCGGGGTGATGCTCCTCTTCGGCGCGGTGATGGCGTTCGCGCTGATCTTCAACACGACCGAAGGCGCGCAGGCGATCGCCGATAGCTTCAGCCTCAGGCGCGCCGCATTGGTCAATCACGTGCCCTATTACACAACCGTGGCGGGCAGCCGGGCCGCGGTCAGC
>CAYRHS010000243.1:0-2579 GCA_964424125.1 uncultured Burkholderiales bacterium
ACCGGCACGCTGCCCAGCAGCGCCGCCACCTCGTCCGCCACGGCGGGGACACCGGCGGGGTCGCCGGGCCCGTTGGAGAGGAACACGCCCTCGGGGTCACGCGCGAGGACGTCCCTCGCCGGCGTCGTCGCGGGCACGATTTCGACGAAGCAACCGACACCGGCGAGGTGGCGGAGGATCGTCGACTTGATGCCGTAGTCGTAGGCAACCACGTGGAACGGCGAGTCCGGGTCGCCGACCGAGTAGGACGCGGTCGTGGTCACCTCCGCGACGAGATTGCGCCCCTCCGTGCCTCCGGACCGCTCCGCGGCCGCGCGCAACTCCGACTCGTCGGGCGTCCCGAACGCGCCCGGGATCGCACCGTGGCGGCGGAGGTGTTTGGTCAGGCGACGCGTGTCGATGCCTGCGATGCCGGGGACGCCCTGGAGCCGCAGGTACTCGTCGAGACCGCCCGTCGCCCGCCAGCTCGACGGCCGGCGCGCCAGGTCCCGCACCACCACGCCACGACAGTACGGACGCGCGCTCTCCGAGTCCTCGTCGGCCACGCCGTAGTTCCCGATGTGCGGGTACGTGAAGGTGATGATCTGGCCCGCGTACGAGGGGTCGGTGAGGATCTCCTGGTAGCCCGTGAGCGCGGTGTTGAACACGACCTCACCCACCGCCACACCGTTGTCGGGGACGAACCCGACCAACTCACCTTCGAACGCGGCGCCGTCGGCCAGCACGAGCAGACCCGGCCGTGACACGTCGGGGACCCGCGCGCTCACCGTTGCGCCTCGCCGTCGACGACGACCGGTTCGCCCGCGAGCAGCGTGTGACGGACCCGGCCGGTGAGCTTGCGTCCGTGGAACGGCGTGTTGCGAGAGCGGCTCGCCAGCGCGCTCGCGTCGACCTCCCAGGCCGCGCTCGGGTCGATCACACAGAGGTGCGCGAGCGCCCCGACCCCGACGGGCCCGCCGTGGTCGTCGAGACCCGCAATGGCGGCCGGGCGCCAGGACAGCGCCGCCAGCGCGTCCGCGAGGGTCAGGTGGCCCGGCTCCACGAGCTCGGTGAGGACGAGGCCGAGTGCGGTCTCGAGCCCGAGCATCCCCGGAGGTGCCTCCTCGAAGGGACGGTCCTTGGTCTCGGGCGAGTGCGGCGCGTGGTCGGTGGCGATGGCGTCGATCGTGCCGTCCGCGAGGCCGGCGCGTAGCGCCTCGACGTCGGAGGAGGTGCGCAGCGGCGGATGCACCTTGAAGGCCGGGTCGTAGGACGCGCATGCGGCGTCGGTCAGGACCAGGTGGTGGGGTGTCACCTCCGCGGTGACGCGGACCCCCACCTCCTTCGCCTCTCGCACCAGCCGGACACCTTCCGCGCTCGAGAGGTGGAGCACGTGGAGTCGCGCGCCCGTCAGCTTGGCGAGCTCGAGATCGCGGGCGATCACCACCGACTCGGCCGCCTCGGGACGCCCCGGGATCCCCAGGCGGCTCGACCACTCACCCTCGTGCATGTGGCCGCCCCGGGCGAGCGCGGCATCTTCCGCGTGCTGCGCGACCACCGCGCCGGGCAGCGCACGCGAGTACTCCATCGCCCGCCGCATCACCCCGGCATCGGCCACACAGAACCCGTCGTCGGTGAAGACCCGCACGCCGAGATCGTGGAGCTCCCCCATGGGCGCGAGCTCCTCGCCGCGCCGACCCTTCGTGATCGCCGCGGCCGCGACGACGTCGCACGGCGCGTGCGCGCCCCGAGCGAGCACCGAGCCCACGACGGTGGCGTCGTCGAGTGCGGGCTCTGTGTTGGGCATCGCGACCACCGCCGTGTAGCCCCCCAGCGCCGCCGCTCGCGCACCCGATTCGATCGTCTCGGCGAGCTCGTCACCCGGCTCTCTGAGGTGCGTGTGCAAGTCGACGAGACCAGGCACCACGACGCAGCCACCGGCGTCGAGAACCCGGGCACCGGCGGCGTCCAGCCCCGCCGCGACCTCGACGACCTCGCCGTCGACGACGCGGACGTCGGCACGGCGAGCCCCGGTGGCGTCGACGATCTCACCGCCGCGTACGACGAGCGCCGGCGGGTGCAAGGCGGGGTGCTCAGGCCGCAACCGGGGCCCCCGATCCGAGCAGCGAGAAAAGCACGGCCATGCGCACCGCGACGCCGTTGGCCACCTGCTCGGTAATGGTCGAGCGCGGACCGTCGGCCACGTCGGGATCGATCTCGACGCCCCGGTTCATCGGGCCGGGGTGCATGACCAGCGCGTGCTCCGGCAGCCGCTCCGCCCGCTCGGCCGTGAGGCCGTAGCGCAACGCGTATTCGCGGAGGCTGGGGAAGAGCCCTTCGTCCTGTCGTTCGCGCTGGATCCGCAGGAGGATCACCACGTCGAGCTCGGGCAGGACGTCGTCGAGGTCGTGGTGGACCACGACCGGCCAGCCCGCGAGCGAGGAGGGCAGGAGGGTGGGCGGTGCGACCAACGTGACCGCTGCTCCGAGAAGATCCAGGGCCTTCACGTCGCTGCGCGCGACACGGGAGTTGAGGACGTCGCCGACGATGGCGACGCGTGCCCCCTCCAGAGACCCGAGGTGCTGACGCAGGGTGTACAT
>CAYRHS010000244.1:0-2563 GCA_964424125.1 uncultured Burkholderiales bacterium
CCACCTGCATCGCGTCAGGTCGGCAAGCCCCGCGGGGTCGGTATCACGATCCTGCTCTTCATCGTGACACTGGGCATCTACTCCTTCTGGTGGTGGGGCTACAACTTCGCGGAGCTGAAGCGCTACCGCGGTGACGGAATCGGGGGACCGCTGGGTGTGGTCTTCGCTCTGATCATCGCGATCGTGAACTTCTTCATCCTCGGGTCGGAGGTGGAGCGCCTCTACAGGGAAGACGGCAAGGAGCCGCCGATCACCGCGATCTGGGGCCTGTTGGTCTTCATCCCGCTGGTCGGCGGGTTCATCTGGATCTACAAGGCGCAGACCGCGCTGAACGACTTCTGGGTCTCGAAGGGCGCCACACCCGTCTAGGAGGTCGACCCGCTCGTCACCGCGACGAGCAGGAAGAAGACGAGTGCGGCCAGGAAGACGCCGATGTTGATCCACGCGACGATGCGTGCCGCGGTGACGAGTCCCGTGCCCGTCTTCCAACCGCGGGACTCGGCGATGTTGCGTTCGGCCGTACCGGCGAGGACCAGCGCGACGACAGCAGGGATCAGCGGGCAGAAGACCCAGGAGGCGATGGCCGCGGCGAGCGCGCCGATGGCGGTGCCGTCGGTCTCGGGCGTCCGGTAGCCGGGGTAGCTGCCGTACGCGCCTCCGCCCGCGGGGCCCGGCTGGTGCGGGGGCATGCCCGGCGGTGGAGCCCCCGGGGGCGGCCACCCGGGTGGAGGCGGCGGACGGGCCTCCTCGGGCTCGCGTGGCTCGTCGGCCACGGCCTACGTGTTGATGACGATGGCGACGATGATCGCGATCGCCAGGGACACGAAGCCCAGGATGATCCCGGCGGTGGCCATACCGTCGCCGGACTGGCCGCTGGTGCGGATCTGGTTCTTGGCGACGAAGCCGAGGATGATTGCCAGGATCGCACCGATGCCGCAGAGCCAGCCGAGGATCCCGCACACGAGCGACGCGACCGCGAGGCCATTGGTGCCTTGGCCGGTGCCGGGGGCCGGGGTCCCGGGCGGTGGGGGTGGCGGCTGGGTCATGAGGGCTCCTTGGTCGTCATGCGGCTTGTCATGCGCCGTGCGGGTAGAAGGCGATCTGATAAGCCCACAGCACGACGAGGACCGTGGGGATCGTCCAGAGCGGGATGTGTACACGTCGGACGCGCCACGTGACCAGGAGCAGCAGCGCGCTCGCGACGACGGCGATGCCCGCCGGGTTGAGGTCGAAGGCCGCGGCAAAGTCGAAGTGGACCGTGGCGGTGACGCTTCGGGTCATCCCGCAGAACGGGCACGGGATCCCCGTGATCGTCCGGAACGGGCAGGGAAGGCCGGCTCCCGCCGGGAGGAGCGGCCACGACGTGGCGAGCGCCAGCATCGCGAGCCCTGCGTAGCGCAGCTCGCGGAGCCGAACGGCGATCGTCGTGTGCCGATGCGCGGGGTGGGTGCACGTGGCGGCGGTCACGGGCGCGGCAGTGTAACGGTCCGCGAACCCGGACGCCTTGATGGTCAAACGTCCCGGCGGCGGCTCGCCTTGATCGCGACGATCTGCTCGATGACGAACTCGGGGTGCTCGGTCCCGGCGGGTCCCGCGAGCTTCGGGGCCACCCGTCGGGACAGCTCGAGCGCCAATCGCGCCCTGGCATCGGCGGCGAGGCCGCTGCGTCGCTCGAGGAAGCGGCGCAGTGTGGCGAGGTCCGCGTCGGTGACCGCGCTCACGTCCCAGGCCGCGGCGTAGGCATGGACGGGAGGCGCCGCGTGTTCGGCCGTCCACACCGAGACCGGGCGGTGGTCGTGGACGACGAGGGTCCCGGCCGCGAGGTCGCCGAGCCGCTGGTTGCGCCGACTCGCGAGGATGACGAAGAGGCCGACGGCGTAGAGGAACGGGAGCCAGTCGACGACGCGCAGCAGGTTGCGGACCGCGGAGTCGAGGAAGCGCTCCGGCTCGCCTCCGGTTCGCACGACCCGGAGTCGAACGGCGGCCTTCCCGGGCGTGCGCCCATGGTTGAGGACCTCGAAGGCGACGTCGTAGCCGAGCAACACGAGGAAGATGGCGACGATCGCGATCGCAGCGAGGAAACCGTTCCGCAGCGACCCTGCCACGACCACCAGTGCGATGATGGGAAGACCCCAGATGAGCCCGTCGATCAACGCCGCGACGAACCGTGAGCCCAGCCCGGCGAGCGGGAGGTCGACATCGACCCCCTCGGGGGTCGGGATCGTGATGCGGTCCTCGAAGGTCACGTGAGCGTCGAGCAGTTCGTCGGCGAGCGCCAGTCGACGTGGGTCGAGCTCGAGGGGCTCGTGCGGGATGCGGGGCACAAGCCCGAGCGTCTCGGGCCGACTCGCGTCCTCCGGCTCGGCGCACTGTACCGGCAGTCGGCGGCCGACCTCGCGGCCGCCCGGCGGCGATACGCGGGTGAACCCTTCGTGGCGCGCCTCGACGGGCTCGTCACGTCGGCCCGGCACCTCGTCTACGCGTCGGAGCGTCGTCGGGGCGGGTTGGCGCACTTCGCGACGACCGGTTACTGGCGCCGGGTCCGTGAGCGCCCCGGTCTGCT
>CAYRHS010000245.1:0-2502 GCA_964424125.1 uncultured Burkholderiales bacterium
CTCCTGCCCTTGTCGGCCGGCGCTGTGCCCCGCGAAGCTCGAAGCGTGGACGTGCTCGGATACGTCGCCGCGGGTGTGGTGGCCCTCTGGGGGGTGGCGCACGCGATCCCCACCCCGCAGGTACTGGCGGGCTTCGAGCCGATCACCGAGGACAACCGGCGAGTCGTCCTCCAGGAGTGGCTGGCCGAAGCGTTCACCATGTGGGGGCTGGCCGCGATCGTGGTCGTGGCGACCGCCGTCGGTGGGGCCGACTCCGACGTGACGCAGTGGGTCTACCGCGCGGTGGCAGGGCTCCTGCTCGCCCTCGCGGTGCTCACGGGGCTGACCGGTGCCCGCACACCGGTGGTTTGGTTCAAGATCTGCCCCGCGCTGCTGACCAGCTCGGCTGTGCTGCTGGTCGTGGCGAGTTTCCTGTAGCGGTGCAGGTGATCGCCCGAAGCCGGACCGCGGTTGACAGTAATTGTTCGATCGGACAGGATACAACGCGCCGCGGCGGGCGCGCTCCGGACTCGGACGGCGCCACCCGGGACGGGAGTCGGGGGGAACGATGGCACCGGACGTGAGCAGTGGCGGGAGTGTTCGATCGCGCCGTCGGCGGCGGTGGCGGGCGTGGGTCGTGCTCGCGGCAGTCGTCGCGGTCGTCGCCGCGGCTTGCGGAAACGACTCGGACTCCGGCGACGATGCCGACACGGGCGGCTCGGGCGACACGGCGGCGGCCCCGACCGGCGAGCCGATCAAGATCCTCTCGATGAGCGCGTTCACGGGGATCCAGGGCGCCGAAGCCCCGGTGAGCCCTGACCCCGTGGAGGCCCACGCCCAGGCGTTGAACGACGCGGGAGGAATCGGCGGGCGGCCCGTGGAGGTCATCGCTTGCGACACCGGCAACGATGCCGTCAAGGAGATCGGCTGTGCGCGTCAGGCAGTCGACGAGGGCGTCGCGGCCGTCGTCGGCGTGCTCACCGCCGACGCCACCGACGAGTTCGAGTTGTTCGAAGCGAACGGCATCCCGGCCATCGGTACGGACACGACCGACTCGGTCCAGCAAACGAACCCGGTCTCGTTCCCGCTCGACAGCGGCGGGGCCGGGCAGGTGGCGGGGATGCCGGCCATCCTCGCCGACGAGGGCGCCACCAAGGTCAGCGCCATCGTGCCCGACATCACGGGGTCCGCGCTCGACGAGCTCTCCCAGACCTGGAGCGACAGCGCCGAGGCGCACGGGCTCGACGACGTCGGGTTCGTCCCCACGTCCCTCGACGTGACCGACCCCACACCCGTGGTCACCACGGCTACCGCCGGCGGCGTCGACGGTGTCGGCCTGATCCTGGTGGGCGACGTGTTCGCCCGGGTCCTCCAGGCCCTTCAGCAGCAGCATCCCGAGATCCCCGTTGCCTTGAACGGCGGACTCGTGGACAACGAGGTGCTCCAGGCCGCGGGCGACAACGCGGAAGGCGCGTTCGTGGTGAACAACTACCCGCCGACGACGGCCACCGAGATCGAGGGCATCCAGACGATGCTCGACGAGATGGAGGCGTTCGGCGCCGACACCACGAACATCACGGGCGACACGATCAAGTTCTGGCTCGCTACCTACGTCTTCGGGGAGGTCGCGAAGCAGATCGCCGACGGCGGCGGGACGGTCGATGCCGCGAGCATGCTCGACGCGCTCAACGGGGAGACCGATCTCGACACGCTCGGTCTGACTCCTCCATTGAACTTCTCGGAGCCGTCCGATGTGGTGCCGGACGCGCCTCGCATCTTCAACGCGACCGTCGTCGTGACCGTCGTCGAAGGCGGCGAGCAGAAGCTCGTCGATCCCGAGAATCCCCTGCTCGACCCCTTCGAGACCTAGTCGATACGCGCTCAGCTCAAGCGCCGCGTCGCGCCCGCCGGGACCTCGATCAGGCCCGAACCTCGACGCGGTGGCGGCCGGCTGGGAGCGTCAGTTGGGTCGTTCCCGCCGCGGGCGAATGCGTGTGCACGACGGCACCCTCAGGCGCCGTGACGCGCTCGGATGGCGCGTCGACCGTCATCGTGCATTCGAGCCCGGGCGCGACGATCACGTCGTGGACGGTGCGGTCTGCCTCCCGCCGCCAGGCCGACCGGACGCGACCGTGGACGGAGTCGTAGTCGGCTGCCGCCTCGGTGAGTGACCCCCCGACGTGCGGCCGGATCCGCAACGTCCGCAGCCCGATATCGGCGACGTCGAGACCGGCTGCGTAGCGGTAGAGCCAGTCGCCGACGGAGCCGAATGCGTAGTGGTTGTACGAGAGCCGGGCCCATTCGCCGTCGGGCTTGCGCTGCTCCCACTGCTCCCACACGGTGGTCGCGCCCGCCTCGACCTGGGCGAGCCAGGACGGAGACGTGGCCTGCTCGACCAGCCGGTACGCGTCCTCGACAAACCCGTGGTCGCACAGTACCGGGCACAGGAACGGCGTCGCGAGGAAGCCGGTGGTCGGGTGGTGGTCCGCGGCCCGCACGAGCTCCGCGAGACGCTGGGCCGCG
>CAYRHS010000246.1:0-2486 GCA_964424125.1 uncultured Burkholderiales bacterium
CCGACCGCCACGGGGGGCGCGCGGTGTTCTACGAGGTCTCGGACGAGTCGCTGCCGATCTACCTGGATCTGGGTCTCGACCTCCGCAAGCTCGGGGAGGCCGGGCTCGTCCCCCTACCGGGCTTCTCGCTGGAGGGCAGGCGCCGCGCCGACCTGCGCCAGGCGCGAAACCGGATGGCGCGCGAGGCCTGCCGCTTCGAGCTCCTGGCTCCTCGCGAGGTCGCGCCGCTGCTCGACGAGCTCCAGGCGGTGTCCGACGACTGGCTGCGCTCCAAGCACACTCGGGAGAAGCGCTTCTCGCTGGGTTTCTTCGACCGCGGCTACCTGCAGCGACTCCCGCTGGCGCTGGTGCGCCTCACGCGGCGCTGCCTGCAAGGTGGCCGGAAGGAATCCCGGCCACGAGCGACGCCGGCGCGCTCCGACCTGGGGGCGCTGCCGAGGTGGGCAAACGTCCGGCCGCCGTTCGCCGGCAGGTACTTCACGTGGTTCGTCGTCGTCGACACGTCGCCTCCGCTCGTACTCGTATGGTTTCCGTACTAACTGTACAGTACGGAAAGCGTACTATGAGGTCAAGCACGGATCCGCACGCCGTCCCCACGCCGGTGCCGATAGGCGCGCTCATGCGCCTCGGTCTCGACGAGATCAGGCGTCGGATCTACGACGGCGTCGTCGCTGCCGGCTTCGACGACCTCCGGCCCGCGCACGTGACGCTCTTTCGCTGGCCGGGACCGGACGGCCGTCGCCCGACGGAGGTCGCCGCCGACGTGCAGCTCAGCAAGCAGCGTGTCAACGACCTGCTGCGCGACCTCGAGCGGCTCGGGTATCTCCACCTGGAGCCGGACGCGACCGACAGCCGTGCTCGCATCATCCGTCTCACCGGTCGTGGAACCGCCCTGCATCGGCTGGCCGTCGGCATCCACGCCGACGTCGAGCGGGAGTGGGGGGACACCGTCGGGGAGCTCCCCTATCGGCGGTTGCGCGAGACACTGAGCGTGTTGGTGCGTCAGGCGCACGCCGGCTGATCCGACGACGAGCGCGCCCCGGATCGGACGGCCCGATCGGGGGCCGGTGCGGGCACCGCCTACGTCGATCCCGATCACTCGGGTAGCACTCACCTCAGGCTGGATGCCGAGGCCGGATCAGGTGGGACTTTTCGAGAGAGTGCTCGGCATGGATACGACGCATGGTGCTGGAGCGCGAGCGCAGGACGATGGACTCGGTGATTGCCACCTCGGGCGTGAGGCGCACGCCTCGAAGGAGCGTGCCATTGGTCACGCCTGTGGCCGCGACGAAGATGTCCTCGCCGCGCACGAGGTCGTCGGTCGTCAGGACGGCATCGACGTCGTAGCCCGCCCGCTCGAGCGTCGTCCGCTCGTCGTCGCTGCGCGGCCAGAGTCTCGCCTGCATGGCGCCGCTCAGGCACTTGATCGCCGACGCGGCGATAACGCCTTCCGGGGTCCCGCCGATCCCCATCACGAGGTCGACCTCGGCAGTGCGACCGTGCGCCGCCGCGATCGTGGGCTCCACGTCGCCGTCCCTGATCAGGTTGACCCGTGCCCCGGCGCTCCGGAGCTCGGCCACCAACGCCTCGTGGCGCTCGCGCTCGAGCACGTAGACCACGACCTCGTCTGGCGATTTCCCCTTCGCCTCGGCCACGTTGCGCACGTTCTCGGTTGGGGACACATCGATGTCGATCGCGTCGGCCGCCTCTTTCCCGGTGACGATCTTGTTCATGTAGAAGGCGGCACCCGGATAGAACATCGAGCCACGCTCCGCGACTGCCATCACCACGATGGAGTTCGGTTGGCCGAACGCGGCGAGCCGTGTGCCCTCGAGAGGGTCGATCGCCACATCCACCTCGGCGCCCGTGCCGTCGCCGACGCGCTCGCCGTTGTACAGCATGGGTGCCTCGTCCTTCTCCCCCTCGCCGATCACCACGACGCCGTTCATCGCGACGGTCGACAGCACTGCCCGGATTCCGTCCACCGCTCCCTGGTCGGCGGACTCCTTGTCGCCGCGGCCGACCCATCGAGCGGCGCCGATGGCACCCGCCTCGGTCACCCGCACCAGCTCGAGCGCGAGGTTGCGATCCGGCCGACGAGCGCTCACGCGTACAGGAGCTGCATGTCGTCGAGGGATCGTGGCTCGTAGTCGCGGGCGCGCCCGGCCTGACCGAACTGCCGCATCCGCTCTGCGACGACGGTCTGCATCGCCGTCCGCGCCTCTGTGAGGTAGGAGCGTGGATCGAATTCCCGCGGCTCCTCGGAGAGCACCGTGCGGACCGCGCCCGTCATCGCCAGGCGCAGGTCCGTGTCGACGTTGATCTTGCGCACGCCGTGGCGGATCCCCTGCTGGATCTCCTCCACGGGGACGCCCCACGTCGGTTGGATGTCGCCGCCGAAGCGGTTGATCTCGTCGACCAGCTCCTTCGGGACGGACGAGGAGCCATGCATGACGAGGTGCGTCTCCGGAAGGAGCCGGTGGATC
>CAYRHS010000247.1:0-2424 GCA_964424125.1 uncultured Burkholderiales bacterium
GAGGCCGTCGAGTGCGGCGCCACCGAGGTCTGCCTCCAGGGTGGCATCCATCCCGAGTTCGACGGCGATTACTACCTGGACGTGCTGGCCGCCGTGAAGGAGGTGGCACCAGAGCTCCACGTCCACGGGTTCACCGCACTCGAGGTCACCGAGGGCGCCCGTCGCCTGGGGGTGCCGCTGCGCGAGTACCTCGAGCGCGCCCGCGACGTCGGTCTGGCGACCCTGCCCGGAACCGCGGCGGAGATCCTCGACGACGAGGTGCGGGCTGTCATCTGCCCCGACAAGGTGACCACCGACGAATGGCTCCACGCCCACCGCACCGCGCACGAGGTCGGGCTGCGTTCGAACGTCACGATCATGTTCGGGCACGTCGAGGCGCCCGTCCACGTCGCCCGGCACCTCGTCCGCACGCGGGCGCTCCAGCGCGAGACGGGTGGCTTCACCGAGTTGGTGCCGCTGCCGTTCGTGCACATGGCGAGCCCCATCTACCTCCAGCAGCGAGCCCGGCCGGGGCCGACCTTCCGCGAGGTGCTGCTCGTCCACGCGGTGGGCCGGATCGCCTACCGGGGCGCGATCGACAACGTCCAGGTCTCGTGGGTGAAGACCGGTGTCGAGGGCGCCCGGCAGCTCCTCCAGGCGGGTGCGAACGACCTCGGTGGGACGTTGATGGACGAGAACATCTCCCGGGCGGCCGGCGCCGCCCACGGTCAGGAGCTCGACGACGCAGGGTTCCGGGCCGTCGTCGAGCCGCTCGGCCGCCCGCTCGAGCAACGCACGACGCTCTACGGACGGACGCGCACCGTGGGGCGGCGCCTCCGCCCGCCCGCGGACGCGGCGCCGGGAGCCGAGGCCGTGGCGTTTCGCCCTCGCCCCGTCCCCGCGCCGACGTGAGCGATCCCACGCTCGACGTCGTCGCCGTCGGCAACGCTCTCGTCGACGTCTTGAGCTTCGAGGACGAAGCGTTCATCGTGCGTCACGACCTCGTACGCGACTCGGCGTTGATGGTCGATCGGCAACGCAGCGATGCGGTCTACGCGGACCTCGGGCCCGCGACGGAGATGTCGGGCGGCTCGGCCGCCAACACGATCGCGGGTATCGCGTCGTTCGGCGGGCGGGCCGGTTTCGTCGGCCGGGTTCGGGACGACCAGCTGGGACGCGTCTTCACGCACGACATGCGCTCGCTCGGTGTGCGGTTCAACGGCGACCTCGTTCCGGACGGGACACCGACCGGCCGTTGCCTCGTGATCGTCACGGAAGACGCGGGCCGGACCATGTGCACGTACCTCGGCGCCGCGGCCGAGTTCGGACCCGACGACGTCGACGAGCAGCTCGTACGAGCGGCCCGGCTCCTCTATGTGGAGGGTTACCTCTGGGACCAGCCCTCGGCGAAGGCTGCCATCCGTCGCGCCATGGAGGTGGCGCGCGACGCGGGGCGGCGCGTGGCGATGACGCTCTCCGACCCGTTCTGCGTCGAGCGGCATCGCGACGAGTTCCGCTCGCTCGCTGCCGGCCACGTCGACGTCCTCTTCGCGAACGAGGAGGAGATCGCCTCCCTCTACGAGGTGGGCGAGTTCGACGAGGCGTTGCAGCACGTCCGCTCCGATTGCGGGCTCGCCGCCCTCACACGCGGCGCGGCGGGCTCGGTGCTGGTCGCCGGGAACGAGGTGCACATCATCGACGCCTCGCCCGTGGACGAGGTCGTGGACACCACCGGCGCCGGGGACCTCTACGCGGCGGGCGTCCTCTTCGGCCTGGCGCGAGACCTCCCCTTGCGCGTCGCGGGGGACCTCGGGGCGCTCGCCGCGTCCGAGGTGATCGGCCACCTGGGGCCCCGCCCGCAGGTGCCACTGACTGACCTGGCCGCCAGCACCCTGCGTTGATGCAGCGGCTGCCTTCCTATCGCAGCGGTGATCCCGCGCTCGACGAGCGGATCGCCGAGCTCGTCGACGCGCTCGGCGACGTCGCCGACCCCGAGCTGGTCTTCGAGCTGGTGGCGTCGGCGGTGCGTCTCGCGCGGGACCGGGCGGCCCGCGGCGACGTGAAGATCGCGAACGCGGCGCTGAAGGAGCTCCGGTACGCGTTCCGGGTGTTCGACCCGTATCGGCAAGCGCGCAAGGTTGCGATCTTCGGGTCGGCGCGGACCCAGTCCGCCGATCCCCTCTACGAGCAGACGCGACGCTTCGCGTCCCGGATGGCGGAGCTCGACTGGATGGTCATCACCGGGGCCGGCCCCGGGATCATGCAAGCCGGGATCGAGGGGGCGGGCGCAGACAGCTCGTTCGGCGTCGGCATCCGCCTCCCCTTCGAGGCGGAGACGACCGAGGTGCTCGCGGACGACCCGAAGCTGATCAACTTCCGCTACTTCTTCACCCGCAAGCTGACGTTCGTGAAGGAAGGTGATGCCTTCGCGCTCCTCCCCGGCGG
>CAYRHS010000248.1:0-2412 GCA_964424125.1 uncultured Burkholderiales bacterium
AACCACGGAAGGTCGGCGCGGAGGAGGAAGCTGACCGGGGTGGCACGAGACGGCGTGGCACCCGATCGGCGCGTCTCGTCGTCGCCGCTGTCCCCCCGTAGCGACAGGCGGCCCCACGTCAGCTCGCCAGAGAGGCAGAGGTCGTCGACCCAGCCGGGGCGGTAGTCGGCCACGCGGGCCGTCAGGACCGACTCCTCCCAGGCTCCGGACGCGAGCTCGAAGCCCTGGAGCTGCTCCATGACCGCGAGCAGCCCCCGTCGACCCTCCCGCTCGGTTCCGGGAGCGACGTGCTGCCAGCGCAACAGGAACCGCATGAGGTCCGTCGCGGACACGGGTTCGATCTCACGCCGCCGCCGTTGACGGGTGTACACGTGGATACGAGCGAGGAGCCGGCGCGCGCACCACTGCTCGCTTCGACCGTCCCCGTCGAGGCGCGCATCGAAGTGGCCCCGCAGCACGAATCCTTCTGTCTCGAGCCGCGCGAGCGCTCCCCGCACGCCCCCGTCCGGGAGCCCGGTGATGCTCACGAGTCCGGCGACCGTGACCGGTCCGGCGAGATCCAGCGCGCCTCGCACGACGTCGGCGCGGGCGTGCTCGGCGTCGGGCGGCCGAGCGGGCCGCAGCGACGACGGGAGCCGCACGTCGGGATCGAACCGAACGTCGGTGAACGCCGCCTCGACCACGGCCCGGCGTTC
Organism: uncultured Burkholderiales bacterium; assembly: GCA_964424125.1. Taxonomy (GTDB): domain Bacteria; phylum Actinomycetota; class Acidimicrobiia; order IMCC26256; family JAOSJL01; genus CAYRHS01. The sequence continues at coordinate 696 of CAYRHS010000248.1, forward strand.
CGCCGCGCACCAGAGCTCCTGGCCATCCGCGTCGACGACCGCGGCGCGGTGCTTGGCGACCAGCGCCTCGAAGCCCGCCCGCCACTCGTCTCGCGGTCGGACGACGACCGCGCCCAACAGGACGTCGTGGAGCTCGTCGGGATCTCGGGGCTCGGGTCTCGCCTCGTCCGCCACTCGGTCGATCGCGTCGAGATCGAGGCGTCCGAGCTCACTCGGGTCCACGGGCAAGCCCCGGCGGAGCTGGACGGCTCGCGTCCGTCGCTCTTCCAACGGAGCGTCGTCGAGGAACGTGTACGGGCGCCCGTTCAGGATCTCGTGGGAGAGCGGCGAAGGTTCGGTGACGTCGACGCAGTGCACCTCGACGTCACCCGAATGCATCGCCGCGACCAGCTCGCGCAGGCTGTCGACGTCCATCGCTTCGTGCAGCGCGTCGTCGACCGTCTGGCGGACGAGCGGATGGTCGGGGATCTCGATGGGGCCGGTGACGTTCTCCTGGCACGCCGCGAGGCCCGGGAAGATCGCGGCCATGAGGTCGTCGGCCTCCATCCGTTGGATCGGCGGCGGGTTCTTCCTGCCCCCCTTGAAGCGAAGCACCGCCAGCGACCGGTTGAGGTTCCAACGCCACCGAGCCGTGAACATCGGTGACGGCAACACGGCCTGGGCGAGCACGTCCTCCACAGTGTTGGCGTGGAGGAAGCGCGGGACCTCCTCGAGCGGGAAGCTGTGCTGCGGGCCGAGCGACAGCACGACCGCGTCGTCGCTCGCCGCTGCCTGGAGCTCGAAGTCGAACGAGCGACAGAAGCGCTTCCGCAGCGCCAACCCCAACCCGCGGTTGAGCCGGCCACCGAACGGCGCGTGCACGACGAGCTGCATGCCGCCGCTGTCGTCGAAGAAGCGCTCGAGCACCACCGTCCGGTCGGTGGGGAGCCTCCCGAGCACGGCGAGACTGGTCGCGAGGTAGTTGACGATCAGGTCTGCGGCGTCGTCGCCGAGCGCGCTGACGGCCCGCAGCCACGACCGCGCTCCGTCGGCGTCGCCCGCCACGAGCCGCGCTTCGACGGCCCGGCGCAGCGCCGAGACCTCGGACGAGAGCTCCCCGGTGCGAGCCGGTGCCTCCCCGAGCCAGAAGGGAACCGTCGGGGGAGCGCCGTGTGCGTCGACGACCCGCACGGTGCCGGGCTCGACCCGCCGGATGCGCCAAGAGGTGCTCCCGAGCAGGAACACGTCGCCGCTCATGCTCTCGATCGCCCAGTCCTCGTTCACGGTGCCCACGAACGTGTCGTCGGGATCGGCGACGACCCGGTAGTCGGCCACCTCGGGGATCGCACCCCCCGAGGTGAGCGCGGCGAGCCGCGCGCCACGCCGACCACGGAGCTCGGCGTTGACGCGGTCCCGGTGCACGTAGTGCGCCCGGTTGCCGCGGCCGGTCGGGATGCCCTCGGAGACGACCTGGAGCACGGCGTCGAAGTCGGCTCGCGCGAGCTCTGCGAACGGCGCGGCTCGGCGCACGAGCGCGAAGAGATCGTCCTCGCTCCATTCCTCCGCCGCGACTTCGGCGACGATCTGCTGGGCGAGGATGTCGAGCGGGGCGACCGGAGGGTGGAGCGCGTCGAGCCGACCGGCTTTCACTCCCGCGAGCAGCGCCGCGCACTCCACCAGCTCGTCGCGGGTGAGGGGATAGAGGCGACCCTTGGGCGTGCCACCTCGGCTGTGGCCC
>CAYRHS010000249.1:0-2343 GCA_964424125.1 uncultured Burkholderiales bacterium
TCGCCGTCGACGCGTCGGCGGCGATGATCGCCAAGGCCCACGAGCACCTCGCGGACCGAGCCGGGCAAGTCGACCTGGTGGAGGCCGACCTCACCGCACTCGAGATCGACGGCACCGTGGACGCGGTCGTGTCGACGGCGACGTTCCACTGGGTCCCCGACCACGACGCGCTCTTAGCGAGCCTCGCGGCCGCCCTGCGACCGCGTGGACGGCTCGCGGCGCAGTGGGGCGGGGAAGGCAGCCTCTCACGGGCGCGCGACCGGATCGCACGTGTCGCCGCCGAGGGTCGCTACGCGCGGTTCCTGGAGGGCTGGCGGCCGCCATGGCACTACGTCGGCCCGGACGAGACGGCGGCTCGCCTCACCCGAGCCGGCTTCGTCGACGTGCGCTGCTGGCTCCAGCCGTTCCCGGTGACGCCGGAGCAGCCCGAGGAGTTCCTTCGCACCGTCATCGCGGCTCCACTGCTCGAGCACCTCCCCGACGCCGAGCACGAGCAGTTCCTAGCTGATTGCGTCGCCGCGTTCGAAGGGGACTTCGAGCTCGACTACGTGCGCCTCAACGCCGACGCCACCAGGGGGGAGGGGTGATCGCCTGGACGGGGCCGACTCGGTGACGCGTCACCGGGGGCTACCGGTCGGTCGGTGTCCTTGACGTCGCTCGTCAACGATCGCGACGGTGCGATCCGGAAGTTCCGGCCGAATCTCGCCGCACCCAGAGTTGGTTTGGTTGGTTGGTGGAGGTGGCGGGAGTCGAACCCGCGTCTTCCGAGCTCTTGGGCGGGCCTTCTCCGAGCGCAGCCGATGATTGGTCTCGAGCCGCCGCCGGGTCACCGGCGACCGGTGGCGACTCCAGCCCGATGCGATGTCCCGCCGAGCTCCCGGGCACTGCCCGGCGGTGAGCCGCTCAAGATGACGCCCGAACTCCGACCGAGCGGCTGGGCCGGAACGGACGTGCTGTTAGGAAGTCCTACGCAGCAATTGCGAGGTTGTTGTCCTCGGCAGATATCAGTGTCCCGGCTTTTTCACGACGATCCGGGGACGTCGGCTCGCTTCTCCCGCTTCGATCCTCGGAATCGAAGCCACGCACCCCCTTGTCAAGCGTCGTGTGGTGCGCGTCACACGACACCCTCCATGGTACCGGCCGGAGCGGCCGGGCTCCCACCGAATCCCATGGTTGCGGGGAACGCGGGGAGCGCCGCCGGCGTTGTCCTGAGAAACGACGACGATTGCGATCGCGAGGCGGGATGCGCACCAGCGTGCGGTTCGGGCGGATCTTCGGGATCCCGGTGGGGATCAACTGGAGCCTGCTCGCGATCGCGCTGCTCCTGACCGTCGGGTTGGCCGCCGGGCGCTTCCCGGCCGCGTTCCCCGGTGAGTCCGAGGCCGCCTACTGGACGGTGGGCGCGGCCACGGCGGTGTTGTTCTTCGCCTCGGTGCTCGCCCACGAGCTCGCCCACGCGGTGGTCGCCCAGCACCACGGAGTACGGGTCCGGGGGATCACGCTCTGGTTGCTCGGTGGCGTCGCTCGGCTCGATGGTGAGGCCCCTGGCGCGGGTGCGGCCGCGCGCATCGCCGCGGCGGGGCCGGCGACGAGCCTCGCGGCCGCCGGACTCTTCGCCGCTGTCGCCTACGTGGGCGAGCTCGTCGGGGTCTTGCCCGTGCTCGTGGGCTCGGGCTTGTGGTGGCTGGCCTTCATCAACGTGCTCCTGGCCGCGTTCAACCTGATCCCGGCCGCCCCGTTGGACGGTGGTCGGCTGCTCGCGGCGCTGCTCTGGTGGCGCCATGGTGACCGGACGCGGGCGATGATCTCGGCGGCTCGCGCGGGACGCGTCTTCGGTGCCGTGCTCGTCGGGCTCGGCTTCCTGGGCCTGTTCACCGGCGCGGCCGTGGAGGGGCTGTGGTTCGCCGTGATCGGCTGGTTCCTCATGGGGACGGCCCGCGCCGAGGAGGAGTGGGCCGGAGCCGAGCGCGACCTGGGTCGGGTGACGGTCTCCGAGGTGATGACCCCGGATCCCGAGACCATTCCCGGATGGCTGACCGTCGAGGGTTTGACGAGCGACCGGCGGATGCTCCGCCACCGGACGTCGCCCGTTGTCGCCTGGGAGGGCGGCGTGCTCGGTGCCGTGTCGGTCGACCGGCTCCACCGCGTGCCGTGGGAGCAGCGCGGCGTCGTCCGGGTCGCGGACATCGCCGTTCCGCTGCGTTCGTTGGCCGCCGCCACGCCGCAAGAGCGGCTCGTGGACGTCGTCCGCCGGGCGGAGCGCGTCTCGGGTGGACCGATCCTCGTCTTCGACCGACCGCCGACGGCGACCGAGGGTCCCGAGCAGCGCGCGGCTCTGGTCGG
>CAYRHS010000250.1:0-2300 GCA_964424125.1 uncultured Burkholderiales bacterium
TGCCGATCGGCGAAGTCGGCCAGCCACGGCAGGCGGGCGGGCGAGCCGTCCTCGGTGAGCACCTCGCAGATCGCCGCCGCGGGCGTGAGCCCCGCGAGGCGGGCGAGGTCGACGGCAGCTTCGGTGTGCCCGGGGCGTTCGAGCACGCCGTCCGGGCGCGCCCGCAGCGGGAACACGTGCCCGGGTCGGCGGAAGTCGGAGCTCGCCGACGACGGGTGTACCGCCCGGCGGATCGTGACGGCACGATCCTCGGCGGAGATGCCGCTCCCGGTGGAGACGTGGTCGATCGTTACGCAGAACGCCGTCTCGTTGGTGCACGTGTTGTCGGCAACCATCGGCGGGACGTCGAGCCGGCTGATCACCTCGGGAGCCGCGGGCATGCACACGAGGCCGCGTGCCCAGCTGATCATGAAGTTGACCGCCTCGGGCGTGACCCAGTCGGCCGCGATCGTGAGGTCACCCTCGTTCTCGCGGTCCTCGTCGTCGACGACGAGGACGATCTCTCCTCGTCGGATCCGTCGCAGCGCGTCCTCTACGGTCGTGAAGCTCACGCCGTCACCTCGCTTCCGGTCTTTGGTGTTCCTGCGGGCAGCTCGACCACCATGCGGCAGCCGCGTGGGTGGCGCGACTCGGGGTGGATCGAGCCGCCGTGGACGTCGACGATCCATTGCGCGATCGCCAAGCCGAGTCCCGCGCCACCCTCACGGGACGATCGGGCCGAGTCGGCCCGGTAGAACCTCTCGAAGACGCGGGCTCGCTCCCCTTCGGGGATGCCCGGACCTTCGTCGCACACCTCGATGACCACGCTCGGCTTCGCCGTCGGCGCGCGGTGCGCGTGCACCTCGACCATCCCGCCCGAGGGCGTGAAGCGCACCGCGTTCTCGAGCAGGTTGGCCACGACCTGATGGATTCGCTCGGGGTCGCCCTCGGCGGCCAGGCCCGGGCTCTCGACCCGCACTGCCACGTCCGTGTGCGGCGCGTGCATGCGGGACTCGCGTGCGGCCTCCTCGAGCAGCGGCGCGACCTCGAAGGACTGTCGGTGCAGGGGCACGGCTCCCGACTCGAGTCGAGACAGGTCGAGGAGCTGGGTCACGAGGCGACCGAGCCGTTCGACCTGGCGCAGCATCGCGGCCAGCTTCTCGGGGTCGGGTTTCTCCACCCCGTCGACGATGTTCTCCAGCGAGGCACGCAACGCCGTGATCGGGGTCCGCAGCTCGTGGGAGACGTTGGCGACGATCTCCCGGCGGACCCGGTCGGTCTCCGCGAGCTCGTCGGCCATCCGGTTGAAGGCGTCGGCGAGCCGACCGATCTCGTCGGCCGACGTGACCTCGACCCGCCGCGAGTAGTCATGGCGCGCCAGCCCCTCTGCGGCAGACGTGATCTCTCGCAGGGGCGCCGTCATTCCCCGGGTGAGGAACCACACCACGAGCATCGCCAGCGAGCCGGCCGCGATCCCGCTGATGGACGGCCACAGTCCGATCAGCCGCACGCCGACCCAGAACGTGAACACGGTCGTGCCCACGGCGACGACGATGACCACTCCGAGCCGAAGCTTGAAGTAGGGGACCTGATCGAGCGGTCGCATCACGCGTCTCCGCTCTCGTCGGAACCGCCGTCGACGCTCTCGGCGTCGATCGCGTACCCGACGCCGTGCACGGTGCGAACGGTGTCGGTGCCGATCTTGCGGCGCAAGGCGCGGACGTGGGAGTCCACCGTGCGCGCGCCCGTGCCCTCCGGGTAGCCCCAGACGTCGCCGAGCAGCTCCTCCCGGGTGAAAACGCGGTCGGGTCGGGACGCGAGCGCGAGGAGCAGGTCGAACTCGGTGGGTGTCAGGTGGATCTCGCGATCGCCGACCCGCACGCGACGTGCGTCGCGGTCGATCGTGAGCTCGCCGAGCTCGATCGTGGGCTCGGTGTCGTCACCCTGGCGCGCCCGCTCGACTCGTCGGAGGACGGCACCGACGCGGGCGACGAGCTCACGGGCGCTGAACGGCTTGGTGACGTAGTCGTCGGCACCGACGCCCAGGCCCACGACCTTGTCGGTCTCTGAGTCCTTGGCGGTGAGCATCAGCACCGGTACCGGACGCCTGTTCTGGATCCGGCGACAGACCTCGATCCCGTCGACTCCCGGCAGCATGAGGTCGAGGATCACGAGGTCGGGGTCGAGCCGGGCGCACAGCTCGATCCCGGCGTGGCCGTCGAGCGCGATCTCGGCCCGGTACCCCTCACTGCGGAGCCGTGCCGCCACCGCCGAGGCGATCGGGGCCTCGTCCTCGATGACGACGATGGTCGCGGGGCGCC
>CAYRHS010000251.1:0-2250 GCA_964424125.1 uncultured Burkholderiales bacterium
GCGTGAAGGGAACGGTCCCCGTCAGCATCTCGTACAGCACCAGCCCGAGCGCGTAGACGTCGGTGCGGGCGTCGGTCGGTCTCCCGGCGGCCTGTTCCGGAGCCAGGTAGCGAGCGGTGCCGACGACCATCCCGGTGTTCGTGAGGTCGGACGCGCCCGTGGCCTTGGCGATCCCGAAGTCGGCCACCTTCACCCCGCCGTCGCGTCGGATGAGGATGTTCCCCGGCTTCACGTCACGGTGGACGACCCCGTTGCGGTGCGCATCGGCCAGCGCCTCGGCCACCTGGCGCGCCACGTCAGCCGCTACCTCCGGCGGCATCCGCCCCCGTTGGTCGAGGATCTCACGCAACGTGCGGCCCTCGACGAGCTCCATGACGATGTACGCGTTGCCCTCGTGCTCGCCCGTGTCGTAGACGGCCACGACGCCGGGATGTGTGAGGCGCGCGGCGGCCACGGCCTCCCGCTGGAACCGCGTCCGGATGGCCTGGTCCCGCGCCAGGCGCGGGTCGAGGACCTTCACCGCGACCGCGCGCCCGAGGAGATCGTCCTCGCCGACGTAGACCGAGCCCATCCCGCCGTGCGCGAGCTCCCGGACGAGCCGGTAGCGCCCGCTCAGGATGCTGTCGACGGAGAGGTGGTCGGCCACAGCCGGCCAACCGTACTCCGCCGGTCAGGTCGCCGAGCGCGTGAAGGTGACGCCGACCGCGCCCTGTCCCGAGTGGGTCCCGACGACCGGACCGATCTGGGCGACGACGACGTCCATGCCCGGAGCCGCGGCCTCGATCATGGCGAGGAAGTCGCCGAGGTCGCGTGCGTCGGCGTGGACCACGCCGAGGTGCTCGATCGGGCCCTCGGCGATCTTGTCCACGAGCCACTGCAGGGACTTGCGGCGTGTCCGGACCTTCGCCAGCGGCTGCACCTCGCCGTCGACCAGCGTGATGATCGGCTTGATCGAGAGCATCGAACCGAGGAGCGCTTGTGCGCCACCGATCCGTCCGCCCTTCCGGAGGTTCTCCAGGGTGTCCACCGTCGCGTAGAGCTCGGAGGCCTCGCGCGCCTCCTCGGCCGCGGCGACGATCTCGTCGGGTGACTCACCCGCGGCGGCGTGCTCGGCGGCGACGACCGCCAGCGTGCCCTCCACGAGGGAGACGGCTTGGGTGTCGAGGACACGGATCGGGCCACGGTCGGCGGCGCTCGTCGCCGCGAGCTCGGCCGCCTGCATGGTCGCGGACAAGCGCGAGGCCAGGGTGAGGCAGACGACGCCAGATGCGCCTTCGTCGAAGCACCTGGTGAACGCGGCCTCGAACGCGCCGGCCGAGGGGGCCGCGGTCTCGGGGAGCGTGGGCGCGGCGGCGACCTTCTCCCAGAACTGGTCCGGGCCGAGCTCGACGCGATCGACGAACTCCTCGTCGCCGAAGCGGATCGTCAGCGGCACGACCTCGATCTTGTGCTTCTCGACCACGTCCTGTGGGAGATCGCATGCACTGTCGGTGACGATCCGAACGCTCACCGGCCCCTCCTGCCCCGGCGGCCCGACGGGCCCCGTCGTCTTCCGACCGGTCGGTAGCCGGAAAGGTTACGCGGCGGCGGGGCGCCGGAGAAGCCCGGCGAGCCCCCGGATCTCGTCCACGCGAAGCGCGCGCAGGATCAGGAAGTAGACGGAGGCGCCGGCCAGGACGGCGACGGTGACGACGACCGCCGCGCGACTCCGGGTAGCGGTGCCGAGTCCCGCCACGAGCGCCCAGACGACGACGGCGAGCACGCCACAGGCGACGAGCATCCGGACGACGCTGGAGGCGACGCGCCGTCCGTCGATCGATCCGAGCCGACGGCGCAGCACCACGAGCGTGACCACCATCCCGAACCCGTACGCGATCGACCAGGCCAGCGCGAGTCCGCGCACTCCGAGGGACGGGAACAGCGCGATCGCGAACACGAGGTTGACGCCGTTCTCGAAGCAGTTGAGGAGGAACGGGGTGCGCGTGTCCTGCATCGCGTAGAAGCAGCGAAGCGCATACAGGTACGCGGAAAACGCGAACATGCCGAGCGAGAACGCGGCCAGCGTCTTGGCGGTCAGCGCGGCCGATGCGGTCGAGAACTCGCCGACCGCGACCACGTCGGTGTTGACGGTGAGCGTCAGCACGAGGAAGCCGATGGACGTCGGCAACACCAGCAGCCCCATCAGGCGGAAGCCGTAGGAGAACCGGTCGCGGAGCTGGAGCCAATCGCGTCGTGATGCCGAGCGCGCGA
>CAYRHS010000252.1:0-1192 GCA_964424125.1 uncultured Burkholderiales bacterium
CGATCAAGCGGCTCTACGAGCAGATGCCCGACCCGAAGTACGTGATCTCGATGGGGTCCTGCGCGAACTGCGGCGGGCCGTATTGGGACTCGTACTCGGTCACCAAGGGCGTCGACCAGGTCATCCCCGTCGACGTCTACGTGCCCGGCTGCCCGCCGCGGCCCGAGGCGCTTCTCGAGGGCATCGTGATGCTCCAGGAGCGCATCCAGTCCGAGGACATGTCCGAGCGCTGGCGCGGCGAGCACTGGCGCGGGGAGCCGATCGTCGTTGGCAGCTGACGAGGCCCCGCGCTCAACGGTCGACCCCGAGCTCGTCGAGCGGGTCGCGGCCGCGCTCGGCGACGACGTGGTCGAGGCAGCCGAGAACTACGCCGACTACGTCGTCCGGGTGAAGCCCGAGGCGTGGAAGCGCGCCGCCGAGGTCGCCGAAACCGAGCTCGAGTGCGACTTCCTGTCGTTCGTCTCCGGGCTCGACTGGAAGCCGACGCCCCGCGAGGGTGACGACAAAGCGCCGTCGGCGCCGGTGCAACCCCAAGAGATGACACCGGGGGTGACCGGGGGCACGGGGCGTTTCCAGGTGTTCGGGCACGTGCAGTCGACGAGACGCGGTTGGGGCGTGACGTTCAAGGCCGACGTCGAGGAGGACCACCCCGCGGTCGAGTCGTGGATCGGGATCTACCCCGGCGCCGATTGGCACGAGCGCGAGGCCTGGGAGATGTACGGCATCGAGTTCTCCGGGCACCCGGGCCTGCGTCACCTCTACCTCCCGACCGAGTTCGAGGGCCATCCGCTCCGTAAGGACTTCCCGCTCCTCGCCCGGGCGGTGAAGCCCTGGCCCGGCCTCGTCGACGTCGAGGACATGCCGCCCGAGCCGGAGGACGGCTCGGCAGAGGACGGCGAGTCGGAGGGCTCGGGAGCCGAGGAAGGTGGTGAGTCGTGAGCACCACCGGTCCGCGCGCGCCGCTCCCCGAGGTCGAGGTCGATCCCGCGGCGATGCGGCATCTGGCCGAAGCGCAGATGAACCTCGAGCTCGACACCGGCGACATGATCCTGAACATCGGTCCGCAGCACCCCGCGACGCACGGGACGCTGCGGCTCGTTGCCCGCCTCGACGGCGAGCGCGTCATCTCGGCCGACCCGGTCATCGGCTACATGCACCGGGGCTACGAGAAGCTCACCGAGTTCCGCTCCTA
>CAYRHS010000252.1:1202-2131 GCA_964424125.1 uncultured Burkholderiales bacterium
GGTGACGACGCTCATCAACCGCATCGACTGGTTGTCGAGCTTCGCCAACGAGGTGCCGTTCGTCAGCGCCGCCGAGCAGCTGATGGACATCGAGGCGCCGCCGCGAGCGCAGTACATCCGGACGATCCTGACGGAGCTGTCGCGCATCGCCACCTTCATCCTCTTCCTCGGCGAGATGGGGCTCCAGGTCGGAGCGCTGACGCCCGCGTTCTACGGCTTCCGTGACCGGGAGTACGTGCTCAACCTCATCGAGGGCGCGACCGGTGGGCGCTTCCACCCCAACTTCAACCGCATCGGCGGTCTGAAGGACGACCTGCCGTGGGGCTGGGTCGCCGAGACACGGACGGTGATGGCGAAGATCCTCGAGTCGTGTGACGACTTCGAGGACCTCGTGGCCGGCAACGAGATCTTCCAGACCCGCGCGAAGGGGATCGGCATCATCCCCCCCGACGTCGGCTCCGCCTACGGCGTCTCGGGGTCCAACCTCCGGGCGTCGGGCGTCGACTGGGACCTCCGCCGCGACGGTCCGCCGTACCTCGTGTACCCGGAGCTCGACTTCAAGGTCTGGACGCACGGGGACGGCGACTCGTTCGCCCGCTACTGGGTGCGGCTCCAGGAGACCCGTGAGTCCGCGCTGATGGTGCTCCAGATGCTCGATCGCATCCCCGAGGGCCCGGTGATGACGAAGGTGCCGCGCATCATCAAGGTCCCCGAAGGCGAGATCTGGGTCGAGACGGAGAACCCGCTCGGTCAGATGGGCTACTACGTCGTGTCGAAGGGCGCGCTCGGGCCGTTCCGCACGAAGATCCGCTCGGCGTCGTTCAGCAACGTCTCGATCCTGCCCTGGCTGCTGCGCGGGACCTACGTTCCCGACCTCGTGACCATCCTCGCCTCCCTCTACTTCATCCTCGGGGACATCGACCGATGAG
>CAYRHS010000253.1:0-2084 GCA_964424125.1 uncultured Burkholderiales bacterium
CGTCGTCGACGAGGCGGACACCCTCGGCGCCCACGACCGCGGGCAGCCCCCAGGAACGGGCGACGACCGCGGCGTGGCTCATCAAGCCTCCGCGCGTCGTCAGCAGACCACGCGCGGCCGCGATCCCCTGGATGTCGGCCGGCGAGGTCTCCTCCCGCACGAGGATCACCGCCTCGTGGGCCGAGGCCCGCTCGACGGCCGCGTCGCAAGAGAAGCAGATGCCGCCCACCGCCCGCCCCGGCGACGCCGCGACGCCCGAGGCAATGACGACATCGCGCGTCTCCTCCGGGGCGTCGACCACCTCGACCGGAGGGTCCTCGAGCAGCTGCTCCACACGGCGGACTGCCTCCGCCCGATCCACGGGGAAGCCCGGATCGGATGCCATGTCGACCGCGAGTCGGAGGGCGGCGCGCGCGCTGCGCTTCCCCGCTCTCACCTGGAGGATCCAGAACCGACCGCGTTCGACCGTGAACTCGATGTCGACGAGGTCGGCCAGCTCCCGCTCGAGCGTCTCCGCGGCGGAGCGAAGCCCGCGAGCCGCTTCGGGCCAGACCGTGTCCATCTCGGCGATGGGTCGCGTGCGGTGGGTCCCGGCGACGACGTCTTCGCCTTGCGCATCCTGGAGGAAGTCGCCGGTCAAGCCCGGCGAGCCGGTCGAGGGATCGCGACTGAAGGCCACGCCGGTCCCGGAGTCCTCCCCGAGGTTCCCGAACACCATCGACTGCACGGTTGCCGCCGTCCCGAGCCCCTCGTCGATTCCTTCCTTCTGTCGGTACACCGCGGCCCGCTCGGAGTGCCACGATCGGAAGACCGCCTCGATGGCTGCTCGGATCTGGCGAGCCGGGTCGGCGGGGATCGCGTGCCCGGCTCGCGCGAGGTGCTCGAGGAGTCGGCGCATCGCGCGGCCTCGATCCTCGGCTTCGAGCTGGTCGAACGACACGCCGCCCGTCGCGGCCGCCAGCTCGCGTTCGACCACGGCCTGCGGAGCCCCGCCGACAACCGTCGCGTAGCTCTGCACGAACCTCCGGTACGTGTCCCAGGCGAAGGACTCGTCGCCCGTTGCCCGACCCAGTCCCGCCGCGACCGCCTCGGTCATCCCCACGTCGAGAACCGTGTCCATCATCCCCGGCATCGAGACCGGGGCACCGGAGCGGACGCTCACGAGCAGCGGGGACTCCGGATCGCCCAGGCGCCGGTCGAGGCGACGTTCCAGGACACCGAGGCTCGACCGAACCGCGTCTTCGAGGTCCTCCGACCAGCCGGACGCGAGCACGCGGCGGCACGCCGCGGTGGGGATCGTGAAGCCGGGCGGGACGGGCAGACCGAGCTCGGTCATGCGTACCAGGCCGGCACCCTTGCCGCCGAGGAGCTCCACCCGCTCCTCGAGCGTGAGCGCGGCACCCGCCTCGAACGAGGGTGCGAACCGTGGGGAAGACGTGCCCGATCTGGACGGCCTCGACCGGCTCGAGCGTGCCGTCCGGCGCAGCTCGTGTGATCGCGCACAGATCATCCATCACCCCGTCGATTCCCTTGTACGGCACCGATTCGTGAGGATAACAGCGGCCACGGCAGATCGACAGTTGCTTGGTGTCGAGCTCCTGGAGGAAGTGGTCGACCAGCGCGGTCTTGCCGACACCGGCCTCGCCGATACAGGTGACGGTCGCGGCTCTCCCTCCCAGGGTTTCCGACAACGCGTCGTCCAGCAACTTCAGCTCGCGCTCACGGCCAACGAAATCGACAACAGTCGGTGGTCCAAGGCGGACTTCTTGGGCTGTCGAGGCTTCCAGCCGCCGCGCAACCTCCTCGTCGGTGGGCCGTCGTTCGGGGTCCCGGCTCATGAGCTCGACGCAGAGCTGGACGAGGTCATCTGGCAGCCCTGGCTGGCGTTCGCCAGGGTTGGGACCATCTCGCTGCTGCTTCTCCATCAGCACCTGCACCGGGGAACCGGAGAACGGGCGCTCTCCAACCAGCGCCTCGTAGAGCATCACACCAGTGCTGTACCAGTCGGCGGCCGGGCCGATGGGCTCACCGGTGGCCTGTTCCGGGGCCATGTAGGCTGTGGTTCCGACGAACTGGTCCTCCGG
>CAYRHS010000254.1:0-2018 GCA_964424125.1 uncultured Burkholderiales bacterium
CTCGTCGGTGGCGGGGTACCCGACCGCTTCGAGCGGGGATTCTGGGTCGAGCCGACGCTCTTCGTCGACGTCGACGCCGACGCGACGATCGCCCAGGAGGAGATCTTCGGCCCCGTGCTCTCCGTGATCCCGTACGACGACGATGACGACGCGGTTCGCATCGCCAACAACTCGACCTACGGCCTCTCGGGCGCGGTCCACGGAGGCGAGCTCGACCGGGCGATGAGCGTCGCCCGGCGGATCCGCACCGGGACCATGTCGGTGAACGGCGGTCAGTGGTTCGGTCCCGACTCGCCGTTCGGCGGCTACAAGCAGAGTGGCGTCGGCCGCGAGCACGGCACCGAGGGCTTCGAGGAGTACCTGGAGACGAAGACGATCGGGTATCCGGTCGACGCCTGAGGAGGGGGACGATGGCTTTAGAGGACACGAGCTACCTGCCGACGTTCGCCACCGTCGAGGAGGAGCGCCGGCACCGCAAGGAGCGACTCGCCGCCGCCTTCCGCCTCTTCGGGAAGTTCGGGTTCGACGAGGGCGTGGCCGGACACATCACCGCCCGTGACCCCGAGGACCCGGAGCGGTTCTGGGTCAACCCGCTCGGGAAGAACTTCAAGCACATCCGGGTCTCCGACCTGATCTGCGTCGACTCCAAGGGCGACGTCGTCGAGGACCAGGGCATGCTCAACGTCGCGGCCTTCGTCATCCACGGCCACGTGCACGCCGCCCGCCCAGACGTCCAGGCCGCGGCGCACGCGCACTCCCTCCATGGGAAGGCATGGTCGTCGCTCGGTCGGCTCCTCGATCCGCTCACCCAGGACTCGTGCGCGTTCTACGGCGACCACGGGCTCTTCGACGACTACACGGGGATCGTCGTCGACCCCCAGGAGGGCAAGCGCATCGCCGAAGCGCTCGGGGACCACAAGGCCGCGATCCTGCGCAACCACGGCTTGCTGACGACGGGTTGGTCGGTCGACGAGGCCGCCTGGTGGTTCATCACCATGGAGCGGACCTGCCAGGCGCAGCTCCTCGCCGAGGCGGCCGGTGAGCCGGTCAAGATCGAGGCCGAGCACGCGGCCCTCACCGCGTCCCAGGTCGGCAGTCACGTGGCCGGCCACTTCTCGTTCAAGCCCCTCTGGGACATGATCGTCCAGGAGCAGCCCGACCTCCTCGAGTAGCGCCATCGGTAGGCTGCCCGGTCGTGCCGGTGACGCCCGAGGACGTGCTGCTCACGGGTCGGGTGGCGATCGTGACCGGGGCCGCGGTCGGGATCGGGGAGGCGATCGCGACGTCGTTCGCTCGCTGCGGGGCGAACGTGGCCGTCTGCGACCGTGACGTCACCAACCTCGACGAGACCGTCGACGCGATCGCTGCGTCCGGCAAAGGAGCGGTCGCGGCCGAGCTCGACGTTCGGGACCGAGACGCGGTCGAACGATTCGTCGACGTGGTCGTGGGGGAGTACGAGCACGTCGACGTCTTGGTGAACAACGCCGGCGGCGGGTTCGCCGCATCGTTCCTGGACGTGAGCGAGAAGGGGCAGCGGGCGCTGATCGACGAGAACTTCGGGAGCGTCACCAACGTCGTCCGCGCCGTCGTCCCGCACGTGCCCGAAACGGGCGGATCGATCGTGAACGTCACCTCGATCGAAGCCCACCGTGCCGGACCTGGCTTCGCGATCTACTCGGCGATGAAGGCAGCCGTGGCGAACCTGACGAAGTCCCTCGCGCTCGAGCTCGGCGCGCGCAACATCCGGGTCAACTGCGTCGCGCCCGACCTGATCCCGACGCCGGGTGTCGGCGAGATGCCCGATACCCGGACTCCACTTGCCCGGCGCGGGAACGTCGACGACGTCGCGGGCGCCGCGCTGTACCTCGCGAGCGACCTTGCCGCGTTCGTCACCGGTACGACCGTCCACGTCGACGGCGGCAACTGGGCCGCGGGCGGTTGGCGGCCCGACGGCGCTGGGGGGTTCACCACCGCATGAAGTTCGGCGTTACGTTGGGCCGGTGCAACCCGAAGTACTT
>CAYRHS010000255.1:0-2013 GCA_964424125.1 uncultured Burkholderiales bacterium
ATGGCCGACGCGCTCGGCTACGACCGCTTCCACCTGGTGGGCCACGACTGGGGTGGCGCGGTGTCCTGGGAGACCGCGGCCAGGTACCCCGACCGGGTGGGATCGGTGACGGTCGTCTCCACGCCCCACCCGGATGCCATGATCGCCGCGCTGACCAACCCCGAGAACGACCAACAGAACCGGTCGTCGTACATCCTGACCTTCGCGGAGGAGGGATCCGAGGACCGGTTCCTAGCCGACGATGCCGCGTTGCTGCGCTCGTTCTACGAGGACGCCGGCCTCAGCGACGAGGAGATGCAGCCGCAACTCGAGGTGCTCGACGACCCCGACGCGATGCGCGCCGCCCTGCACTGGTACCGGGCGGCCGTCCAGGGTGGGCAGGCCCCTACCGGTCCATCGACGGTGCCGACGATGTACGTGTGGAGCGACGGGGACACCGCCCTCGGCCCCGACGCGGCGGCCACCGCCGACCACGTGACCGGCCCCTACCGTTTCGAGGTCCTCGAGGGGGTCAACCACTGGATTCCCGAGCAGGCCGCCGACGAGCTCAACCGGCTCCTCCTCGACTTCCTGTCCAGCCAGGATCCGCTGTGAACCCGACTCGACGTGTGCTGCTCCTGCTGGTCGTCGCGGTGGGGTGGATGCTGACGGCCTGTGGCAACGACTCCGACGGTGACGCGAGCGCCCCCGTTGCGGGTGGTCGTCCGCGACAAATTCCTCGACTGCAGCACGACCGGCTCCGGCAACACGGACCGCACCGCCGTCTTCAACGTCAGCGACGCCTGATCCCGCCTCCTCGGCAGCGCTCGGTTTTGTCGCCTCCGTCGAGCAATCCGGTAGCTCGTCGGGCCCATGGCCCGAATGCCGCTGGTTGACACCAGGTCGGTCGCGCTGCCGCCGGGCTTCGGGAGCGTAGGGTTGCCACTCGTGATCGCCTCGGCTGCGCTTCGTCGCCTCGCTGTCCCGTTGACCATCGCCGCCCTCGTCGCCGCTGGGTGTTCGTCGGACAACGACAAGTCGGATAGCAGCGGCTCCTCGAGCGACCTGCCCTCCGACGTGGTCAAGGTGATGGACGGCGACGACTTCGCGACCGCCCGCTGGGCGCTTCGTGTCGTGCCCGTCGAGGGCGATGACTCGACCTACGAACTCACCCCCGATGCGATCAGCGCGATGGGTTCCAACGCGAAGCTCTACAGCGTCGGGACCTGGCTCGACGTCTACGGGCCCGACCACACGATCGAGACGCCCGTCTTCGGCCTCGGGCCGGTCAACGGGGGCACGCTCGACGGCGATCTCGTACTGCGGGCCATGGGCGACTTGGTCATGGGTGGCCGCAACGCGGGCAGCGGCGAGCTCGGCTACAGCGTCCCGCCCCAACCCGACGCCAACGGGCTCCCCGGCGCCAAGCCGGCGCCGGGCGACCCGCTGGCGGGGCTCAACGACCTCGCAGAGCAAGTCGCGGCCGCCGGCATCACCGAAGTGGGCGGCAACGTGGTGATCGACGACCGGCTCTTCGAGCAGTGGCAGACGCCGCGGCCGCTCGAGATCAGTCCCATCGTCATCAACGACAACCTGCTGGCGATCCAGACGACGCCGGGTGACGAGGGCAGCCCGGCGACCATCGAGACCATCCCCGAGACACAGGCGTTCACGGTCATCAACGACACGACGACCGTGGCCGCCGGGGGCGACACCACGATCGCGATCAACCCCGTGCTCGACGACGAGGGTCAGCCGACCAACACGCTGGCGGTGTCGGGCGACATCGCGGCCGACTCGGACACCCTGCTCAACGTCTACGACGTGCCCGAACCAGCCGCCTACGCCCGCACGCTGTTCATCGAGGCGTTGCAGCGCGCCGGGGTGGCGGTGACGGCCGATCCGCGGGCCGAGAACGACGCAGACGGGCTTCCCGAGGCCGACACGTACGAGGCCGACAACGAGCCGGTCGCCACCCTGACGTCGCCGCCGATCTCCGAGATCGCCACCCTCATCTGGAAGATCAGCCACAAC
>CAYRHS010000256.1:0-1979 GCA_964424125.1 uncultured Burkholderiales bacterium
ACGAGGAGGATGGGCGTCCGGGTGCCGATCTCCGCCAGCGCGGCGAACAGCGACTTCACGACGATCGGCGCGAGCCCGAGGGACGGCTCGTCGAGCAGGAGCAGGCGCGGACCCGCCACCAGGGCGCGACCGATCGCGACCATCTGCTGCTCGCCCCCCGACAGCGCCCAGCCGTCGCGGCGTCGCAGCCCGGAGAGCGTCGGGAACAGGTCGTAGACCTCGTCGATCGTGTAGCCCTCCGCCCGTCCGCGGCGCGCCGTCGTGCCGACCTGGAGGTTCTCCTGGACGGTGAGCGTCGGCCAGACGTGACGGCCTTCCGGAACGTGGATGAGACCCCGCCGGGCGGCGGCCTGCACGCTCAGCTTGCGCACGTCGGTACCGTCGAAGCGGATCGTCCCGCCGTGGGGGACGAACCCCGAGATCGCCCGCAGTGTCGACGTCTTGCCGGCCCCGTTGGGTCCGACGAGCGCGACGATCTCCGCCCCGCCGACGTCGAGCTCGATACCCCGGACGGCCTCGACCGGGCCGTAGGAGACGACGACGTCGCGCAGCTCGAGCATCAGGGCGTCCTGCCGTCGGGCCGGTCCCCGTCGCGGGGAGCGACCGCGTCGGTGAGCGGGCCTCGTTCGCCGTCCTCGAGTCCGAGGTAGGCGTCGATCACGCGCTGATCGCTGAACACCGTGGCGGCCGGGCCGACGGCGACGAGCGTCCCGAGCTCGAGCACGGCGACGCGATCGCACAACGCGGTGATGAAGTCGAGCTTGTGGTCGACGAGCAGGATCGAGACTCCTTCGACGCGGAGGCGGCGGAGATGCTCGCTGAGCCCGTCGGTCTCGGGCGCGTTGAGCCCGGCCGACGGCTCGTCGAGGAGCAGGATGCGAGGGTGCGCGGCGATGGCGCGCGCGAGCTCGAGGAGGCGGCGCTGCCCGTACGACAGGCGCTGCGTCGATTCCTCGGCGAGATCGACGAGCCCGACCCGCTCCAGCGTCTCCTCGGCGCGTCGGCGCGCCTCGCCCGCGTGCATGCCCGAGAGCAGCAGCGGGATCTCGACGTTCTCGACCGCGGTCAGCACCGGGATGAGGTTGAACTGCTGGAACACGAACCCCATCGACTCGGCCCGGTGCCGGGTGCGGGCCGCGTCGCTCAGATCGTGCAGCGACGCGCCGTCGAGGACGACGCGCCCGCCGTCGATGCTGTCGAGCCCCGACAGGCAGTTGAGCAGCGTCGTCTTGCCCGAACCCGACGGCCCCATGACCGCGAGGAACTCGCCGTCGCCGACGCGCAACGACACGTCCTGCAGCGCCGGTACCTCGCCGGCGCCGGTCCGGTACACCTTGCGGACCGCTTCGGCCTCGAGCAGCGCCGCGCGGCGCTCCCCGTCCGGCGACGGCCCCGAGACCTCGGTCGCAGGCGGTCCCGTCTCCCCCCGGAACCCGGTTTCCCGTCCTCCCACCCGTCCAGTGTCCCGTGGGCCCCGTCACCCAGGGAAGGGCAAGAGGTCCCGTTTGCCGGTGAACTTCGCGCGAACGACGCCGCGTCAGCCGCCGTGCTTCAGGCCGACTCTCACGGCGTCCCTTGCCTTGTCGGTGCGGGCGAGGAGCGCCATGGCCTCGTCGATGTCGTCGAGGGTGAAGACCTCGCCGACGACGAGGTCGGCCTTCACCTCGCCGGCCTCGAGCATGGCGACGGCCTTCGCCATCGACTCGGGGGTGAAGCCGGAGCCGCCCGAGACGCGCAGGCCCTTCAACACGATGAAGTCCGAGACGAGGCCGGGCACCGGCTCGAAGTGCTTCAGCCCCGCGAGCAGCACCCGGCCCTGGGCCCGCACGAGGTCGATCGCGAGCGGGACGGTCTGCACCACGCTCGCGATGTCGAACACCACGTCGGCGCCCTGACCGCCGGTGAGCTCCTTGACCAGCTCGCCGACGTCCTCGGCGTCCACCTTCACGACGTGCGTCGCCCCGATGGCCGTCGCGGCG
>CAYRHS010000257.1:0-1931 GCA_964424125.1 uncultured Burkholderiales bacterium
CGTGCGCTCGCGTCAGTCGCTACGGCGATGACGTCAACGCGTTCCTCCGGGCCCCGGGGTCAACGAACCACCAAGACCTCGCCCTGTTGAAGGTCGGGCCGAAAGCGACTGACGCGAGCGCACGATCCGTCGGCCTGTTCCACTGCGCGTGGGAGGTCGGGAACCTCCGTGACCTCGTGACCGCGCGCGACCGGCTCATCGATGAAGGCTGCTTCCAGAGCCAGGCGGATCACGGTGCCACGAAGGCGGTTTACGGAGCCGACCCCGACGGCAACACGTTCGAGATCACCTGGATCCTGCCCCGCGAGCAATGGGGTGCGTGGGAGACCGACGCGCCGATCAAGATGGCGATCGACCTCGACGAAGAGCTCGCCCACCGAGGCTGAGGCTCCCCGCCACGCATCGCTATTTTCGGCCCCGCCGCACATGCTCCAGCGTGTGGCTCTAGCCGAGGAACACCGATGCCCCCGAGCGCCGGGTCGAGGGCGCTGCAGAACCCGCTGGAGTTGACCCGTTCGCGTGGACACGGGGTTTCGGTGATCATGCGACTCGGCTCGCCGTGTAGGTCTCGGATGGGGTGCGGTGCTCGAGGCGGGCTTGGTGTCGTTGCCGGTTGTAGAAGGTCTCGATGTAGTCGAAGAGCGCGACGCGCAGCTCGGTCCGCCACGACCGATCACGCGAGCACGGCGCGTTCGCCAATCCCGGCGGGCGGCCGCATCGCATCAACGCCGCCTAACCAACCCCAGAGTGGAACACGACTACCGGAGCCAACCCGGAACACGGGTACCGGACCTTGACAGTGCGTACTGCTTCATTGTGAACGCTGGCGACTGGTGGCCTAGGCGCTCGCTGATCACCTTGGCGGGAACACCAGCCCGGAGCGCGATCGTTGCGTGGGGGTGGCGCAGCTCTCGTGCGAGTGGTCGGTCTCGGTCAGGAACTCCGTGTAGCCCGAGATGGCCGCGAGTAGCAGATAGCCCGCACCGATCTGAGTTCTCTCTCGCGTCACCGTGTCTCCAAGATGCAGACCCGGGAGCTCTCGCGACGTCACGCGTGCGGCCCACGGGGAAGCTACCGGTCACCGTCCTGACCACCGACCGAGCGCCGGCCCCGGGCCGGCCGAGCTTTGCCGACCTGGTGCCAGACTGAGCACGTGGACGGGAGGCCGACGGGAACGGTGACGTTCCTGTTCACCGACGTCGAAGGGTCGACCCGGTTGTGGGAGGGGCAGCCGGCGGAGATGCAGCGGGCGTTGGAACGTCACGACGAGATCCTCCGCACCTCCATCGAGCGTCGCGACGGGTGCGTGTTCGCCACGACCGGCGACGGGTTCGCGGCGGCGTTCACGCACGCTCGCGACGCGATCGACACCGCCGTGGAAGCGCAGCTGGCGCTCGCGGCGGAGTCCTGGCCCACGACGGTTCCGGTGAGCGTGCGCATGGGTCTGCACACCGGCGAGGCCTCGGAGCGGGACGGCAACTATTTCGGACCCGCGCTGAACCGGGCGGCGCGCATCATGGCCGCCGGGCACGGCGGTCAGATCCTCGTCAGCGCCCCGACGGCCTCGTTGCTCGGCGACGTCGAGCTCACCGACCTCGGTGAGCAGCGGCTGAAGGACCTGCCCGGAGCGGCGCGCGTCTTACAGGTCCGAGCCGAGGGGCTGGCCTCGGAGTTCCCTCCGCTGCGAGTCCAGGATGCCCGCGGGGGGAATCTGCCGGCGCCGGCCACGACCCTGGTCGGGCGTGAGCACGAGGTCGATGAAGTCGTCGACCTGCTGCGCGCCGGCCGGCTGGTGACGCTGACCGGGGTCGGCGGCGTCGGCAAGACGCGCCTGGCGCTCGAAGTCGGCGCCGCGCTGGCCGGCGAGTTCCCCGATGGCGTGTGGCTCGTCGAGCTGGCCCCGGTGGGTGATTCGGCATCCGTGCCCGACG
>CAYRHS010000258.1:0-1883 GCA_964424125.1 uncultured Burkholderiales bacterium
GAGCTCGTCGAGGTGACGGACGGGCAGGCGTTCATCTTGCATCCGGGGGAGTTCGTCCTCGGCTCGACCCGAGAGCGCGTCGCGCTGCCGAACGACCTCGTGGCCCGGCTCGAAGGCAAGAGCTCGCTCGGGCGACTGGGGCTGCTCATCCACAGCACCGCGGGCTTCGTCGACGCGGGTTGGGACGGGCACCTGACGCTCGAGCTCTCGAACGTCGCCAACCTTCCGATCGCCATCTACCCGGGGATGAAGATCGGCCAGATCAGCTTCATCCGCATGACGACCGAGGCCGACGTTCCCTACGGGGAGGCCGCGCGGGGCTCGAAGTACCAGGGCCAGCGGGGGCCGACCCCCAGCCGCTACTACCTCAACTTCCGCGAGGAATGAGGAGGGTCGCGAGCACGACCGCGGTCGCTCTCGCTCTGGTCCTCGCGCTCGCGTCGTGCGGGAACGACGATGTGGCCGGGCCGTCCTCGTCGACGACGAGCGCCACCGACGGCGACGTCACCGTGACGTCGCCCTCGGCGCCGTCCGGCGGATCCGGTGCCCCCGACCGCGAGGCGGAGCGGGTGGAGCCTCAACCCGGCCGCGAGAGCCCGGCACCGGTCCCGTTCGAGTCCGCCGAAGCTGACCCGACGGACGACCAACAGCTGATCGTGCGGTACTGGGCGGGGATCCCGCCCTGCAACGTCCTCGACCGGGTCGAGGTGGACGAGACCGACACCGCGGTCACGGTGACGATCTACGTCGGCACCGATCCCGACGCCGGCGACGACGTCGTGTGCATCGAGATCGCCAAGCTCTTCGAGACCGTCCTAGAGCTCGACGCGCCACTCGGCGGCCGTGAGATCGTCGACGGCGCGCTGTAGGGCCGAGCGCTACAGGCCGAGCTCGCCTTCGCCGGTACCGGCGGGCTGACGCTCAGCCGGCTCCCGCTCGACGGCGTCGAGGAGGACCATCGAGATGTCCTGGACGCGGACCTCCTCCTCCTTGCCCTTCTCGCGCACGCCGTCGTCCAACATGACGAAGCAGAAGGGGCACGCGGTGGCGATGCGGTCGGCGCCGGTGTCGAGCGCTTCCTCGGTGCGCTCGATGTTCACCTTCTTGCCCGTGTGCTCCTCCATCCACATGCGGGCCCCGCCCGCGCCGCAGCACAGCCCGCGGGTGCCGTTGCGGGGCATCTCCACGACCTCGACGCCGCCGATCGCGCCGACGACCTTGCGGGGCGCGAGGTACACGTCGTTGTGGCGACCCAGGTAGCACGAGTCGTGGTAGGCAACGCGCTCGTCCAGCGACGCGCCCGCCACGCTGAGGCGTCCCGACTCGACGAGCTCGGTCAGCAGCTGCGAGTGGTGGAGCACCTCGTAGCTCCCGCCCCAGTCCGGGTACTCGTTGCGCAGCGTGTTGAAGCAGTGCGGGCACTGCGTGACGATCTTCTTCACGCCGAGGCCGTTCAGCGTCTCGACGTTCTGCATCGCCAGCATCTGGAACAGGTACTCGTTGCCGGAGCGGCGGGCGGGGTCACCCGTGCACAGCTCGCTCGGTCCGAGGATGGCGAAGTCCACGCCGGCGCGGGAGAGGAGCTTGGCCAGCGCCTCGGTGACCTTCTTGTTCCGGTCGTCGAAGCTGCCAGTGCAACCGACCCACATGAGGTACTCGTGGTCGAGCGAGCCCGACGACGGGTCCACAACGGGGATCTCCTCGTCGATGTTCTCGGCCCAGTCGCCGCGCTCGGCCTGGCTCATGCCCCACACGTTCTGTTGGTTCTCCAGCGCGCGGTAGGCCGTGCCCAGCTCGGTGGGGAAGTCGCTCTCCATGAGCGACCGGTAACGGCGCATGTCGAGGATCTTGTCGAGGATCTCGATGTTCACCGGGCAGATCTC
>CAYRHS010000259.1:0-1807 GCA_964424125.1 uncultured Burkholderiales bacterium
GGTGGTGAGCAGGTGGACGTCGGCGAGGTTGTCGGTCTCGATGACCGCGTACCCGCCCCAGTCGCCGAGCCGGACCACGAACTGGTGGAACGTGATGCCGTCGGGACGGTCCCATTCGCCGAACACCTCGAGGATGCGCGACTGGGCAGCTTCGTACTCGGCCGGCCCGGCGCCCGGGCGTTCGTCCCATCGCAGGACGTACTTCCGGTACACGGGTGCTTCGGTTGCGGGGGTGTTCATGACGTGCCTCCAATCGTCGGCCACCGGAGTGGCGCGGGAGTCGATGGTTCGCCCGGGCCGGAGCCCGGGCATCGGGCGCGGTTTCGCGGTCTGCGGTCAGGCGTCGTACTGACCGCCGAGCTCTGCCGCCTGCGGGCGGCCGACGTGGCCAGCCTCCTGGAGGATCGGCGGGACCTCGGGGTCGGAGACGAAGCTCTGCCAGCCCTCGGCGTCCCAGTCGAAGAGCGCCCAGACCCGGTCGTCCTCGTTCGGGTCGCGAAAGACGGTCGAGCCCTTGGAGCCGTGCAGCTTGCGCTTCTCGGCGCCCTTGGTCGAGAAGACCTGCAGGAAGCGGTCGAAGTCCTCGACCTTCGTCGTCGCCAGGATCATGGTGTCCTCCTCTGCGTACTGCCGCGATCGGCATCGCGGTCCTGTCGACCGTACGGACGACGGGATTGCAGCGCATCGGGAGATCTCCCCATTTCGGGGAGGGGAGGTCAGTCGACGACGTCGTGCTGGACGGCCCAGAGCGTGGCTGCGGCCCGGTTCGTCACACCCGTCTTCGTGTAGACGTGCTGGATGTGGTGGTCGGCCGTCTTCGGGGAGATGTAGAGCCGGTCGGCGATCTCGCGGGTGGTGAGCCCTTCGGCGACGAGGCGCAGCACCTCGACCTCACGACGGCTGAGACCGCCCGGAGGGCCGGGACCGGTCGATCGCGTCGCCAGCTGCGCGCGTGCGAGCTGGATCTGCTCTCGCGCGTAGCGGGCCGTGTCGGCGAGGTCCATGGTCGCCCCCTCGGAGACGCACTCGTCGAAGCGGCCGGGGCCCAGGTTCGACTCGATGCGGTCCGCGAGGTCGGGGAGACCGGGCACGTGATGGTCGCCGCCGGGCTGACGGGTGATCGCGCCGTAGAGCGTGCCCGCGGTCTCGGGCCAGTGGATGCGTTCGAACAGCGACGTCACGCTGGCGAGGGTGATGCCGAGCTGGGCGATGTTGCCGGATCGACGGAACGAGTCGATGGCGGCGTCGAAGAGGGCGAGCGACTCCTCGGGATCGCCGTCCACCGGCTCGAGCAGCGCCGCGTCCCGCGCGATGAACCCTTCGAAGAAGTGGACCCGGTGCCGGCGGACGTACTCGAGCGCCTCCCGCCACGCCGTGAGGGCACGGGCGGGGTCCACGTGCGCGTAGACCGATCCGCGCACCCAGAGCGCGTAGGCGATCAACCACGGGTTCCCGAGCGTGCGCGTGGCGTCGACGGCCTCGTCGACGAGGTCCATCGCCTCGTCGACCCGTCCCGTCGCCTGAAGGCCGTCGACGAACCCGGGCAGGCCGTAGGCACGCGGCGGCCCGGGGAGGGCGGCGACCTGCCGGGTGAGCTCCAGGTAGCGGTCGAGGTGGCCGCAGTACACCTGCGCGAGCGCCTCGATGAAGTTGGCTCTGCCCGGCTCGAAGGGGTCGTAGCGCGGGTCGGTCTCGAGGCGCGCCGCGCTCTGGGCGTACGCGACGGCCTGCTCGGGACGTCCGGTGAAGCAGCTGTACGCGGCCGCGGTGTAGACGCGCGGCAGTCGAGGCACGTCCGCGGCCGTGG
>CAYRHS010000260.1:0-1749 GCA_964424125.1 uncultured Burkholderiales bacterium
GACGGTCGACGACCGAGCTGATGCTGTTCGCGGGCCGGTCGAACCCCGCCCTCGCGGAGAAGATCGCCCGCAGGCTCGGCATCCGCCTCGGCGAGGTGAGGCTCGAGACGTTCTCGAACGGCGAGGTGTACTGCCGCTACGGCGAGTCGGTGCGGGGCGCCGACGTCTTCATCCTCCAGTCCGGCTCGACCCCCGTGAACGACCACCTCGTCGAGCTCCTCGTGATGATCAACGCCGCGCGACTGGCGTCCGCCCACCGGATCACGGCCGTGATCCCGCTCTTCCCGTACGCCCGGCAGGACAAGAAGTCCGCGCCGCGCGAGCCGATCAGCGCCCGCCTCCTCGCGGACGCGCTCCAGGCCGCAGGCGCCGACCGCGTGTTGACGATGGACCTGCACGCCGGCCAGATCGTGGGGTTCTTCGGGATCCCGGTCGACCACATGACCGCACTGCCGCTCTTCGCCCGCCACTACCGGCGACGGCGGCTGTCGGGGAAGCAGGTCGTCGTCGTCTCGCCGGACCTCGGTCGCGTCAAGGCCGCGCGCCGTTTCGCGCACATGCTCGATGCGGGCTTTGCGATCGTGACGAAGGTCCGTCCGGCCCACGAGCAGGCGGTGGCGGCGGAGGTGATCGGCGACGTCCGCGGCAAGCACGTCGTGATGGGCGACGACATGATCGTGTCGGGCGGGACGCTCGCGGCCGCCGCGGCCGCGCTGCGCGAGGCGGGTGCCGCGGACGTGCGTGCGTTCGCGACACACGCGCTCCCGACCTCCGACGCGGCACGCGTCCTCTCGGAGGCGGACTTCGCCGAGATCGCGGTGACCGACACCGTCGCGATCGACGAGACGGCGCTCCCACCGAGTGTCGTCGTCGTCACGATCGCAGACATGCTGGCGGACACCGTGCGGGCGGTGTTCGACTCGAGCTCGGTCTCGGCGGTGTTCGCGGGCGAGAACGAGCTCTTCTAGCAACCTGTTGCCGTCCTCCCAGGCAGCGGGCAACCGGCCCGGTGCTGCGGCGAGGCCGCTTCTCGAAGTCGCCGGTACCCCCGGGGTCGGCGGCACGAATGTGCGAGGATCGTGGTGGGCGCCCGCTGGCAACCACTGCGGACGTGCCCCCCGATCCGCTTGCCACTGGGCGCCCGGCCGGATCGTACTACATCGGCCAACGAACTACCAGGTTCACGGCCGGGCGGGCGAAATCCACGTGGCGCGCCACTGCCGACGGGCGTACGGTGGGCACTGCGCCGACGAGGAGGCATGCAGACGATTCGCGACGAGAAGCCGACCCCTGTGAGAGACCGAGTCGAGACCCCCGAGGACCTGCTCGGGTACCTCCGTGACGAGGAAGGCGTCGACGCCTTCCTCGCCGACGACGAGTGCGCCGGCTGCCGGGTGATCGTGGCCGAGGTCGACGGGCTGCGGCACGTGTGGCACGAGCCCGACTGCGAGGTGATGGCGCGCACGCGCGAGACCGCGCGGGAGCCGCGAAGGGACGGGACGCTACGTGAGCGAAGCGAGTGGACGACGTGGGAACGCGGATTGCGGATGGGGCATGTCTACGCGTCCTCGTACGGAGAGGCGACCGACGACGCGCAGTTCCCCTGGGGAAGCCTGCACGGCCTGAAGTCCCTCGCTGCCGGAGAGATCCCCGAGGAGCTCCATTCGAGGATCATGGGGTTCCTCGTCCAGCCCGACGACATCGGCGATCCCTCACAGTTCTGGGCAGGGTTCTCGCACGGTGTCGCCG
>CAYRHS010000261.1:0-1730 GCA_964424125.1 uncultured Burkholderiales bacterium
GGGCGCGTTCGCCCGGATCATGAACATCTACGTCGATCGCGTCGCCCGGTTGCGCTTCGAGTTCGAGCTGGCCGACCCGAGCCACCTCGACTCCTTGGTCGGGGCGATGCAACGGATCGAGTCGGTGTACGAGGTCTACCGGGTGCTCCCCGGCGCGCGGGCCCGAGCCGGCTGATCCGGGCTGCCTCCGGGCCCCGACCGTTTCATCCGATTCGAGCAGCCCGTCCGGGTCTCGTCGTTCGCGTTTCAGTTGCAGCACTAGGTAGGCCGATATCTCGGGTGAGGGAGCGCCCGAGACGAGGCAATCGGATGGTCCGAGCGAGTCGCCGCGCAGGCAGTGCCGTGGCGCGTCGCCGACACGGCGCGGGCGATCGCGGGTTCACGCTCATCGAGGTCGTCGTCGCGGTCGCGCTGTTCGCCATCCTCATCAGCGGAATCGCCACGATGGTGGGCAACGGGCTCAACCTCGCGCGCAACAACCGCAGCCGCAGCATCGGGGCCAACCTCGCCAGTCAGCAGATCGACGAGTTCCGTTCCCAGGACTTCGATGACGTGGTGGCGCTCGTGGGACAGACCACGGAGGAGATGAGCGTCGACGGCGTCCCGTACGACGTGATCCGGGACATCACCTGGGTCGACCAGCAGTCCACCCAGGGCGCGTGCGATGTCAGCGCCACCAGCGGCCTCGACCCCCGCCTCTTGCGGGTCGTCGTGCGCGTCGAGTGGAACGCCATGGGGAGCATCGATCCGGTCAAGGCGGAGACGGTGCTCTCGCCTCCCGTCGGTTCGTTCGACCCGACACTCGGCAACATCGCAGTCAGAGTGTTCGATCGCGACGCGGGTCCCGGATACGGACACCCCGTCACCGTGACCGGTCCGGACAACCCGCCGGTCCAGGTCACCATCAACGACAACGACGAGGTGGGCTGTGCCTTCTTCGCCGGTCTCACCCCAGGGAGCTACACGGTGTCGCTCGGCACTGCGGGCTTCGTCGACCGCCAGGAGGAGCCGACGCCGTCGCAGATCGTGAGCGTGAGCGCGGGAACCGTCAGCTCGGTCCAGTTCGACTACGACCGGGCCGCGACCATCAACGTCACGTTGGTCGCTCCGGAAGGCGGCGCGCTGCCGACAGACCTCCCGCTCACCCTCGGCAACAGCGGCCTGCTTCCCCTCGGGACGCAAGCCGTCACGGGCACCGGGACCAGTCGCTCGCTCCCGGATCTCTTCCCGTTCGCCGACGGCTACCAGGTCTGGGCCGGGGCGTGCGCTGACGCCGATGCCGAAGGCGAGGACCTTGCGCTCGGTGGGCCCTACTGGCCGGGTGGTCAGCGCGATCCCGTGGTACCGGTCGAACCCGGCGGCACCGCGAGCACGACCGTCGAGGTGCCCACGGTCGAGATCTCCGTCACCGAAGGCGGCGCACCGCTCGTCGGGGTCAGCGTGCGGGCGAGCCACGACGTCGACACCGGCTGCGATACTGGAGCCGAGTACCAGCTGGGGACCACCGACGAGCTGGGCACGGTCCGGGCCGCCCTGCCCCACGGAACGTGGGAGCTCAGCGTCGACGACGGGTCCCCGGTCGGCGGGACGTGGCCCACGGTGGCGGTCGACCCCACGCTCACCTCGCCGTTCGTCGTCGGCGTGGAGGTCGTGGGATGAGCGCGCGTGTCCGCCGACGTCTCGCTGTCGTCCGGGCGCGGGGGTGTCGCGGCACGACGCTCGTCGAGCTC
>CAYRHS010000262.1:0-1593 GCA_964424125.1 uncultured Burkholderiales bacterium
GCCACCGAGGAGCCGCTCGAGATCCGGGTCGTCGGCCCGGGTCAGGAGCCCGTGAGCGCGGCGGTCACCATGCGGACTCCGGGGCACGACTTCGAACTCGCCGCCGGATTCCTCTTCGCCGAGGGTCTCGTCGAGGCCGACGACGTGCGCACGATCCGCCGCTGCGACGACGGTTGGGCCGGCCATCGCCGCGACAACATCGTGACGGTCGGGCTGTGTCGGATCGTCGACCCCGGGGCCTTCACGCGCCGCTTCGCCGCTACGGCGGCCTGCGGCGTGTGCGGGAAGGCAACGCTCGACGACCTGGAGACTCGTTGCGCGCCCGTCGGACCCGGACCACAGCTGGCTGCCTCCCACCTGCCCGCGTTCGCGGAGGGTCTACGTCGCGAGCAGGCGGTCTTCGACCGCACGGGCGGGCTGCACGCGGCCGGGTTGTTCGACGCCGATGGCGAGCTGCTCGTCGTACGTGAGGACGTCGGTCGTCACAACGCGGTCGACAAGATCATCGGGCACGCGCTCCTCGCGGGCACGCTGCCGCTCGTCGGGCGGGTGCTGATGGTGTCGGGGCGACTGGGTTTCGAGATCGTCCAAAAGGCGGCCGCCGGCGCGATCCCGGTCGTCATGGCGATCTCCGCGCCTTCGACGCTCGCGGTCGAGACCGCCGAGCGTTTCGGGATCACCCTCGTCGGGTTCCTCCGGGGCGGCGATTTCAACGTCTACTCCCATCCGGAACGGCTGGACTTCGACGCCTGAGGGCTGCTCCGGCATCCGGCCCTCGCCCCTGCGGAACCGCGGGCAGCGAGCGCACCCGAGGCTCTACCGTCGTCGGCGTGGCCGAGACGAGCCGGGTCAGGGTCGGAACCGTCGCCGCGCTCCGGGACGCCGGCAGCGCGACGGTCAAGGTGGGCGCGCTCCCCGTCGTCGTGTTCTGGCACGAGGGTCGGCCGTGGGCGATCGAGGATCGCTGCCCACACATGGGCTTCCCGCTCCGTCAGGGAACGGTCGAGGCGGGCCTCGTGACCTGCCATTGGCATCACGCCCGTTTCGACCTGGCCACGGGCTGCACCCTCGACCCGTTCGCGGACGACGCGCGCGCCTTCGACGTTCTCGTGGAAGGGGACGACGTGTTCGTGGCCGAACGCCCGACGGGCGACCCCGTCGAGCATCTGTGGCGTCGTCTGGACGACGGCCTCGAAGAGGGGCTCACGCTCGTCATCGCCAAGTCGGTGCTGGGCCTCCTCGACGCGGGAGCTCCCTCAGCCGAGATCGTGAGGCGGGGCGTCGAGTTCGGGACCCGCTACCGCGACCGGGGATGGGGACCCGGCCTCACGGTCCTCGTCGCGATGGCGAATCTGCTCCCGGACCTCGATGCGCGGGATCGGGCGCTCGCGCTCGTGCACGGCCTCGCGTTCGTCGCCCGTGACACCCGCAATCGCCCACCCCGGTTCCCGCTGCATCCCTTCGAGGGCGGTGACGTCGAGCCTGTCCGGCTCGCCGCCTGGTACCGGCGGTTCGTCGACACGCGATCGGGCGACGCGGCCGAGCGCGTACTCGTTACCGCGCTCGCCGGCCACACGCCGATCACCGACGTCG
>CAYRHS010000263.1:0-1587 GCA_964424125.1 uncultured Burkholderiales bacterium
ATGAGACGCGTGTAGCCGAACACAGCCTGGGCCTGGAGCAGACCCTGTCCTTCCACCCCGCCGAGCAGACGGTCGGGGTCGACGCGCACGCCGTCGAGGAAGAGCGCGGCCGTGTTGCTGAGCCGGATGCCGTGCTTGTCCTCGTGCTTGCCGTGGCTGAACCCGTCCACGCCGGCCTCGAGGACGAACCAACTCGGTCCGCCCGGCGCGAGCGCCAGAATCGAGTAGAGGTCGGCGACCCCGCCGTTGCTGATCCACTGCTTCTTGCCCTCAAGCACGTAGCCGACCACCTGGCCGTCCTCCTGGACCGGCGTCGCCGTGGTCTTCATCGCCGCCAGGTCGCTCCCGGCCTCGGGCTCGGTGGCCCCGTACGCCATGAGCAGGCCCTCGTCAGCGATCCGGGTCATCCAGTGCTTCTGTTGCTCGGGGGTGCCGCCCACGGTGATGGGGTCGCTGCCGAGGAAGGTGGCGAGCACCGCGGTAGCGACCCCGAGGTCGATCGCGGCCATCCGCTCGCAGACGCGATACACGTCGAAGGTGCCGCCCCCCATCCCGTTGAACTCCTCGGGGATGAACAGAAGCTGAATGCCCAGCTCCTGGCTGCACATCTTGGCGACGATCTCCGCCGGGTACTCGTCGCGCTCGTCGAGCTCGATCAGCAAGCCGTCAGGAAGCTCGCGATGTGCGAACTCGCCGATCGCGTCGAGCGTCATCTCGAGCGTCTCGAGGTCGAGCCCCGTGCTCATCGCGGCTCCTCTCCCCCTCGTCCTGCCTGCCCGATCGGCCGGCTCGCCTTTGGTTCGCTTGGTGCAAACGTACCGACGACGAGTCTGCGACAAACGTCGGCCTGCGTGACGACGATCCCGGGGCCGGAGGCTGGGTACGCCGTCGCACGCCATGATGGGCGCCAGAACGGCCCCGCGTCCAGGGCTCGTCTGCACGATCCCTGGGTAGCAATCGGCGCGGCGCGAATGCCACGATATGGGCCCCGCCCCAGACCGGAGGTCGTCCTGCACCGGAGCGCACCCACTTCTGTGCGCGCACGGTCGTCGTCCATGAACCCCTGGCTCCTGACCTACGAGGGTTTCGATCCCGACCAAGAGGGGCTGCGCGAAGCCCTCTGCACGCTCGGGAACGGCTTCTTCGCGACCCGCGGCTGCGCACCCGAAGCCGCCGCGGACGGCGTGCACTACCCGGGGACCTACGTCGCGGGGATCTACAACCGGCTGACGACAGAGGTATCGGGCCGCCTGGTCGAGAACGAGAGCCTCGTCAACGTCCCCAACTGGCTCCCGCTCACCTTCCGAGCCGGCGACGGGCCCTGGTTCGGCGAGGCGGACACCGAGATCGTCTCCCACCACCTCGAGCTCGACATTCAGCGCGGCGTGCTGACCCGCCGGAGCGAGCTGCGTGACCCCGCCGGGAGGATCGTCGACGTCACACAACGTCGCATCGTGAGCATCGCCGACCCGCATCTCGCCGCGCTCGAGACGACCCTGGTCCCCGTGAACTGGTCGGGCCGCCTCGAAGTCCGAAGCGCACTCGACGGGACGGTCCGCAACTCTGGGGTGGAGCGCTACAGCGACC